>JAFRSR010000127.1 GCA_017427485.1 Kiritimatiellia bacterium
CGGCCATGTCGCCCTTCGCGTTGATCTCGTCCATCAGCGCGCGGAACGCGGTCGTCTTGCCGCACTGCCGCGGGGCGTGGACGACGAAGTACTGTTTTTTCCTGATGAGAGAACCAACCTCCGGCAGCCTTTCGGAAGCCGGAAGCATGTAATGATCGGCCGCGATGCACGGCCCCGCGATGTTGAACCACCTTGCCATGCCGCACATTATACCATAAATCCGCGCCAGCGTGCGGCGTTGCCGCGCCGCGCACACTTTTTCCGCTTTCCGCTGTCATCGGCGTTGGCGCCATGCGTTTATGTTTTTGAGGGCAAGGCGGCACGCCTGGGAAGGCGCGTCGCGCGGACGGTACATCGCCTCCGTTTCCGCTTGTGCGGCAAAAACGGATGTGGTATACTTCCGCCCGTCAAGGAAGCAGGAGAGAAAACCTTCTTCCGTGTTGGCTTTGCAACTGCTGGAAACTACGACAATCCGAGGTTGAGAAGGAGCCGAGCGGCACCGTTTCGGGTGTGTCGCCTTGTCCTCTTTCAACCAGGCTGTCGTAGGCCTCCAGCGAGAGGCGGGCGGCACACCTGGATTTGTTAAAGAAGGAGCACACATGAGCACAGCAACCTATCGAGTAGCTGAAAAGAAATGCGCCACCTGCCGCTGGTGGCAAGGGGCGCGTATGGTAAGTGTCCTTAGCATTATGTGTTTCTTCTTAGTACTTACCGTTGTTGCCATTCCTGTGACACGGCACTACTACTGTAAATATTGCGGGCACAAGACTACATCTGTTAACAGTCTGACTGCGTCGTTTTGCCTACGCCATCCAGATGGCCCCAGCAAGGGCCGTCATGCGCTCTATGAAGGTGGCGAGAAATCGGGCTATTCCTGCAAGTACTGTGGAACGAAATCAACCTCGATTGCATCTCTCACCTCTTCCAAATGTCAGCGTCACCCCAATGGCCCCCAAAAGGGTCGTCATGAACCAGCACTGTAGTGCCGAATCCCCTGTATTTCCAAATGGAATCCAAACGTTGTAGAAAGTCAAAATGAGAAGAAAGGAATGGTTATAATCATGCGATTAGTAAGATCAAAGTTGTTGGCATCCTTTATGGGCACCATGTTTTGCTTTAGTGTAATTGCGCAAACGTCAATACAGCCGCAACGTTTGGATTCTGAAGCGGCATTGGACACGATTGCCCTTATCAACCATATCAACTACTCCGTTGAGGTCATCCGTTCTTATAACAATGTCGTGGCGCTAGAGGAGGAGTATCGAAACATCTCGGCTGACAACCTCAACCTCAATCGTATTCCAGACGAAGAGGCGCTTCAATTGATCCGCGACATACTGAACACGTTAAATAGCATGCGCATGAACGAACGTCAACGGAAATGGTATCAGCACATATTGGAGCGCGACTTAGATGGAGCTAAACTTGAGGGTAAGGCCAAGATGGCTACATCCGTCGCCGAGGCGATTGTAAATGGCGATGGCGGACTTTGGTCGTCTATCAAGAAAACTGTCTTGGGGCATGTCCCATTGGTAACGGAACAGTATGCTACATACAAGAAGACGGAACACGCATTACGGGGACAACTTGAAGATAAGCAGTTTGATCTCGATACCGAGAAGATGAACAAATTGCACGAAATGAACGACATGCTTCTTGTACGGCAATGGAAACTTGTACAGACCTATCGCCTTGACGATCGCTTGCGTGTCACAGGGAAAGATGTCAAAGGTCTGGTTGTTTGCCTTAAGGATTCAAATCGCAAGCGTTGCTTCCTGCGCCTAAAATCAATGGAGCGGGTTTTCGAAGTCTATTCAACATATTGGTATTATCGTGCAATTCTAGCCCTCGCTACAGATAACTACGAGGACGCGCTTGCGTCCTGTGGACAATTCGAGAAAGTCTACCGCAACTTGTTCCGAACCGACCAGATGTCGGCGAATATTACAATGATCAAGATAACGGCATTGTTGCAGTTGGATCGCGTAGACAAGGATGTTATTCGCAAAGGTCTTGAGGCCATTTGTCAACGAAACTATGATGCCTCCAATGCTGATCAGAGTATCTTTTGCACATCAATCTATCTCTCCGTGCTTGATGATCCGAAAGAGGCGCGTAATGTGCTTGATCCGCTGATGGCGCGACTGTCTGCTGATTCCGAGATCGAACTCACAGACTACTGCGATCTATTTACCCGTCCAAACGAACGGCTGGAATTGCCACCAAACACGATCAATCTTGTCCAGTGCCGCATGCTTAGATTGGCAATCGATCAGAAAACAGAGCAGAAGGTACATGTGGAACGGCTTAAGGAAATCTGTGAGCGCGAAACGACGTGTAGTCTTGAAAAACTGTTCTACTTCGGGCAGTTGCGGATCGAAGACCTATGGCGGTTGGCAGAAAAGGACGTGATCACGATCAACCTTCGCGTAGCCAGCGATAAATTGATTGCCGAGATTCCTGTCTCGTGGTTCTTGCTCGGCAACATGGAAATGTCTATTGAGTTACTCAAAGGGGAAAAAGTCCTTACATCATTCGATTGCAGCAAAAAAGATAGAACCCATGTAATGAGTCGACCAAAGCTTGTGTCAAACTCAAAAGACATTGCGTATGTGCGCCTCGCAATACCAATAGAAATGACCTCTCTAGATGAGTGTGATGGTGCGCGCCTCAAACTCAAGCATATCTCATGGCCAGTTGATATCTTATATGCTTCCAAGCAGCCCTTTTCAAAGGGCGACACCGATCTAGTTCCAATCCGAGTCGAACGTTTCATGTCAAAGTCCATTAATAAAGCTGTCATGAAGAATCCTAATAGCCAGTCCAAAGAAGATTTCAAAGAAATAAAATCGGCAGCGGAAAATGGAGATGCGGAAGCCCAATATAAATTGGCCTTAGCTCTGTTTAAAGGCGAAGGGGTGTCACAAGATCTCGCTGAAGGTAAGCAATGGCTTCAAAAATCGGCCGAACAAGGATTTGTAGACGCGCAAGCATCTCTCGCCGGTCTTTTTGAAGAAGGTGTTGGTTTCCCCAAAGATGTTATCCAAGCGACAAAATGGTATAAAAAGGCGGCGGAACAAGGAAATGCCAATGCGCAACTTCAGCTTGGTATCAAATACGCGAGTGGCACAGGAGTACGCCAAGATCAGAATGAAGCTGCAAGATGGATCCGAAAATCGGCGGAACAGGGATACCATGGAGCGCAATATGCCTTAGGGTTAGCCTATGAGACGGGTGAATATATTGTTAAGGAAAATCGACAAGAGGCCGAGAAGTGGTATCGAAAAGCGGCTGAACAAGGCCTTCCTAGCGCACAGTATCGTCTTAATATGTTACACGCTGACGCCCGGCGTAGACAGGTAATTTGTACGGCACTCCTTCGCTCTGGCATAGTTCAAGAAGACCCATCAATCGGACATCCTCACCTTTTTCTGGTTGCAGAGGGCGGCAGAGACTTGTTTGAGAAAGTCCCACTTCTGCTTGGCAATTTTCCCATCATTGATTTGATAAATGAACAGTTAAAAATTAGAGTGTTAAGAAAAGATGCCCTTGCGCTGGATTTTGAAATGAACGATAACGGCATTACTGTTGTTTTGATTACAGCTAAAGGTCTATTTTACATACACATTGTAAGCGACAAAGAGTCTGACCTAGATTTAAAAGCGTGGAATTGGGAAGAAATCAAGTCGATTGATTGGGAACGCACAAAAGGAGGTGGCTTTTTTGATTGGGGTCGCAAGAAGAGCGGTGCCATTTTCATCAATGAATTTAAATTGCATTTCTTGGAGAATGACAGGGAAACCTTTGTCGAGGCAATGCGAAAGATTCTAGATCAAATCAAATAGTCTAGATATGCAAGGAAATCTTCTTAGATGGTTCATCGGAACTGTTATATGGAATGAGAACATGCCCGATTCTCACTCCATAAAACGAAATGAGGGCGACAGAACAGGAGAATGCAATGTTGGATGTGTTATTGGGAATGGCCGTTGAAGGCGTTAAAAACCTTTTGTCTAGTGAAATAGGTCGGCATGCTGTACATGTAGCGGCTCATAAGGCAGGTGAGGCTATTGAGCATCACTATAAACAATCAGCAAGTAGAGACTCGAAGAAATCAAGTTTCTCATGTCCTTCTTGCGGTGCAAGATACGAGTATTACGAGAAAGATGCGAATTCTCTGCACGGACAGTTGTTTAAGTGCAATCATTGTGGCGTTACGATGCGCTTGTGACCGCCACGCCGCGTGATACTGTCCACAACGACGGGCAATGTGGCTCACTCGTCGTACTCTGCCTCAATCGCGGCGATCATGCGGCTGACGCGCGTCTTGACCTGGGCAACGGTGTTGCGCGGGACGCCGAAGCGCGTCGCCACCACGCCGATGGGCTGCCTTTCCAGCACGTAGGCGCGATAGATTTCCCGCGACTGCTGCGCGAGCGCGGTCTTCGTGAGCGCATGCTCAACGGCCGCCTCGTGGCGGGCAAGCCGCCATTTCGCGTCGAGCAACGCCTCCGTTTCCGACGGCAGGGCCGGCAATTCGTCTTCGGGAACGCACTCAATCGGCACGCATGTGACGCGCGCCTGCGCCTTGCGCCACCGGCTGACCAGCGCATGGCGGATCATCGTGGCAAGATAGCAGCGGAACCGTCCCGCCTCGGCGCTGTATCCGCCCGCGCGCAGGGCGTCCACGAGCTTCGCGAAGATCTCCTGGACAACATCCTCGGACTCCGCCGGCGGCGTTCCCATGTGTTCGGCGAACATGCGTATGGCCGGGGCATACAGGCCGAAGAGGCGCGTCCAGCTGGCTTCGTCCGTCGCATGCCCCGTCGCCTCCACGGCGATTCGCGCGAGGAGCGTGGCGGGCGTATCTGGAAAGGTGCTCGACACGTTCAATCCTCCGGTGCGGCGGCGGGAATGGCGAACAGATCGTCCGTGCGAACGGTGCTGTTGCCTCGGCCTGAAAAATTGCGCGTGGCCAGCCAGGCACATACGAGCAGCCCGGCGGCGGCCACAAGGCCGATTACCATCCACCTCGCGCGGATTCGGCTGCGGACACGCGGCCGTTCCAGACTTTGATGCAGCTGCTCGGCAAGCGGCGACAACACATTCGGACGTTCCCTCGGATCTTCCGAAAGCAGTTTTGTGAGGATGCCCCGCCATGTTCCGTCAAAGGGCTCCAGAAGGTCCCAGATTTTCTGCCGGTTCTCGTACCAGATGCCGGTCAAGAGGCGGAAGAGGACGATGCCGAGCGAATAGGCGTCGGACGCGGCCGTGGCTTCTTCGCCGCGCCGCACCTCCGGCGCCATGTAGCCGGACGTCCCCATGAAGAGCGAGCCGGACGGCGCTTCCTCGGAAACGGACGTACTGCCCACGTTCAGTTCCTCCCGAAGCGGCGCGCTGCAGAAACGCGAAATGCCGAAGTCGCTCAGCACCACGTCGTCCTGCGCGTCGAGAAGGACGTTGCTCAGCTTGATGTCGCGGTGGACGACCCCTTCGCCGTGGATGCAGTCGAGCGCGGCGGCCAGCTGGCCGAACCACCGCGCCACGTGCTTTTCGTCCACACTGCCGTCCTCGACGTCGGCAAGCGTGCGCGGCTCGCCGCTTTCGCCCAGCACGATATCCATCACGAAGTAAGGCGTCTGCGTGGCGACATCCACGTTGAGGTCGAACACGCGCACGAGATTCGGATGGCGGAGGCGCGCCAGAATGCGTCCCTCGGCAAGGAACCTCTCTTTCAGCAATTCCACGTGTCCATGGTCGAGCGTAAACGCCTTGAGCGCGCAGCGGGTGCCCAGTTGCGTGTGGAGCGCCTCGTAGACGGCGCCCATGCCCCCCTTCCCAAGAAGGCGAACAATGCGGTAGTCACCGATGCGGGCGTCTGGCCGAAACTCCGTCACGCGCCCTCTACACGATGAGCATGCAGTCGCCGTAGGAGAAGAAGCGGTACTGGGCGCGGACGGCCATCGCGTAGGCGCAGAGGATGCGCTCGCGTCCCGCGAGTGCGCTTACCATCATCAGGAGCGTGGACTGCGGCAGGTGGAAGTTCGTGAGCATCGCGTCGCACGCCTTGAATTCGTACGGCGGGTAGATGAAGATGTTGGAGGCGCCGCTCCCGGCCACCACCTCGCCGTCGTGGGCGGAGGCGACGGTCTCGAGCGTGCGCACGGTCGTGGAGCCCACGCAGACGATCCGCCCGCCGCGCGCGCGGCAGGCGCGAATCGCCTCGGCGGTCTCCGGCGGCACGGTGAACGCCTCGAAGTCCATGTGGTGGTCCTCGATCTCGGCCGTCTTCACGGGACGGAACGTGCCGGGCCCCACGTGGAGCGTCACGGACGCGCGGTGGACGCCCTTCGCGTCGAGCGCGGCGAAGATTTCCGGCGTGAAGTGGAGGCCGGCCGTGGGGGCGGCCACGCTCCCCACGTGCTTCGCGTAGATCGTCTGGTAGCGCGCGCGGTCGTCGCGCTCCTCCTCCGCCGTGCCCTCGCGGTGGACGTAGGGCGGCACGGGCGTGTGGCCGAACTCGTCGAGGAGCTGCGCGAGGGGGCGTTCCGATTTGAACGCGACGCGCCAGAGGCCGCCGTCAAGGCGTTTCACGAGCGTCGCGGTGAGTTCGCGGTTCGGGCCGAACACGGCCACCTGCCCCTCGCGGCTGGGGCGTCCGGAGCCGATCATCGCGTTCCACTCGAGCGACTCGAAAACGTCGAAGCTCGCGAGGTCGCGGCAGGCGTCCGTCTCCGAACTCGGAGCCGGGCTCACCATCAGCACCTCCACGGCGCCGGGCGAATCGCTCCACGTACCCAGGAGGCGGGCGGGGAACACCTTCGTGTCGTTGACGACGAGCAGGTCCTTTTCGTCGAGGTAGTCGACGATGTCCGCGATGTGGCGGTGCTCCAACACGCCCGTCGCGCGGTGCAGCACCATCATTCGGTCGGTGCCGCGCCGCTCGGCGGGGTGTTGCGCGATCAGCCGCTCGGGCAGCGGATACCAGAACTGCCGCGTCTTCATCCGCTATTCGTCGAAGCCGTAGCCGGCGTCGGCGTCTTCGGCCCGCGCGGCCTCCTCGGACGCGGCCTCGGCCGCGAAGTCCTCGGGGGTCGCCTCCTGCTGCTGGACTGGGATGAAGGCCTCGCCGTCCTCGCCGTCGTCCTCCTCTTCGGCCTGCGGGACCTTGCCGAAGATGGCGTCCTGCTTGGCCTTGCGTTCCGCGTTCAGGCGCTCCATCTCCTCGTCGGAGATCGTCTCGCAGAGCGGCACCAGCTTGAGGTAGCGGTGGAGCGGGAAGCCCGTGCCGCCGGGGATGAGGTGGCCGAGAATGACATTCTCCTTGAAGCCGCGCAGCTCGTCCACGCGGCCCATCGTGGCGGCCTCGGTGAGGACGCGCGTCGTGTCCTGGAAGGACGCGGCGGAGATGAAGGAGTCGGTCTCGAGGGCGGCCTTGGTGATGCCGAGGAGCGCGGTCTGGGCCTCCGCCGGGCGGCGGCCTTCCGCGATCATCTGCTGGTTGACGCGCCAGAAGTTCTGGCGGGACACCTGCTCGCCCCAGAGGAAGTCCGTGTCGCCCGGGTTGGTGATGCGCACCTTGCGGAGCATCTGGCGGACGATGATCTCGATGTGCTTGTCGTTGATCTCGACGCCCTGGAGGCGGTAGACCTGCTGCACTTCGTTGACGAGGTACTTCTCGAGTTCCTGCGGGCCCGAGACCTCGAGAATCTCCTGCGGGATGACCGGACCTTCGGTGAGCTGCTGGCCCTTCTTCACGCGGTCGCCCTTGAAGACGACGATCTGCTTGCCCATCGGGATCAGGTGCTCCTCGACGAGGCCGGTAATGCGGTCGACGACCTTGACGCAGCGCTTGCCGCGCACGTTCTCGCCGAACTCGATGACACCCTCGATCTTCGCGATTTCCGCAGCGTCCTTGGGCTGGCGAGCCTCGAAGAGCTCGGCGACGCGAGGAAGACCGCCAGTGATGTCGCGCGTCTTCGCGGCTTCACGAGGCGTCTTCGCGAGAAGCATGCCAGGCGTCGCCTTCATGCCGTCGCGCACCATCACGATGGCGCCCGTCGGGACGTCGTGCGAGTCGAGCATCTTGCCGTCCGCGCCGCGGATCTCGATGCGCGGGTGGAGGTTGGACTCGGAAGTCGGAAGGACGACGAGCGTCTTGGCGCCGGTCGCACGGTCGGTCTCGGTCTTGACGGAGACGTCTTCCTCGAAGTCGGCTAAAATGATAGAGCCAGCCGCCTCGGAAATGACAGGCACCGAGAGCGGATCCCACACGTCGACCTTCTGTCCCTTC
>JAFRSR010000128.1 GCA_017427485.1 Kiritimatiellia bacterium
GCCGCCCGAATCGCTGATTTTCGCACAAATGCCTGTCCCGCGACGGTCGCGGCTCTGCGCGACTCCATCGCCTCGAATTACGATGGCGTGGTGTTGCGCAAGGCCGACAAGCGCGACGAGCTCCAGGCCGAGGCGGATGCGCTTGCGGCGGAACTTGAAACCATGATTTCGACGAATTCCGCACAATCCGCGATACGGCAACAGCAGAAGCTGATAGACGAGCGGCAGGCTCTCGTCGATGAGATGACGGACATCGTGGACGACATGATCGAATACAAGTGGTATCGCGTGGAACAAAACGTGATCCGTTTTACCGACAGCCGGTTCGGACGCAGACACGACGGCGACTACCGCTACAACGAGCCGGACGCAGACGGCTTCATACCGCTACTTGGCGCGGCAAGCGACCTCTGCGTGGCCTACACCCCCGTCACGAATGCCGCTTACGCGCTTTTCGACCCTTCGCACCCGTTCGAGGCGGGCAAGGAAGGTAATCCCGTTGTCAATGTCTCCTACGATGATGCCGTCCGTTATTGCGAATGGCTGACCGACAATTCGCCCGGCTATGCCTACAAATACCGCCTCCCGACGCAGGAGGAATGGGAGCTTGCGGCCGGTCACATGCCGAAGGATGCTTCCATTAACGCGGCAAACGTCGAGTCCGGCCCAACAGATGTCTATTATTACTACAGTCTTTATGGAAACGGTGCGCAGTCCTTGAGCGGTACGCTTGACATGTGGGGCAATGTCTGGGAATGGCTCGCCACGGCGCACACGGACGGGCAGATGAAGATCAAGGGCGGAGCGTTCGACGAGCCGCGCAGCCAATGCCGTACCGAGGAGCGTGGCAACGGACGTGACCCGACGCAAGGCTATCCCAACGTCGGCTTTCGTATCCTCCGCGAGAAAAACTGGGCGGCGTCCGTCATTCAGAACGCAAACGCGGCAAATTGGCTTTCGCGGAATGTCGAAGGCGGCGCGACGCTGACCGCCGCCGACTACAAAGTTCTCGAAGAAGACCCCGACGGTGATGGCATTCCCACATGGGCCGAGTACATCGCGCTCACCGATCCGAACGATGCCGAGAGCCGGTTCAACGCGACAATCGCAATCGGCGTGGACGGCGCACCCGTCGTCGGCTGGAATACGCCGACATATGCTTCCCGCACCTACAAGATCCTCGGAAAGGTCGATTTCTCCGACTCGGTATGGATCGAGGTCAAGGACAATATTGAACTCTATCGGTTCTTCAAGGTAACCGTTGAATTGAAATAGCCAAGCAACAAGAAAGGAACACAACCATGAACAAACTGATCATCACACTCGCCGTATCGGCACTTGCAATTTGCACCTTCGCGCAAGAACGAGGAGAAGGCGGAAGACGCGGCAGACATCGAGAACGCGGCGGAATGCAGACAAATCCCGAGGCGAAGCTGCATCGCTTCTCCGCGACAATCGAGAAGGAGCGCCCACAGCTTAACCAGGAGACGAAAGACCTCATAGCCGCCTACCGCCGCGACCCGTCCGAATCGAACCACGCCGCGCTCAGGAAGCAAGTCGCCAAGAACTACGACGCCGTCATCGCACGCAAGAAGGCAAAGCTGGAGGAGTTGAAGCGCACGGCGCGGCATCAGAGCAAGGTCGATGAAATGCAGGTCATCGTCGATGAGATGCTCCGCGACCGTGAGCAGCGCATTGAGGCGTCGATGGCGCGCTTCACGGACACGCGTTTCCGTCCGGGATTGCGCGACAGGCAGGATGCCTACCTCCCCGTCCTCGGCGCGAAAGGCAACAATGTCTCAATCGGGCGCACGCCCGTCACCGAAGCGGAATGGGCGAAGTTTACAGGCAAGCCCGTTGCGCCCGAAAAGGCACGACTTCCGGTCACAAACGTGTCGGCCAAGGATGCGGAACGCTATTGCGCGTGGCTCACGAAGAACGATCCGGCTCATGGCTACCGACTCCCTACGGAGGCGGAGTGGGAACTTGCGGCAGGGCACATGCCGAAGGATGCGGACTTCAACTGCGGCGAGGGCGATGCGATCAAGCCTGTGGACGCTTATGCCAAGACGCAGGGCGCATGTGGCGGCTACGACTTCTGGGGCAACTGCTGGGAGATGACGTCAACGAAGCGCGGCAAAGGGAATGTCGCCGTCAAAGGCGGTGCATTCGACTCAAAGCGCACCGAATGCCGGACAGAGGCCCGCACGGAATCGCGCAAGGCGTCATCAGGATATCCCAACGTCTCGTTCCGCGTCGTACGTGAAGATCATTGAGACATTCCACCTTACGCGCCCTTCACGCGCGCGTAAGCTCCCGGTAGCGGAAGCAGAAGCGCGCGTGGTCGTTGACGAGACCAACGGACTGCATGAACGCATAGACGGTCACCGAGCCAAGAAACTTGAAGCCGTGTGCCTTGAGTTCGGCGGCGATGCGGTCGGAAAGCTCCGTCCGCGTCGGTACCGTCCATTCGTCGGACTTGGCGTTGTCGGGATTGTGGAGCGTCTTGCCGTCCGTGAACGCCCAGAGCCACTTCGAGAACGTGCCGTGCTCGCGACGAAGCGCGATAAAGCATTTCGCGTCGTGGATGATGGCCTCCACCTTGCGCCGGGAGCGGATCATGTCCGGCACGGCGAGGGCACGCGCGATGTCGCATTCGCCGTAGCGGGCGATCTTCTCGAAGTCGAAATGCTCGAAAGCCTTGCGAAAGGCTTCGCGCTTCAGCAGGACGGTGTTCCAGCTGAGGCCGCACTGAAGCACCTCGTACATCAGATACTCGAATAGCTTGCGGTCGTTCCGGCACGGCGTCCCCCACTCCTTGTCGTGGTAGGCGCGCTGCTGGTCGTTCAGCTCGAAATACGGACAGCGGATTTTTTTCATGATGCACTTATTCCTGCGTTTCCCCCGCCATCGCGACATGGGGAGTGGTTGTTTCCATTTTGGAAACGCCCACTCCTTCTTCAAGTTCTCCGCTTTCAAAGATGTTCTTCAGGTGCTTGCTGATGGCGGCCTTCTGAACGCCAAACAATTCCGCCATTGCACCTTGCGTCAGCCACAGCGATTCGTCCTTCAGGACGGCATTGACCTTTACCGCCCCTTCAGGCACCGTGCACAGCAAGACCGGGAACTCTTTCAATTGTTGTCCTCCTTCTTCTGCTATGTTATACAATCGTTCGGCTATCTTTGTTCATGAACACATCGCAGCTGTACCTGAATTATTTGTATGGGCCGAGGAACTTGTCACCATTAAAGTGCACCATGTGCGTAGGATTGTCAGCGACCCAAGTTTCGGTCTCCCATGCGACATCCGGTGCAAAGCGGGCGAAGGTTCGCTTGTCCGGGAACGCAGAGATGTAAATCTTTTCTCCCTTTGCCGAAGCAAACAGATCCGCAAGTTCTATACGGCGTTTAGCATCAACAGGACCGTGTGAAGTGACGGACTCGACAAGCACAAGCCATTCCTTGTCGGCAAGCCACAAGATGACATCGGGCATCTTGCCATGTTCCTCTACCGGAAGGCCAATCTGCTCTGCAAGTTGATCGTCGAAAAACCCCCATTTCTCCCCCGTGTCGCCTATGTACACAAGCGTTGCGCCATGAAGAAACCTGGGGGCCATTTCTTCGATTATTGCCCTGATGAGTTCATTGTGCTTGCCTGGGGACAATGTTACCAGCAACCCCTTACGCACCTTCACTTGCACCATGTCCATCTGCCGCTCTTTCGCATATTGCGCAGCAAGCGTCGAAGCCCTGCTTTTGAACGTAGCCAAATTTCCCGTCCATTTGCGACAGCCATATGATTTTATTACGGCAATCGCGGCAGGGGAAATCTGATATGCCGCCTTGGGACTGTTCGTTGGACGGTCAGGTTTGTCGGGATTGTAAATCGCAATCCCCGCTTGCACCATCTGATGCATACTGAAGCGACGGAACGTCTCTCGCGTATTGGGAGCATAATTCTTACCGTAATGCTCCCGCGCAAAATCCATCATCGGCGTGATGCCAACAAGCGGCGATTCCGATTCCTGCCAGGTCTTGCCCGGCGTAACATTCAGCAATCCGAGAAGGCAGTAGGCCGTGCGTTCGTTTATCTGCGCACGTGGAAGACCGAACTGTCCGAGGATATCGATTGCCTCTGCAATCCTTTTCTTGGCACGATCGTTATTTGCCATTTGCCGTCTCCATTGCTATCTTGTCGAAGATTTGCTGTGACCATTTCTGTTCCGCCTCAAGCATACGTCCCATACATGCCAGTTGCTCGGATGTGGGATATGGCAAGTTGCGCAGATCGGTTGCGTTAACTTGAGTATGTCCACTGAAAATGCGAAACCTTTCGTCAAGCCATGTTGTATTCAGCCATGCGGTCAAACCATAGGCAATGTCCCTGTCAAGGCCATGCTTGTTCTGCATGAAAACATTAAGGTGGTTTTCAAAGGCTATCTCTTTATCCGTGAAATCGTCTGGCGTTACCTTGTTGTCATCATAGACGAGATCGTGGACTTGATGCAGAATTTCGGCAAGGAGGTCGAGCCGCTGATTGCACGGCTTACCGCACTCGCCCGTGCCGCCGGAATCCGTCTCGTGGTTGCAACGCAAGTTGCCGACCACAAAGTGTTGTCCGCAGCCCTCCGCTGCAATATTCCAGGACGAATTTCGTTCAAGACCCGCAGCGGATCGGAATCGAAGATAATCATCGATGCCCCAGACGCCGATATCCTGTGCGCTCCCGGCGATATGCTCGTGCGCCAGAAGGACGGGACGCTTACCCGCGCTCAATGCGCGTATCTCTCCGGGGAAGAAGAGGTCCGGATCATCGAGGCTGTCGAAAAGCAGTACGGTAGTCCCAAGTTTCTGGCATCGCTTCCCGATGTCGTGTTCCATGCGGCACCAGAACCGCAACCCGACACAACCGGTCCAAGCGAAGAAGAAATGTACGCGCGGGCGTTGGAAGTTGTCCGCACGACGTATCGCGCTTCTGCATCGCATCTTCAGCGTAAGATGGGCATCGGTTACAACCACGCCGCCCGTCTCATTGACCTGCTGGAAGAGCGGGGCGTCATCGGCCCACAGGTCGGCGCACAGCCGAGGGAGATTCTGAAGCCGAAACAGCAGTAGAGTATGCACGGCAACCGGTTGATGTCAGCGTGTAAAAGTAGTGTTATATGGCTGCCGAACTGGAGAATCCAATTGAATATGAATGATATGCAATTGTGAAATCTTTTTTCACTGGGACATTGTGTTTTCAGGGCATAAATGCTATAATATCCGCCGTTCCCCAAAGAAGGGAGTAGAGGCGACATGGCATTGTGCTACAAGAAACTTTGGAAACTATTGATTGACCGCGACATGACTCGCGCAGACCTGCGCGAGGCTACCGGTGTTTCGCCCGCGACGTTTGCGAAGATGTCGAAGGGCGAACCCGTCGGCGTAGGTATCCTTGATCGTATCTGCGAATCGCTGCAATGCAACATCGGCGACATCGTTGACCATGTGCCAAAGTCGGTCGGGCAAGGTTCTGGCAAGGGAAAGGCGCGTTGAGCCGGGGAGAGGGAGTATGGCATATCAGAGCGAAGCGCAGCTTGAGAAGCAACTCATATCGCAGTTGAGCGGACAGAAGTTCGCCCCTGTCGCCATCGCCGACGAGGAGGCGCATGAGGCCAACTTCAAGGCGCAGTTCGAGGCGTTCAACAAAGACAAGCTCGACAAGCCGCTCTCCGACAAGGAATGGGAGCGAGTGTTCAACCTCCTCAAGGGCAAGTCCATCTTCCAGA
>JAFRSR010000129.1 GCA_017427485.1 Kiritimatiellia bacterium
CGGATCGTGTCGTCCGACGGACAGCCGATGCGCACGCCCTGGCACGGCGTGTTGAAGTAGCAGTTGGAGACGACCACGTCCTCCGTCACCACGGGCACGTCCCGCCGCCGCTCGTCGCGGATCGCGCGCAGCACCACGCAGTCGTCGCCCGTCTTGAAGTACGAGTCGCCCACGCGCACGTGCCGGCAGCCGTCGAAGTCGATGCCGTCCGAGTTGATCATCCGCTGCTCGTCCTCGATACGGATGCGCGAAACCGTGATGTTCTCGCAGAACCTGAGCCACATCGTCCACAGCGGGCTGTCCTTGAACGTGCCGTCCTCGAAGCGGATATCCCTGCAGCGCAGGAAGATGACCGTCCTCGGACGCAGAAGATGGGTGGGCTTGGCCCATGTCCGATGGTCGAAGAAAGCGGTTCCGCTGTTGTCGATCACGCCCTTTCCGGTTATGGCGATGCCGTGCGCCTCCTGGGCGAAGATGAACGCCTTGCGCGTAACCGTGGCCGGCACGGCGTTCGAGTAGGTGTAGACCTGGTCGAGCGGCATCGCGTCGTCGTAGTCCTCCGGCTTCGTCCCTCCGAGGATCACGGCCCCCTCCTCCAGATGCTGCTCCACGCCGCTCTTCAGGTAGAGCGTGCGGCAGGGATGGACGCCCTTCCCGACGGTCACGCGCCCGCCGCCCTTCGCCGCCGCCGCGTCGATCTTCGCCTGGATCGCCGCCGTCTCCCACTGCATCCCCTCCGGCGGCGCCGCGACTGCCACGGTGCATCCAGCAGCCGTCACGGCCGCGAGAATACGTGCAAATATGCCTGTCGTCCGCATAAAATGTTCTCCTTGTGCTTTCGCGTTGACAAGTGTATCAGAAATCACATCCCCAGTCCAGATATTCGCATGCCGTTGACATGCTTCGAGCAATATGGCATAATATTTAGAGTTTCAAAACCCTAAAAGCGTCAATGAAAAGAGGTTTTTAAACCCTACGCATGTCCAAGATGGGTTAGCAACTTAAAGGAGCGCACAATGGACGAATCGAGAAGAGAAAAGATATTCAAGATGTCGGCGGAACTGGTTGCCGATACACCCGTCGTTTTCAAACGTTACCTCTATTCCGAAGTGGACTGGGACTGTCGCCTTGTCTGTATCAAGGGAGCACGTGGAGTCGGCAAGACAACCATGTTGCTTCAGCACGTCGCACAAATGCCGAATCCTGAAACGGCCCTCTATGTGTCGCTTGACAACATTTGGCTGGATGCTCGCGAGGTCTATTCACTAGCCGAATATCATCTTGCCCATGGCGGTACCCATTTTTACATTGACGAGGCTCACAAGCTGGAGAACTGGCAAGATCTCGTAAAGAGTCTCAATGACAATCTCCGGCGCCTCAGGGTCGTCTATTCTGGCTCATCCCTTTTGAAACTCGAGAAGCGTGGTGGCGACCTTTCGCGTCGACAGACCCCGTACGTGCTGGACGGTCTCTCTTTTCGTGAATATCTCAAGTTTGAGGGCGTCGCCGACATGCCCCCCGTCCCGCTTGCCGACATTCTATCGAATCATGTCGCACTCGCACGATCCGTAAGCAAAAAGATTCCCGTACTTTCGCATTTCGACGCCTACTGCAATGGCGGGTACTATCCGTTCTACAAGGACGAACCGCGCCATTATCTGAACCGGATCGTCGCGACCGTTAATCAGGTCCTTGAGGTCGACTATCCGGAAATCGAGGATGTCGAGCCGATGACGATACGCAAGGCGCGGCGAATGCTCACCGTCCTGGCCATGTCCGCGCCATTGACGCCAAACATGGACAGGTTGTACCGTGAACTTGGAACGGACAGGAAGCAAGGTCTCAAGATTCTGTACGCCTTGGAGCGTGCGGGTCTCCTTTCGCTCTTAACTTCATCAACCAAGGAAAGCCTCAAGAACCTTCCGACCCCCGACAAGATCTATTGCAACAATCCCAATCTCATGCGCGCGCTTGTCGCGTCGCCGAATACTGGAACGATGCGAGAGACATTCTTCCTGAACCAGCTGCGCCATGCGCATGGCGTCACGTATCCTTCCAAAGGAGATTTCCTCGTTGACGGGAAGTATCTATTCGAGGTTGGAGGAGAGGGAAAGGGTTTTGGCCAGATCAAGGACTTGCCGGACTCGTATGTCGTCAACGCCGACACGGAAGTCGGCATCGGCAAGAAAATCCCGCTTTGGCTCTTCGGTTTTCTATATTGACTTGAACCAAATAACAGGATAACAAATGAAGAAGACAAAACAGTTGATCAATGCAACGCGAATGACAGTCCAGACGTTCCTCGCGGCGACGTTTGCCGTCTGCGCAACAGCAGTACGCGCGGATGATCCGACGGACGGCATGGCGAAGATGCTTGACAGCTACATCACGTCGGAAAGGATCGCCGGCGTCGTGAGCGTGTTGAGCGACAAGGACTACCACGTGCAGTTCGACTGCGCGGGCTGGGCCGAACGCGGGAAGCGGAAGATGACGCCCGATACGCTCTTCGCGATCTTCTCGATGACGAAAACCTTCACCGGCGCCGCGCTCATGTGCGCGATCGACGACGGCAAGCTCTCGCTCGACGACGAGGTGGCGAAGTACCTGCCCGAGTTCGCCGACGTGAAAATGAAGGATGGTTCCAAGCCGAATCGTCCGCTTACCATCCGCCACCTCACGACGCACACGACGGGCTGGCGCGGCGGTACGGGTGTGATCAACCGCGACATTCCCCTTCGCGAAGTGGCCCGGCAGCTCGCCGCCCGTCCGCTCTCATTCCAGCCGGGTGAGACGTTCGCCTACGGCAACGCCTGGATCTGCACGGCGGCGGCCTGCCTGGAAGTCGCGGTCGGCAAGTCGTACGAGGTGTTCCTGAAGGAACGCATCCTCGACCCGCTCGGCATGAAGGACACCACCTTCGCGCCGAACGCCGAGCAGCTCACGCGCCTCGTCTGCGCCTACACGTCCGACGACAAGCCCCTCCGCCCGGCGGCGGACCGCTGCGTGCAGCAGCTCGTCTTCCCCAAGGCGAAGCCCGTCTTCCCCTCCGCGAGCGGCGGACTCTTCTCCACGCCCCGCGACATGATCGCCTTCTCCCAGATGCTCGCGCACCACGGCGAATGGAAAGGCAAGACGATCATCTCGCGCAAGACGTTCGATTCCATCTTCGCCGTGAAGCAGACGCCCGCCGGCATTCCCCAACCCTACACGTGCGGCAGCTGGCTCTACGGCGACTGGTTCGGACACGAAGGCGCGATGCGCACCGACCAGCGCGCGAACCTGCGCACCGGCCACAGCCGCGTGTTCTTCATCCAGACCGAGAACAAGGCCGGCAGCGCGTTCTTCCGGTTGAAGAAAGACTGGCATGCGGCGGCGGACACAATCCAGGGCACGCCGCCGACCAAATTCGGCAACTAACGCCGGACGCAGGCCGCCGCGACGGCGGCGCCGACCATCGGCGCCTCGTCCGTGCGGAAGATCTCGAACGGGATGTCGGGAACGAGCGCGGCCATTTCCGCGCGGACGATGCCGTCGAAATCCACGGCGCGGGTCTTCCAGTACGTCGAGCCGTCCACCGTGATCCGGACGGGCGCGCGCCCCGCCTCGGCCGACCGGCGCACGAACGCCGCGAGATGCGCCGCCGTCAGCAAGGCCGACCGACGCACGACCGCGCGCGCGATCTCCTGCACCACGGGAACGTCGTCGGGCGAGAGAATCGCCGCGAGCGGATTCGCGGCATCCGCGCCACCCGCGGCAAACGAATCGAGATCGCGCGTTGAAAGCGCGAGTTCGTCCAGTCCGTCGGCCTGCAGCAGCCCCTCGCGCGCCGCCGCCTTCAGGAGCTCGAGGCCGACGCCGCCGAGGTACGCGCCGGACACCATCTTCTCGAACGGCGCCGCGCCCGTGTCCGGCAGCGTGGCGTCATACGCGAGGTCGCAGGACGTGCGCGGCACCTTGTCGCACTCCCCCGATTCGGCATTGCGGATCGTCCCGTTCTCGATGCTGGCGAGATTCGTGCCCGTGCCGAGGATGAAGCCGACTTGTCCCGGGCAGACCGTGTCCTGACGCGACAGCCCCGCCAGCAGCGTCGCCACCGTGTCGTTCAGGACGACGACGGGAAGCGGTCCTCCCGCCAGCCGCCGCACGAGTTCGGCGCCCACGCGCTGGCCGATCACCTCCGGCGCGGAGATCTGCTTCGACCACGCGACCAGCTCCGCGTCGCCGTCCGGCAAGGACGTGCACTCGTAGGAAAAGCAGTACCCGATGCACGCGGCCTGCGGCTCGCAGACACGGACCGCATCGACCTCGGCGGCAATCGCCCGGTGGAACGCCTCGGCAGAGACCAAGCTGTCCGTTCCCGGCATCCGCGACTTGCGAACATGCGCGAACACGGGGCCGTCCGCCGTCAGCCGGACGGACGCCACGCGCAGGTTCGTGCCGCCGGCATCCACGACGATCACGGGCCTGTCGACGAGCGACTGGACATCCACGCATCCCGGCAGATGCGAGTCGATCATCCGCAGCGATGACGGTTCGCCCGCGATCGCCTTCGCCGCCTCGTCTCCAAACGCGCGCATCGCGTCCACCAGCATCTCGCGCTCCGGCCGAAATCCGCTTCCCCTCAAAAACTCTTCAACGCTTTCATTCATTGTTGTTTCTCCATGTCGGTGCCAGTATATCACATACCCGCGGTTCCCTCTGAACTAGGCAAAAAAGCTGAGGACGAAAACGACGATGGCGCAGTACACGAGACACGGCAAGAGGTTGATGCGGATGATGCGGCCCTCGTTTCCGGCGACGCCCGTGGTCGCGCAGACCGCAACGACGTTGTTGACGCAGATCATGTTGCCCGCCGCGCCGCCAATGTTCTGCAAGGCGAGAACGACGATCGGCGAGAGCTTGACGAGCGCCGCCGTTTCGTACTGAAGCAGCGCGAAGAGCATGTTGGATACGGTGTTGGATCCGGACATGAAGGCGCCGAGGACGCCGATGAAAGGCGCCACGGCCAGATAGGATGTCGAAAACAGGCCCGCCAGGGACTCGGCCATCACGTAGACCATTGACTTCGCGGTAAGCGCGGCGTTGACGCCCGTGTTGCGGTAGAGATAGACCATCGACACGCCGAAGGCGATGGCGACGGCCGCGCCGCGGATCTGCCGGAAGGTGTCCGCGCAGACCTCGCCGACTTTCGCCCGCGGCATGCGGTGCAGGGCGAACGTCAGCAGACAGACGAAGACGAAAGGCAACACGCCTGGATTCCATCCCCAGTTCCATTTCCAGCTGACTGCCTCGCAGCCTAATATGCGGTCGATGCGGAAGGTGCAGGCAGAAGAAGTCAACGCCCCCTTCAGTCCAAACCAGTCGAGCCGTGCGGCCACAAGAATCAGTGCGATCAGCAAATAGGGCAACCAGGCCAGCAGCTGATTCATGCGGACCTGCGCGTCGGCCTTCACCGGAACGGCAGACAGCCATGACTTCTCCCACGCCTCGCGCCGTTCGAAGTCCCAGGGCTTCTTCGGACACAACCAGCCCTTCCGGGCGAAAACGATGGCGAGCACCAGCGTCGGAATCGCCCCGACCAGAGAAGGAAACTCCGGACCGAAAGCGAAGGCAAGGATCAAGTAGAACACGTCAAATGTCGCGACAACAAACAGCGCGAACGGAAGCGCCGCGACGGCATCGCGTCCACGGCGGTTCGGCCCGAACATCCGGCAGATGATGAAGAGCATCGCCGCGACGATCATAAACGACGCGGCGGAGTTTCCGATCGCCGTGTAGCGCGACAGCGCCGACACGTCCGCCCCGGTGAGCGACGCCGCGATCTGGGTCGGCGTGCCGACGGCGCCGAAGCTGACGGGGACCGAATTGCAGAGAAGCGCCACGATCGCCGCGCAAAGCGGCGGGAAGCCCAGCGAGATGAGCAGCGGCGCCGCCAGCGCGGCCGGCGAACCGAACCCCGCGGCGCCCTCGATGAACGCGCCGAAGGCATAGCTCACGATGACCGCCTGCACGCGACGGTCCGGATTGATCCCATTGAAGCCGCGCTGAATTGCCGCAACCGCGCCCGAATGCTTCAACGTGTTCATGACGAGAATCGCCCCGAAGACGATCATCAGCGTGCCAAGCGACTCGAGAAAGCCGTCCGCCGCCCACGCGACGGCCGTGAGCGCGTCCTGTCCCCAGTACGCGAGCGCAACGACCAGCGTCGCCAGCCACCCTATCGGCAAGGCGATCTTGGCTGGCAATCCGAACCCCAGCATGGCGATGACCACCATCAGGATCGGCAGCGAGGCAATCAGAGCATCCATAAGATCCCCATTTCGTCACTTCTTCCAGTCGTTGTTCTTGAGGTGGTAGAGGAAACCGTCTTCGCAGCCGAGGATGACTTCGGGAATGCCGTCGTTGTCGAAATCGACGGTTGTGGGGTTGGTGGTGTGGGCCGACAGCTGCTGACCGCTCATGTCGCCCGCGTCGACGAAGATCCAGTTGCCGTCGCGCATCCCGGTCTGGATGTAGAGACGCGAGTTCTTGCCGTTCATGATGAGGTCGGTCTTGCCGTCGCCGTTCCAGTCGCAGATCGTGATCTTGCGCCGCCCCGTCGCGCCGCCGGTGCCGCCGGTCCACGACTGCGGGTTCTTCCGCGCCGTGGGATGGATCACTTCGCCGTTCTCGTCGCGGAACGCCTTGCGCGGGGCCTTCAGAATGAGTTTGCCGCCCTTCTTCGCGCGTTCGAAGAAGGCGAGGTCGCCCTGTTGGTCGACCATGACGAGGTCGGTCAACCCGTCCCCGTTCATGTCGAACATGACGGGCGTGGTGCGCCACTGCGTGATCAGCTCCTTCGGGTTATCGGTCTTCTTCGGCTTGTACCAGCCGAACTCAAGCTCGGGTTGCTCGCCCTCCCATTCCACCTCGATGCCAACGGGCGCGGCGAGCTTCGGCGCAGTGCGCGTGCCGATGTTGCGGAAAAGCAGGGGCTTGCCCCAGATCGAGTTCGCCATGATGTCCGGCAGCCCGTCGCCGTCCCAGTCGGCGACGCTGAGGCACGTGTACCCCCACTTCGCCTCGGCCGGTCCCTGGATGGAGCCGTTGTGTCCGGCCATGATGCGGATCGGATCCGCGGTGAGCATCCCGCCGCGCGAGGCGAAGTCGCGCGACGCGTCGAACGGCTCGCAGCTCAGGAGCTTCGCCTCCGCCCACTTCGGCTCCGCCACGCCTGGACCGCTCAGGTTTTCGAAGAAGCAGATGTACCCCGTGGAGTTGCCGCAGATGAGATCGTAGTCGCCGTCGCCGTCCCAGTCCACGCCCGCCGGCGTGCAGAGGATGCCGAAGTTCACCAGGTCCGCCTGCTGGCGCAGGAAGACCGGCGGATCGAATACGGGCATGCGGTCGACCACCTTGCCCGTGTTGCGGTAGAAGGCGACGCGGCCGTCCTCCTCGCCGGACACCATGTCCATGAGCCCGTCGCCATCCCAGTCCACCGCCGCCGGCGTGATGATGCAGAGCTCGCCGTGGAGACGCGCCCCCGTCGAATCGCGCAGCAGGCGACCGGAGGTGTAGACGGGCGCGGTGCGCGTTCCGATGTTCTCGTAGTAAGTGAAGTTGTCGAGGAAGTCGCCGACGATCAGGTCGAGATCGCCATCTCCGTCCCAGTCGTGGAACATCGGCATCGCGTTGCCGAACACGTCAACCGGCGTCTCGTTCTCCAGCCGCACGATCCGCGGCGTCCCCCATTTCTCAGCCCCGTCCGCGCCGGACTCGTTGCGGATCCAGTAGACATGCCCGTGGATCTGCCCGTTCTTCCAGTTGCCGTTTTCGTCGTAGGCGTTGTGCCAGCCGTACTGCACCCAGTCGCCGATGCCGACGATCAGGTCGTCCTTGCCGTCGCCATCGTAGTCCGCGAGACGCCACATGTTGCAGCGGACGCCGTTGTAGTGGATGTTCTTCGGCAGGTCCTTCAATGTCTGGAGTCCCTCCCAGCCAGTCTTCGAAAACTCCCACGTGATCTGGTTCTGGCGCAACACCGCCACGCGTCCGTCGGGATAGGTCTTGGCGGAGACGTTGCTGCACCCCTCCCCCACCTTTTTCGCGGGCTTGAAAATCGGCGTCGCGTTTTTCGTCCCCTTCGCCGTCGGGTTCTCGAAGTACCAGGTGCCGCGCCACGTGGGAATGCCCCAGTTGGAGACGACGAGGTCAAGGTCGCCGTCGCCATCGTAGTCGAACGCCATCGGATAACAGATGAGGCCGGTCTTGAGATAGGGCGTCGCACTCGGGTTGTTGTAGCGCAACGGGGTGTAGTCGTATGGACGCTCCGGGTCAAACCGCTTGTACGCGAAGGTCTTCCCTGCGGCGCGCAGGCGTGCGGACGCGGCGGTCCGCCGACGCTCCGCCGTGCCGTCGAGCGCCTCGGTGAGGTTCAGCAGGTCGCAGGCGCCCTGCACGCCGGTGGCGCGGACTGTCGCCGCGCCGGTGTCGGGGTCCCACGCGACGATCTTGCCCGTATGGTCCGCGAAGCAGAACTCGCCGTTTACGCGCGCAGCGGAAAAGGCGTTCTGGATCGGCATCGGCATCAGCGGACGCTTCGCCGTGCCGGTGATCAGGTCGATTGTCTCCGGTTTCCTGCAGGGAATCAGCAGTCGGTCACGGTCAGGATCTAGCAGCATGCCGCCGTGCGCCTGCGCGGGAGATTGGTAGGCGACCTTGAGCACGGGCTTCTCGCCCGACACGTCGAACACGGCAATCTCGCCGCTGCCGCGGTTGGCGGTGTAGAGGAGGCCATCCGCACCGAAGGCGAGCGAGCGCGGCACGGACAATCCCGCCGTCCCGTAGATGCCGCCCTTCCCGTCGGAGAGATGGTAGCGGAAGAGCTGGTTCGCGTTCGGCCCAAACGCGCTGCACACATAAAGGAATCCATCGCGAATAGCCAGCGCCTCGGGGCGCGCGGGCACGGCCGCCAACACGCCCAGGAACTTGCCCTCCGGCGAGTACTTCAGAATTGCGCCGTTCGCGTCGCCGCGGGAGTCGCCCACATAGACGGTCCCGTCCGCGGCGGCGATGCAGTGCGGACCTTTCAGATCCGCCCCGCACGCGAGCCAAGTCCCCTTCTTGACCCACCGGCAGTCGTCCGTCACGCGCCACTCGTCCACGCAGGACTTCTCGCGCACGACCAGCACGCGCGTTTCCGAAAACGCGGAAAGACAGACCACCGCCATCCCCGCACCGACAAACAATCCAATTTTTCTCATGGCGTTAGTATATCAAAACTTCGAATCAGTCGCAGGTGAGTTCGTAGAAGATCGTGGCGTCGTCTGGGCGGATGGAGACATCGGCCTGGAACACGAGCCGTCCGTCGCGGCGCGTGGCGGGAACCTCCTTCCGGCGGCGCCCCGTGGCGTCGAGCGCGTACACCCGCCATGCGCCCTCGCGGACGGCGACGGACACGTTCGCCCGCCCCGCGCGCAGGAGATGCGGCAAGCGGCCCCACCGCTCGATCTGGATGCGGCGCCCGTCGCGGAACACCATGCCGGAGTCCGTGCCGTCCGTCAGGTGCGCGAGCAGGAGACGCGACGAGCCTGAGATCGGCGCATCGGTGAGGGAGGTCGCCCAGACGCACGCCCCCTCATTTCCGACATCCGCGCGCAGGGATCCCGCGTCGATGACGCCGAACGGACGGTAACCGCCGCACGTCCGGGCGGTCGTCACCGAAATGGATCCGTCGACCGAATCGATCACGATGCCATCCCCATCTCCGAACGGCGTGGTGCCGGCTTGCAGATCCCCGCGCAGGAACAGCATCGCGGCTACGCGCTCGCCCGCGAGCGCCACGGGGTCTGTCCCCAGCTCGAACCAGCTCCGCAGCGGCCTGTCTTCAAGCGGCGCGCAGACGCCTGGACGTCCGCCCCACCCGAACCGCCACGCGCCAGACCACGCGTCGTGGGCGGCGTTTGCGCCCGTCAGCATGCCCGAAAAGCCGCGGAACCTGCCGGGAGGACAGTAATGAAACTCCGTCACGGTCAGGGGCTGTCCGGGAAGGCGCGCGCCCGTGCGGTGCGCGCGGTACGGCGTGCAGAGCGGGTTCATGCCGTCATGCTGGCATCCGGCCGGCAGACCGAACGGCGCGCCGCCGGGAAGAGTGGTGGGATGGTCCCAGTAGTAGTGCGTGTCGGTGTAGTCGAAGTTCGCCTGGCGGAATGCGGCATACTCCGTTGGCGGGACGCCCGAATTGAGACTCGTCAGCAACGCCCTGCAGCCGATTTCCTCGCGCAGGAAACGGCGCATCGTCACCGCGAAAGACGCCTCTTTCTCGGCGTAGAAGGCGCGCAGGGCACGACTGACCGACGTGTCGCCCCGGGCACGAGCCTCCGCCGGCAGGTTGCACGAAACATCGGCAAACGCCCCCTCGGCGTGCTTCTTCTCCAGCCATTCCTTCCAGATCCCCGACATCACGGCGTACGCCGTCGTCCCCGCCTTGGGCGTCGGGTGATGCGCGAGCATCCCCTCGTTGATGAGCGAAATCCACGAAAGCGCCGGCTCGTCCGCAAGCCGCCGTCCCGTGTAGACGTTCCAGTGGCACAGGAAATTCCGTGTGAACTGCTTCAAGTTCTCGGTCGTCCCGGCGTGGAGAATCGCCATCGCCTTGTACGACCAGTCGATCGTGCCGTCGGCGTCGATGCCGACGTCCCGCCACGCCACCGAATGGCCGCGCGAGCAGAAGAGGTCGGTCGTGATGTAGAGGCCGTGCCGCACGCAGGCGTCGACGAGCGAGTCCATCCGGCGGAGCAGCGACTCGTCCGGCACCACGCCGCCCTTCCCGACCGTCACCTTGAAGTCATAGTGGTGGATGCGGATCGCGTTGTAGCCGCACGCCGCAAAAAACGACGCCATGCCATCCGCCTTCTCGGGGGAGTCCGGGTAGCAGTCGCCGTAGCAGACGTTAATCCCGTAGAATCGCTGCGGTACGCCCGGAAGCTTCTCGAACTCGAAATGGCCGTCGCGCACGATAGCGTATCCGTATTTTCCGGCGGGCGCGTGCGAAACGGCGAAGCGCGTGAGATCGACCGCGGACCCAGGTTCAACCTTGGACGGAAACGCAATCGGCCGCCACTGTTCGGATGCAACGGGAACGTACTTGCCAGGCGAATTAAGTTCTACGGGGACGCCCTTCGGCAAAATCAGCCGAAACCTCGTCTCCACCGTTTTACCGCCAGAGAACCGATGACCCAGAAGGATGCGTAGCTCAAACCACGGACACTTCCAGCCTCGGCTATCCTGCACGAGCACGTCCGTCGGTTCGGGGAAAACGAGCGCGAACGTCTCACGTCCGTGGGCGTCGCGGAACGCGAGCTTCGACACGCGTCCGCGGAACTGGGGAGACTTCCCGTAATCCTTCGCGAGATGAATCGACTTGCCGTCCGCCACAAGGGTTCCGTCCGCATAGCGGTGGACAGGCAGGCACGCCACTAGGCCGCACTCCTCCACCCAGATGTTCGTGGACGGCGTAAACGCCCAGCGTGCCGCAACGGCGCCGTCCCCGTCAAGGCGTGACTCAAGCCGGCCGTTCACGGAACCGCCGGGACCGTCCGAGAGATCAAACGCGAAGGAGACGGCATCTTTCCCCGCCGTGGGCCGCGCTTGACCCTTCCAGCCCGAATAGACGATGCGCGGCGTGAAGGAAACATCCAGGTCGCGAAAGGCCAATCCGCCGCCGTCAAACGGCGAAACCTCTTCCGCGTATGCCGCCGCAAAGAGCACAAAGGATGCAAAGGCGGTTCGCGTCGACGAGTGGAAATGCATTTAGTGTCCTTTCATGGAGATTCCCCGGCAGAGGCGATGGAGGCGCAGACCCTTGAGGTCACGCCGGATGCGCGCGAACGCGCCCCAGAGATTCGACGCCAGCGCGTGCGAGTCGTGGAGAACGACGGCGGACGCATCGATCCGCTGGACGACGTGCGCGCCCTTCTGGATGCGCAGTCCCGCCTTCTTCGCGCCGGTCACGATCCACGCAAGCGCAAGGTCCGCCATGAGATGGTTGTCCTCGTACAGCCCGCCCACGTCGCTGTGGCTTCCCGGAAAGAGGATTTCCTTCACGTCATTTTTCCCGCCCGACTTCAACGGCACGTACTGGAAGAAGCGCCGCGTTTCATCGCGCGCCACAGCATGGCGCGCGTGCACCACGTTGGGCGGACAGACTTCCGGCACGTCCAGTCCGATCGTCGAGTCCACCGTGTCCCACACGCCGAGAAAGGCGACCGCGATGCCGAGTTTGTCCAGCCACCCGGCGAAGTGACGCGCGATGAGCGCCCCGCGCGAAAAGCCGAACAGAAAGACATGCGTGCCGATGCCGTCCGGCGGCAGGGAGGCGTAGTTCCCCTCGAACCAGCGCCGTGCGTCACGAAAGATCGTCTGCCAGTCGGAGCCGGCGATCTTTCCGCGCACATACGAACCGAAACGCGTGCCAGGCCCCGGCTCCAGGTGGAGCCTCTGACGCGCGTCCGCAGAACAGAGGTCGCGCAGGCGCGTCACGTTCGTGACTTTTCCCGCGACGCCCTGTCCCGTTCCCTCGAAAAAGAGGCACAGGTTCATGCCCGCAGGCTGAGCGTGAGCGAGCCGATGGCCTTACCCGTGAGCGGACGCGCGAGCGGCACCGTCACAATCCGCTCCTCGCCTTCGGCCGGAAGATCGGTGACGTCGAGGACGCCTTTCGCGATCACCTTGGGCACATCCTTCTCGCCGATCATGGCCGCGAGCGCATCGATCGGCGACGACGCGATGTCGGCGTAGCCCACCATCGCCTTCTCCATGAAGTCCGCACCCATCTTGAGCGCGTACTTCGCTGTGAGGCGCACGAAGCGGCGCACCTTCTGCACGCTCACCGGCTCCGTGATCGAGACGGCGAGTCCACAGTGGTCGTCCACCTCCTCGCGGAAGATGACACGTTTCGTCCACTCCTCCGCCGTGAAGTCGCAGACGCCCCTGCGGAACACCATCTCCCGCGCGCCGGATTTCTTCGCGATCGTCGCGCGCGGCCAGATCAGGTCGACCTGCCCGATGTTGCGGCTCTTGAGGAGCGCCTTCTCGGGCACGCCCTTCAGTTCCGCCCGCACGAGCTGGAACTCGATGTTCACCTTCGTTCGTTTCGTCGTTGCCATGTTGTCCTCCTTTTGCTTGTAAAAGCGCCGCCGGTCATTCGTTCCCCTCCGCGACCCAGGCGTCGAGCATCCTGCGGGCGATCGAGCCGGGACGCGGAATCTCGGGCAAATGGCCGCGGTCGAACCAGCCTGACTCCACGACCTCTTCGCCGTCCGGACGCAGTTCGCCCGCCGCATGTTCGGCGCGGAAGCCGATCATGATGTTCGACGGGAACGGCCATGTCTGCGAGCCGAAGTAGCGGATGTCCTTCACCTCGATCGACGCCTCCTCGCGGATCTCGCGCCGGACGGCCTCCTCCAGGCTCTCGCCCGGATCGACGAACCCGGCGACGAGCGACCACACGACGCCCTTGTAGTGCGTGTTCCGCTGAAGCAGGACTTTCTCCCCTTTCGTCACGAGCGTGATGACGGCCGGGGCGATCTTCGGATAGGCCGCATAGCCGCACGCCGGGCACACGAACGCGCGTTCGCGCGGATCGTCATGCGGCTTCATCGCGGCGCCGCACCGTCCGCAGAAGCGGTTGTCCGCGCGCCATTCCTCCAGCTCGACCTCGCGCGACGCCGCGCGCATCTCGTCGGGCGTCATGTCGCGGAAGGCCTCGCGGAGGTTTCGGGGAGGCTGCATGATATATGCTCCTTTCTGAACATGTGAGTAGTATACCAAAAAATCGTCACCGCACCGTCAGCAATTCGTCCCAGCGGGTGGTGGGGCGGCGGGAGAGCCGCTGCCGCTTCATGTGCCACGACTTCGCGCCGAGGCCCTGCGCGGCGGAGAACACCTTGCCCTTCCCGTAGCGGGCGTTGAGCGCGTCCACGGCCGCGTAGAGGCGCGACCGCTCCGCGGGGGGCGTGTCGTCGAAGAGGTCGGTCTGGCGCGGCGTGCCGGGCTTCTCGAGGCCGAAGAACACGATGCCCGTCTTGCGGTAGCGCGTTCCGGCGACGTAGAGCGCGTCCACCTCCTCGCGGATCGCGCGGAGCATCTCGTTCGTCGCGTCGGTCGGCGCGGGGAACACCACCGTGCGCCCCAGGTAGTCGCCGCCGCCGCCCGACTCGAACACCTGCGCGTAGACGTTGCATCCCGCCGCGAGGAGCCCGTGCCGTCGGAGCTTGGCGGCCGCCTGCGCGGTGTAGGCGGCGAGGGACTCCGCGAGCGCCTCCGCCGTGGTGGCCGGCTCGCCGAACGAGCGCGAGCAGGAGATCGAGTCGGGGTCGGCGTCGTAGTCGCGCTCCTCGTGGCAGGAGACGCCGCGCAGCTCCATCGCCGTGCGGAGGAGCGTCACGCCGCCGATGGAGCGGAGCGTGGCGTCCGGCGCGTCGCGGAGGTGTCGCGCCGTGAGGATGCGCGCGGCGCGGAGCTTGACGGGGAGGCGCCGCCCCACGCCCCATACCTCCTGCACGGACAGGGAGTCGAGGATCTCCGTCGGGTCGTCCGGCATGAGGAACACGCCCCCCGGCATCTTCTTCCCGATGTGGTTCGCGATCTTCGCGAGCGTCTTCGTGGTCGCGAAACCGACGCCGCACGGGATGCCGACCCAGCGGAGGATCTTCGCGCGGACGCGCCGTCCGTAGGCAACATAGTCGTCGGCGGCGGTCGTGGGCGGGTAGATGAACGCCTCGTCGATGGAGTACTGCTCCACGTCCACGGCCTCTTCGCGGAGGATCGAGATGATGCGCCGCGACATGTCGCCGTACAGCTCGTAGTTGGACGAGCAGAACGACAGCTCGCCGGACGCCTCGCGCCCCTTCAACTGGAAATAGGGCGTGCCCATCGGGATGCCGAGCGCCTTGAACTCGTTCGAACGCGACACGCAGCATCCGTCGTTGTTGGAGAGCACGGCCACCGGACGCCCCACGAGGCGCCGATTGAACACGCGTTCGCAGGACACGAAGAAGTTGTTGCCGTCCACCAGTCCGACCATGCCTACCCCAGCTCCCGTCCGATCCACGCCATCAGGAAATCGACGATGCCGGCCTGCCGCGCCGGCGGAATCTCAATTCCCTTCGGCACCTTCCACCATTTCGCGAGGCAGCCGCGGCAACAGCACGCGCAGGCGTGTTGCGCCTTGAACACGGGATGCCCGCGCATCGGGGTCTGCCGGCCGTCGTTCGGCGGATTCGCAGGCGCGAGACGCGTGCGGATGAAGTCCTCGGCATGGCGGCGGATCGTCTCCAGGCCCTTTTCAGCAACGTACTGCCTGTCCTCGGCCGAGAGATGGAACCTTGACCGGAACTTCGACAGCGCAAGTCTCTGGAATGATGTGCTGTAGTCCTTCACAGCTTCGCGAGCTTCCAGCAGAGCCAGGCGGAGAGGGTCTTCGAGTCGAAGATCGTGCCGTTGCGGATGCCGTCCTCGACCTCCTGCTCGGAGAGGATGACGGGATACACGTTCTCGTCGGGATCCTGGTCCTGCGCGTGGGCGGCATCGGACAGCTCCGCGAAGTAGAGATGGATGCGCTCCTCGCAGTAGCCGGGCGTACAGATGATGGTCGTGAGGAACTTGATGCTCGTCACCTCGTAGCCCGTCTCCTCCGCCGTCTCGCGCTTCGCGCCCTCGACCGGGTCTTCGCCCGGTTCGAGTCCGCCCGCGATGGCCTCGACGAGCGCCTCCTCCGCGGCCTTGCGGTACTGCTTCACGAACACGAACTTGCCGTCGGGACGGCGGGCGATGATCGCCACCGCGTTGCCGTGGCGGATCACCTCGCGCTTCGCCCTGCGACCGTCGGGCAGCTCGATGTCGAGCAGATCAACGCTGATGATCCTGCCCGTGTATTTCCGCTCGGTCGCGAGCGTCTTTTCTGTCAGGTCTGTCATTTCATTTTCCTCAAAGTAGCGTAAAAATCGCCAAGGCGATGCCGCAGAGGCCCTCACCCGCGATGAGACCGGCGGAGAGGAGCGTGCCGGGATCTTCGCCGGCGGCCGCTTCGCCCCGGCGCCGGTCCATGGCTCCGCGCAAGAGGCCGCCGGCAAACATCGTGACGCCCAAACCGACGGGCAGGTACATGCCGATGGCGACCGGCATCACCGGCACCCGGAAGAGCGTGAGCACCACCGCGAGAACCGCGCCGCCCGCAATCAAGCCCCACGGTAGGCCGCCGCCCATGATGCCCTCCACGATCGACTTCATCATCATCGCCTGCGGGGCGGAGATGGCGTCGCTCCCGAATCTCCAGGCGCGGTGCAGGAGGATGAGCACGCCGCCGATCACGAGCGCCGAAGCAACAACGCCGACGATCTCGCCGACCTGCTGCTTCCACGGAGTCGCGCCCAAGATGTGCCCCGTCTTGAGGTCCTGCGCCGTGTCCCCGGCGATGGCGGCGACGATGCACACCACGCTGCCGATCGCGATCGCGGCCACCATGCCCGCCGCGCCGACCATGCCCGTCTCCCGCAAGACCAATGTGGCCACCACCAGCGTGGCGATCGTCATTCCCGAAATGGGGTTGTTCGAGCTGCCGACAAGCCCGACCATCCGGGCCGAGACGGTCGCGAAGAAAAAGCCGAACAGCGCGATGAGCACCGCGCCCAAAAACGACACGGGCACGGCGGGCACGAGCCAGATGAAGAGCACCACGCAGGCAACGCCGCCCGCGACAAGCTTCATCGACAGGTCGCGATCAGTCCCCTCGGCTCCGCTTTCGCCGCCCCCTCTGCCCTTCAGCGGCTTAAATGCCTGAATGAACACGGGCAGCGACCGCATGAGCGAAAGGAAACCGCCCATCGCAATCGCCCCCACGCCCACATAGCGCACGTAGTTTTTCCAGATCGCCTTCGCGCTCTGGGCATCCCACACGGAGCCCGCATCGGGAAGCGCCACGGCAAGGATGGGCAGCAGCACCATCCAGCCAAACAAGGCGCCGCCGAAAAGCAGCGTGGAAACCCTCGGTCCCACGATGTAGCCGACGCCGAGCAGCGCGGGCGACACGTCAAAGCCAATCGCCCCGCACACACCGCGCACGGGCCACAGGAAACTTTCGGGAATCCACTTCAGTCCGCCCGTCACGGCCTTGACCGCCGCGCCCGCACCCAACCCCACGAACACGTTCCGCGCATGCTGCGCGCCCGCCTCGCCGGCCTTCAGCACGTCCGCGCACGCCACGCCCTCGGGGTAGGTCAGCGACTTGTCCTCGACGATCAGCGGTCTCCTCAGCGGCACCATCAGCAGCACGCCGAGCAAGCCGCCGGCCAGGGCGATCAGCGTGACGAACAGCAACTCGGGCGCGGAGAAATCGGCCGGACGCTCCTCCGCCCAGAGGTACAACGCCGGCAAGGTGAAGATCGCGCCGGCCGCGAGCGACTCGCCGGCGCTGCCGATCGTCTGCACCATGTTGTTCTCAAGGATCGAATCGCGCCGCAGCACGAAGCGCAGCACGGCCATCGACACCACCGCCGCGGGAACGGAGGCGGACACCGTCAACCCCACGCGAAGTCCCAGGTAGGCGTTTGCCGCGCCGAAGACGACGGCCAGCACCACGCCGAGGAGAAGCGCCGTCAGCGTGAGTTCCTTCTTCTTATTTCCAGCAGTTTCCATGTGCATTCCTTACTGACGATACAACTCACGGGCGAGTTCGCGCGTCGCCTCCACCATCTCAGGGTGGGGGTTGTCCGCCACGTCCATCACGCCGTTGGCGAAGTCCTCGCCGTCCATCCAGCCCGTGAGCGGCATGTCGTGCCAGAAGAACCAGTGGACGCCGACGAGATGCTCGTCCCTGACCGCGTGGCGCACGTACGCCTTGTACTTTTCAATCCGTTCCTTCATGTCACGACACGCCACGAGCCCGGCGTGCACCCCGCCGCGGTCGAGCGAGCCGAAGTGGAACTCGCCGATGATCGTAGGCTTGTCGACGATGTCGGTCTCGGGACGGGGCGTCATGGGCAGTTCGGAGTAGCTGTTGTAGCTCACCACGTCGCAGTGACGGGCTGCGGCGCGGATCGCGTCCGGGTAGCTGTTGCAGAAGCGGCAGCCGAGGTAGAGCCGCCCGGGGGCGACCTTCGCGACCACGCGCTTGACCGTCGAGAAATAGCGCTCCGCGATCTCGGCCTCGAACGCGCGGACGTCCTCCGCCGTAGCGCTTTTGAACGTCGCGCCCGCGCCGTGCGCGGCCTTGAGGCGGCGGAGGTACTCGATCCGCGCGGGCTGGTCCGCGGGCGAATCGACCACGGCTTTCGCGACGTCGCCGTTGCCGCCCATGTTGCCGGTCGCCCAGTGGAGCTCGTTTTCCACGAACCAGCCGATGCACCACGGGTCGGTGCGCGACTTCGCGGTGCGCGTCTTGTACGCGCACTTCAGCACGTTCGCCTCGAAATCGGACGCGAACACGTCCGGGAACTTACGCCAGGCGCCCTTCTTGTCACCCTCGATCTTGCGCACGCCGTCGAGGTTGAAGTTGTCGAAATACGGCGTGCGGCTCACCGCCATGACCTCCGGATCGGACCAGTTGCCCATCGACGTGAAGCCCCAGGCGCGCATGCGGCGGTGCTGGCGGTCGATAAACTTCGCCTTCCAGTCCGCACCGTAGATGCGCTTCTGGTTCGCCTTCGCGAAGTCGAACTGCGACACGAGGCCCTTCCCCTTGTAGAAGCACTTGTTCAGCCACTGGTGCTTGCCCGTGCCCCAGCAGTCGCCGAACAGCGGATCGTCCTTCTCGGGCAGCCAGGAGAAGAACTTCTCGCGCCCGGTGACGGCCGTGCGCCCCTGCAGCCGCACGTAGTTGCAGCCGAGTGAGAAGAAGATGTGCCCGTCGGGGTCGACGAGCCACCAGCGCCCGTTCCACTTCTCGGTGCGGAACATCCCCGTCGCCTTCAGCTGCGGGCCGTCTCCCCAGCCGCCGAACCGGTCGACGCCGGGAATCGGCGATTCGGGATGGGCGAGAAGCTCCGTCTCCGCCGCCTGCGCCCGCGCCTTCAGTTCGTCGAGCGAATGGACCTTCCCCGGCCATTCGGCGTGCGCGAACTGGCCGAACTGATCCACGAACGGGAAGAACGCGTCGTCGACCTTCAACGTCCGGTCGGGTTGCTCGCCCTCCACCCACACGCGCTTCACGTCGAACTGCGCGGGCGATTCCTGCAGCGTGGAGAACACGATGACCGACGCGATGTCCCCGCTCCGGTCGATGCTGTCGGGACGATACGCGCGGTCGTAGCCCGTCATGCCGGGAAGACCGTCGCCGTCCGTCACCAGCGTGTAGCACTTGCGCGCGCAGGACGCCGTCACGACCTTGCCCTCGCGCGGCCCGAGCGTGAACTTCGCCTGCGCGTACCGGCGCGGCGTGCCCTTGGCGATGCCGTGGATCACGAAGTCCAGCGCGCGGTCGGTCCGGTTGGACACTTCCGTCCCCAACTCACAGTAGCGGTTCAGCGCGATCGGCTTGGGGAACACGAAGTTCACGCCGCAGAACCTGTGGTTGGGCGCGACGTCGACCACGGCCGCACCCGCCTCCACGCGCACTGTTGCGCCGTCAAACGGCGTCGGTTTCGTCTCCGCCGCCGGGAACAGCACCTGGGCGGCGACAAGGGCACATGCTACACCGTTCATCTCGTTCTCCTGTCAGCGGAAGAGCACGGTCGTACCGGGACCGCCAAAGACGAGGCCGAGCGTCACGCTGCCGGCGTTGGCGCCCGTGTTCACGCGCGTGGCCCATCCCATGAGCGGATAGCCCCGCCACGGCGAGCCGCCGTCCATCACGAACTTCTCCTTCAGCGCCTCCGCCGTCGCCGCATCCGCCACCGTGCAGAGCGGCAGCAGGAAGTCCTTGCTCGGCGGCTTCGCAATGCCGTTTCCGTTTTCGATCTTCACCTTCACCGTCCCCTCCGGCACGGAGATGGAGCCACCGTTCAGGTTCAGCATGCCGTACAGCCCCACGCCCGCCGTCGTGTCAGGCTGCGGACTCAGCACCACGGCAGTGTCGTTCGAGAACGTCATCGCCACGCCGTTGAACACGCAGGCGTTCAGCGGCTCCAGCTCGCCGCCCATGACCGTGAACTTGTTCTTGTTCGCGGTTGGCGTCGTCGCGCCGGACGCGCTGAAGAGCGGGTCGAGCGAACCGCCGAGGCGCAGGCGCCCCGGCCCCTCCTTGATCAGCTCGCCGTTGTACGTGATCCGCTCCTTCACCGTGAACGTCACGTTCGAGACGAGGAACCGACCCGTGCCGTTCACGTAGATGCCGCGCGAGGCGTCGTCCAGCGTCATCGTCGAGCGCGGCCACAGCTGCGCGTAGCACTCGAGCTGGAGCGCGTTGTAGACGAAGTTCGTGAATGAGCCGCCCAAGTTGCGCGGATCGTTCACCACGAGCTTCGGGCAACTTCCCCACGACGGCATCGTGAAGTTTCGCGTCGTGTCCGTCTTCGAATCGCACCAGACCCTCGTGCATCCCAACCAGTTCGTGTTCAAGCCGGCGAACTCCACCCAACCGACCTGTTCGGCATGGTTCTGGCCCTCCCAGTAGCCGTACACGTCGATCCGTCCGCGTCCGCTGATCTCGGACTCGACGCGGATGTAGCGCCCAATGGACATCTTGACTTCTACCTTCTCGCTCCCGCCCGTAAAACCGTTGTTGCGCAGACGAATGCGTCCCGTGTAGCGGAGCGTGCCGCTGCCGGCAAACGGATTGAGGGCGTTCGCGCCGTCACCGGCGTCGCCCGTCGCGTAGTCGGTGAGAATGACGCCGCCGATGAGCCGCAGGTCGGCAGCACCCACAAGCCTTCCGCGTCCCGTCAGGAGCGCGTTGCCGCCCATCGTCAGCGCATGCCCGGCAAATGTATTGCTGCCCGTCGGCGTGCGGAGCGCGCGGCCGCTATCCACGTAATAGTCATTCGCGGGATCGGGGTAGAGAACGTTCGACCAGCCGTTCGAGGTGCTGCTATCCCGCGCGAACGAAACGCGTTTCTCGTTGTTTCCGTCTGACATCGTCAGGTGGATGCGCGGATACTTGCGCACATAGAGCGTGGAGAGTCCGTCTGCATCCGTCTCCACGTGGAAGTCCACATGGTTGAATGCATCATAGTTAAACGGTGGCGTCGTGCCGTTGTAGTCGTGGATCGTGAAGTCGGCGGCGTTGAGCGTGACGCCGTGCGGCGCCTTAAGAAGCGGAACGTCGAAGGCGTCCGCGTGCGCAATCGAGACGCCGTGGGCGGCAATGACCTGTATGGGGCGGTGGATGGTCAGCGTGTTCGTGACCGTGATCACGGCGGATTTGCCGATCGTCTTGTCGTAGTTGAGCGCGAGGATGGCCTCGGCGTCGAGGGTGAGGTTGGCGACCGTCATGTCCGACTGCGGCATGTCCGGCTCGAGGATCGTCCGGCGGCGCATGAGCACCGTGCCGCCGATGTCGCCGGCGGAGATGAGCCGCACGTGGCGTTCCTTCGTCTGCGTCGCGTTGTAGTTGTAGAACTCCCGGAATTCGAGCGTCCCGAAGTAGTTCGTCAGATCCGTGAACCGGTAGGAGGAGATGCCCGTGTCGCTCGTCAGGTCGCCATTGCTCGTATGATCATACTGCGTCGACAATAGCCACCAGGCCGTTGCGGGACCCGACACGGGACACTGGAAGTCGAGTCCGATCTTGCGCGAGTCGGCTGCGCCGTTTGACGTTCCGATGTTGTTGTTGATGGTGGAAATGATCTTGTTCGCCTGCGTGGACAGCACCTGAACCTTCCCCTTGATGGAGGCCTGCGTGTTGTTGTACTGCGAGATCATGCCGCGTTCGAGGAAAAGTCCGTCGTTGTGGAATGTCACCGTGATCGGCGTCGGGTTGACCGCGCAGAACGCGAGCGTGGAGTTTTTCCCCAATGACTGCGAGCCGACATGCAGCGACTTGCCGTTCCATTCGCTCGTCGCGAGGCGCGGCGTGCGGCAGGCGCCGTTGAACAACAGGTAGTAGTCCACCTTTGAATCCTGGAAACTGCCGTCGTACACGATGGGCCGCACGTCCTTCGTCAGCGACCAGAACGCCGAGTTCGTGAAGGATGACTGCCCCATCGGATCCGCAACGTAGTTCCCCGCGGCGTTGACCTCGCCGTACCAGTACGACTCGGCAGCGACGGCCGGCCGCACGCCGGCGCACGCCAAGGCGACTGCGACCAGACCACACGCGACGATTCTGTTTGCTTTCATGCCCATACTCCTTTACAACTTTGCGGATTCCTCAAATGGCGTTGCCGACGGCTTCGGCGTCAGAGCTCGATGCTGGCCGAGAGCAGGTAGTGGTCGGTCGGATAGCGGTCGGTGCCGGGACGCTTGTCGTCGTGCGTGACGAAGTCGCGCACGCGAATGCCGTCCGAGACGTAGATGTAGTCGCAGCGCCGCCAGTCGATGCCCTGGATCGCGCCCCACTTGTGGAAGGTGTTGATCGGGCCGGGATCCTTCTTCTCGGAGATGTCACGCGCGTCCTTCAGCACCTTGCGCGCCTCGATGGCGGGCTCGGTGGCCGGGCCGCAGTTGTGGTCGCCCACGAACACGACGGGCAGCCCCTCGGCGAAGGTCTTCATCCGCTGCAGGATCAGCTTGATCCCCTCGATGCGCGCAAGCGCCGAACGGTGGTCGGTGTGCGTGTTGATGAAGCAGAATTTGCGCCCCGTCGCCTTGTCCGCGAGGATGAGGTACAGGCACGGACGGATGTGCTTCGCGCCCCAGCCAAGCGAGCGCGGCACGTCCGGGGTCTCGGAGAGCCAGAACACGCCCTTCTTCACGAGGTCGAAGCGGCTCTTGCGGTAGGCGACGGGCGTGGTGACCTCGTAGTCGTCCACGAGCTCCCACTCCTTCAGCCCCTCGCAGAGGTCGGCGTACGGCTTCTCGTGGACCTCCTGCATGCCGAACACGTCCATGTCCAGCTTGCGCAGCAGGTTCATCAGGTCCGCCTTGCGCGCGTCCCATCCGTTGCCGGCCTTGTCGTCGCCTGCGTTCGGACAGCGCACGTTGCACGTCCCCACGCGCAGTGCCAGCGGCTTCGCGCAGTTCTCCGCATTTTGCGTGCAGCAGCCAGCGACGGCGGCCACGAGCGCAACTACCAGACTAATCTTCGTCATTCTCATGTTCTTGTTCCTTTCATTTCACATTCAGCGGTACGCCGTTGGATGGCGGCATGACGGCAAAGCTACTTCCTTTTCCCTCTCAGCGCGAGGCGGAGCAATTCCAGGAAGCGCGCGTCCTTGGTCCAGTAGGCTTCAGGGTGGAACTGGAAACCGAATATCGGCAGGCGCTCGTGCTCGATCGCCTCGACCACGCCGTCGTCCGCCTTTGCCGTCACGCGGAAGCCGGGGGCGATCTTCTGGCACCGCATGTAATGCGACGAATTGACCGTGAGCTTTCCCTCTCCGAACACCCCGGCCATCAGCGATCCGCCAGGGGAAACCGTCACCGGATGCTCCGCCCTCTCGCCGGTGCGCTCAAAGCGCTTGGCGTCCTTGTGGACGAGCTTCGTGTCGTCCGGGACGGCCGCGAGCGTGCCGCCGAAATGCCGATTGATCACCTGGCAGCCGTGGCAGATGCCGACGATCGGCAACCCTCTCTTCGCCGCAAGCGCGATGACTCGCCCCTCGAATGCGCAGCGGCGCGGATAGTCATGTCCCTTGATGCCCCCTCCGATCATCACGGCGTCGCACTGCGAAAGGAACTGGTCCGCCGCCGCATCCTCCATCTCCGGCAGCACGACGGGCAGGCAGCCCGCCTGGAGGATCGCCTCGGCCATGTTTCGACGCGCCGACACGACGCCGTTCGTCTGGCAGTAATCCGCGATGGCGACAACCGGAAGCCGTTCGCCCGCGCCGAAGCCCGTCGCAACGAGCGCGGCGGCGAAAAGAGACATCATCGTTGTTTTCATTGTACGCATGTTCCACCTCTTTACTTGAACAAAATCACGAGCCCGAGCGTCTTGCGGCGCAGGAACGCCTCCACGGGCAAGACGCCCTTCGAGATGCGAATCTCGTCGATGCACCCGTCTATTGCACCGCCCATATACAGAATCGAGTGGACGAGATTCGTCCGCATTTGTCCGCTCGTCGTCGCCGTGGTTGCCAGCTCATAGTCGCAGTACAACGTTGTCCGAACTTTGGAGCTGCTGTCGTTTTGGAACGTGGCGGCAATGTGATGCCACTTGCCGTCCACGGCGGCCTCGGCCTCAGAGTTGCCCGTCATGCCGAAATTGGAGTTTGCCGTCGTCACGACGTGCGTGCGATAGCGCAAGTTGCCGTTCGCCCCTTGGACCGCCCAGATTGTCTTCGGGGACGAAATCGTGCCGTCGTACGTGCCGCCCTCATATCCTTTGCGCACGCCCTGGTATGTCAGAACCGTCGAGTATTGGTTGGCCGACGTACTCTTTGCAAAGAACTCCACGGTGACCGCATCGTGATTCTCAAGCGGGAGGTCGCGCGTCCAGACAAACGCCGTCTTGCCCTTCGTCATCTTCAGCGATCGCGTGTTGCCGCGCCGCAATTCGTTGCCGTAGCCGTCCGTGATGATCGTATGCGGACCGCCCGGCACCTCGTTCGTGAACGAATAGGTGCCAGCAGAGGATGGTTTCCGCGATTCGGCCCTCGGCTCAGGCAGGTAGTCCTCCTCGAATGTCCACCAGGCCAGTGTGTTCGTGGAGAAGTTCGGGGCTGCGTCACGCATCAGGAACTCCTGCGCGGCGAGCGCGCGCTTCGTGATGCGGATCTCGTCCATGTAGCCTTCGTTCATCTGATAGGCGCTGCCGGTGCCGTACCCCGTTCCGATCATGAAGTTGTTCTCGTATGACTTATGGACGGGAAGCACGTAGAGTTCCGCCACTTCGGTTGCGGTGCCGAGAAGCACGTAGTCCGCATAGGCCCTCGCTATCTGTGCTTCTTTGTCATAGACAAGCGCAATGTGATGCCAGGCGTCGTCGTAGAAGGCGCCGTAGTTCTTTGCCATCGCCTTAGAAGCCGAGAATTCGACCGTGTTCGTAACTACTTCTCCCTCCACGTTCTCGACGAGATTCGACGTGCCTTTGGCGATGACATAGGCGTTCAACCTGCCCTGCGAGTCGAAACGGAGGTCAATTGCCCGTCCGAGCGAAGCATGATGGGAAGTGAAGAAATAATGCGTGTTGGCCCTTCCAAGGTTCGCCGGTGACCAACGGAAGAACCCCTCGATCGTGAATGTCCCCGAGCCTAATGAATGGTCAAGGTCATCTACAAGGACGCAGGCTGATTTCATCGCCGCATTGTTCGTCACGACATAGAGAGAGCCGGCATTGGCGACAAGATTCGACGAGTAGATGCCGTTTCGAATCGTGCCGATGCCGGGAACGGCACCGTCCGCGAACGACGCCTTTCCCGGAACATGGAGCGTCGCGTTCGTGGCGCATGCCCCCCACGCCTCGTTGTGGAGATATGTGCCCCCGAACCACGAATGGGCGTCGAACGTGAGGTAGACGACCGTGTCGTCGTCCACCAACTCATCGGGACGCGTGCGGAAATGCAGGAATTGCTTCGGTGAGAGTGCCGTGTCCGAAATGCGGAACTCGTCGATCCAGCCGCCGCCGAAGCACCCGTAGTTGGCGTAGACCGTGTTGCCGATCACGATGGGGTCGTCGCCCGTGTAGTCGATCGGATACTTCAGCGTCTCCCTTTTGACGAGCCGGTAGTCCTGGTAGATGGTTTGCGTCATGGCCTCGCCGTCCACCACCATCGCCACGTGGTGCCACTTCCCGTCGAAGAGCGAAGGCGATGACACGTTCGCCTGCGTGGTTTCAAAACCATTCGTCGCGTTCCGCCCATCCGTCTGGCTCATCAATCCGCCGCCACCGCCCGCGCGCAGGCCCCATGAGCATCGTCCGTTCGTTGAGGCGGTCTGCTTCATCGCGATGGTACGCCACGTGCCGGAGGTGTCCTGCTGTTCGTCGAACTTCACGAACGCCTCCACCGTTAAGTTCGAGACGTGCAACTCCGCTGTGTCGTCCACGGTGACGATGACGGACTTTCCGTAACCGTTGTGCGTTGCCGAATTCAACTTGAAGCATCGGTCGTTCGTGAACGCAACGCCGCTTTGCGGGTCGATCACGCGCACGCTCGTCGGGAAGCCCTCGGCATACGTGCCCACGTGTTCCGACGTCGCCGCCCAGCCCTTGTTGCCGCTCGATCCGTTCGCCGTGCACGTCCACACGCGCCCGTCGTAGACCGACCCCGTCTCGGCGGCGTTGACGATCGTCTTCTCGCCGGGCGAGGTGGTCGTCTCGCCGACCGCTCCCTCGTTGAAGTGATACCACACCAGCGTCCGCGCCTCGGCCGTGACGGCACACAGGCCGATCAAGACGGCAGCCGCCCAGACGTTCTGTATCAAGTGGTTCTTCATGTAGAGTAGAGACCCACGCCTCGGCGTTGCCGCCGGTGCGACTTCCCCCTCATCAAACCGTACGTGCGGATTTCCCGCATACGGCTTTCCATTGAGTGCTTTTCCTGTTGCCATGGATTTCTACCTTTCTTGGGTTGTTA
>JAFRSR010000130.1 GCA_017427485.1 Kiritimatiellia bacterium
CTCGACCGTATGCGCGGCATCGACACCTCGAAGGTGTCCCGCAACGCCAACTTCGACATGCCGTTGAAGCGTGGGCGTGACGGGCGCTTCAAGGTCGCGCCCGGCATGGAGCTGCTGGTCGGGCTTTCCACGGACTTCTTCGTCGAGGAGGCGGACGCCTGGCGCGACGAGGCGTGGGCGGTGATCCGAAAGCGTCCCGATATCGTGTTCCGCATCCTCACCAAGAGGGCGGGGCGCATCCGCGACCATCTTCCGGCCGATTGGGGCGACGGATACGAGAACGTCATGCTTCAGGTCACGACCGAGAACCAGACGCGGGCTGACGAGCGGCTGTCCATTCTTCTCGACGTCCCCGCCAGGCACAAGGGCTTCATGGCGGCACCGCTCATCGGCCCGGTCGATGCCGAACGCTACCTCGCCACCGGCCAGTTCGAGCAAGTCCTCTGCGGCGGGGAGAACTACGACGGGGCGCGGCCTTGCCATTATGAATGGGCGAAGGGACTGAGCGACCAGTGCCGCCGGTACAACGTCACTTTCGACTTCATCGAGACCGGCACGGTGTTCGTCAAGAACGGAAAGGAGTACCGCATACCCGACAAGCGGGTGCAGAGCCGACAGGCGTACCTTTCCGGGTTGAGCTTCCAGGGCAGGATTCCGCAGTACAAGCTTCGCCCTGCGGAAGGGTCGCTCTTCGACGAGCCGATAACCTTGCGGACGGGCGAATTCCGTGAAACCTGCGCCACATGCGGCTCGCGCCTCACCTGCAACGGGTGCAGCAACTGCGGAGCTTGCGAAAGTTGAATCAGAAAAAATAGAAATATTTTCTCCACCAACTTTTTCGGGGAGAAGTTTCATGGTTCAGCATCTATTACATATTCAGAACCTCGTCACACCCGAAATATGGTATAATATAAGGCGTTTTCGGAGGTTGGTTTCTCCGCTCGGCGCGAGTGGGTCGGGCTTCGGAATCTTTCTACCTCCACCACTAAAAACTTGTAAACTTGTCAACTTGTAAACTTGCTAACTTGAAAACTTGAGAACTTGCCAACTTGAAAACTAGAAGGAAGTATCGTGGGCAGTTGCCAAGTTGCCAAGTTGAACAGTTGCCAAGTTGGCAAGTTGTAAACTGGAAGGATGGACATTCAGTAGGCAGTTACCAAGTTGCCAACATGAAAACTTGCCAACTTTAAAACTTGGAAACTGGAAGGAAGGACATTCAGCATGCAGTTACCAAGTTGCCAAGTTGCCAAGTTGAATAGTTGCCAAGAGAGGAAAGCGCGCGATGACCAACAGCGAATTCAAGATCCAGCTGGAGAAACGAACGGTCGCATTTTCGGTTGCGGTCATCAAAATGCTTCGCAAGATCCCTGGCGGACTGGAATCGAAGAACATACGTGAACAGGTGATGCGCTCGGCGACGGCAGTAGGAGCGAACTACCGAGAAGCGAATCGCGCCGAATCAAGCGCCGACTTCGTACACAAGATTGGCGTGGTTGCGAAGGAGGCGTCAGAAAGCGAGTATTGGATAACGCTGCTGCATGAGCTCTATCCTCATGTCAAGGAAGTCGCCTCCGTCCTTGCAGAAGCCGGCGAACTTACGCGCGTGTTCGACAAGATTCGCCGCACGATGATTGAGCGTTCAACAAAGAAATTGTCAACTTGTAAACTTGCCAACTAGGCAACTTGTCAACTGCCCTTTTTGTGTTGCCAGTCGGTTGTCATTACGGCATCATGTGCGCCGTGGCAAAAGCCACGGAAAGGAAAAACACATGAACAAGAACTGGAACCCAGACCAGGGCTTCCCCACGCCAGAGCAGGTGAAGCGAATGGTCGCCGCCGAGGTGAAGCACATCGCCGAGGCCGAGTACAAACGCGAACGCGGAGCCGAGGAGAAGCGCGAAAGCCGACGAGACCGCCTGCGAACGGCCTACAGGCTTCAGCACAAGCCGGTCGGCCGGCCGGTCAATCTCGATGCCATTTTCTTCCTCGTGGGCAATGTCGCATCGGTCACGTTCGCCGCGTGGCGCGGACTCTTCGCGCTTGACATGGTCGCGCTGGCCGAGGCGGGAACCCGCGAGGACTTTGACGACATGGAGTTTCTTGTGACCCGTGCGCTCGGCGAGCTGAACGGAATCAAGAACCTCCTCTCGCTCGCCCGCCGCATCGTGTAGCGGCGGCGCTCATCAAGCGGGCGGCGTCGATCCCCGCCCGCATCTTTCGACGGGTGGAACGCCCTGCGCCTTGCCGTATGACCGCCCGCGCCAGCGCCTTGCGCCAGAAGCCCGCCACGTTGCTCCGTGTCGGGCTTTTCCCGTTCGGGCGGGCAACCACCCGCCCACGCGACGGAACGCGGCACGGGCCAACGTGTTCATTTTGCTGCGAGCTTCAGGCCGACGATCCCGGCCACGATGAGTGCGGCGGACGCGATCCGCAACGCCGAGGCGGACTCACCGAACATGACGATGCCCGCGACAAATCCGCCGACTGCGCCCACGCCTGTCCACACGGCGTATGCCGTTCCCATCGGGATCGACTTCATGGCCACGGCGAGTAACCAGACGCTGGCGGCCATCCCGCCCACAAAAACCGCGTCTGCCGTGATGTTCTTGAATCCGTTTGACATCTTGAGCGCAACCGCCCAGACGACCTCAAACAACCCTGCGACAATCAATATCAGCCAGTCCATGGCGCACCGTCATTCATTTGTTTTTGTAGACGAGCCCCGCCTTGAATGCATCGGCGGTCTTGCCGTCTACCGTGCGGTAGGCGAACTGCTCCTCGTCGTAGATTATCGGATTCAGCTTGGCGAGGTCGTACTTCCCGCGCTCGTCGAGGATGCTTTCGTCGGCCTGTATGTTCACGACCTCGCCCGTGATCTGCGTGTGGCTTCCGATGCTGACCGTGTTCACGACCTTGCACTCTATCGTGAGCTTCAGCTCGTTGATGACCGGGGCGTTGACCTTTTCGGCCTTTACGGTCGTCCATCCGACCTCGGCGATCTTGTCGTGCTCGTAGCCGGACGCCATACCAATCCAGTCCGCCTCCGCTACCTGCTCGATACTCGGATAGCCGACGGTGAACGCGCCGGAGCGCAGGATGCTTTTCAGCGTCTTGCGTCTCGCCGTCGCGTTGATCGCTATTGTGAGGCAGGGTGGCTTGTGGCTCGTCGGCGTGTAGAACGCGAGCGTGCAGGCATCCGCCTTGCCGTTCTCGTCATACGCCGCCGCGATGATCGCAGGCGTCGGCGAAACCACCGCCCGTAGCTTGAGTGACTTCTTCATGATGTTCAGTCCTTTCAAATCCTCACCGCGAATCTGTGTATGCAGGCCGTCACCTTGCCGAAGTAGTCCAGCTCCTGACCGGCGCGGAGACGGATGACGGGGTAGTTGGGATTCGCCGGCTCCAGGCGGACACCACTCTTGTCGCGGCGGTAGGTCTTCACGGTGAAGTCGCACCCCTCTCTTTTCGATGGACGAGACGAACGCGCGTAGCCTTTCCGCAATTTACCATAGTGTTTTCTCCAGTAGCCTTTCTGTTGCGATTTGGATGCGGGGATCGGTGACCCCTTTCAACGAAATGTAGAGGGAAAGTGGATCTGCAAGGCCCTTGCCGTCGTTGAGAAGCCGTGGATCGTAACGCCACGATTCCATGATGTCTCCGTCGTAGCGGTGTATCTTTGCTTCTGGTATCTTCTTCGCGGCGTTTGCTGGGAGAGCAAAGGTCAGAAAGTCGTTATCGACAATGTCCGAGTATTCGGCAAGTGCGGTGACGCCGGATTTGACGGCATCTTTTAACTTTGTCTTGACCCTGACCCTGCTGCGAACCGGCGAGACGAACACGGGCGAAGCCTTGTCCCAGACTCTCTTCTTGTCGAAGGAGAATTCCATTCCGCCGTCCCGTTTGGAACGGATCGTTCTTGCGAGGCTGCGGCGTTCAAGCTCTCTTGCCGCGCGCGATAGATTGACCGGCGTGATGTTCAGGCGTCCGCGAAGCGCTGAAAACCACACGACACCTGGCAACCTTTCATGCAGAAGGCAGTCAAGCAGGACGACCTGCGCCCACGGCGTCAGGTGCGCGCCGAGAGGTTTTTCGTCCTCTGCATACGCACGGTCCGATTCCAGGATTGCGGTAGGCGGCAGGAACACTTGCCTCGACGGAACGACATACGCGACTTTTGCCGCCTTGAGCCTCGCGGCGAATTCCCTGTCTAACCTGGAGAATGCGAACACGGGGCGCGCTGAAAGGGCATTGCGAACGGTACCGTTGTGCAAGGCAATGTCCTCGGGCGGCATCCCCTCGCTTCGGGGAAACAGGATGATGCATTTCTCGCCGGCAATCTCGGAGCGAACCGCGTCATAGCGTCCCGCAATGTTGAGAGGTAGGGCAGTTCGCAAGTCGACGGTTTCGCCGCCGGCTATGCAGACGCCCAGCCGATTCAGGTAGTTCCTGACTTGAGTCACGGTCAATTTCATAGTTTCTCCTAAAATGAAAACGACAGTAGTTTACACTTTTTATGAAACAATGTCAACAAGCTGCGGCCTCCCGTGTGGATCGCCGGAGTCGACAAAGAGCGGGGCGTCATTGGCCCCCAGCTCGGCGCACGGCCGAGGGAGATTCCGAAGCTGTTAATGATTTCGGATTCCGATATTTCAATTTTGCATCAGTTTGTTTCAATCTGGCATTGGGTTTTAGGGGTATAAATGCTATAATAGTTGCCAATCACCTTAAAAGGCATTGGAACTGATATGGCATTGTGCTACAAGAAACTTTGGAAACTCTTGATTGACAAAGACATGACCCGCGCAGCCCTGCGCGAGGCAACCGGCATCGCCCCCGCCACGATCTCCAAGATGTCCAGAGGCGAGTCCGTCGGCGCGAATGTCCTTGAACGCATCTGCGAATCGCTGCAATGCAACATCGGCGACATCGTGGACTATGTGCCAAAGTCGGTCGGGCAAGGTTCTGGCAAGGGGAAGGCGCGTTGAGCCGGGGAGAGGGAATATGGCATATCAGAGCGAAGCGCAGCTTGAGAAGCAACTCATATCGCAGTTGAGCGGACAGAAGTTCGCCCCTGTCGCCATCGCCGACGAGGAGGCGCTTGAGGCCAACTTCAAGGCGCAGTTCGAGGCGTTCAACAAAGACAAGCTCGACAAGCCGCTCTCCGACAAGGAATGGGAGCGAGTGTTCAACCTCCTCAAGGGCAAGTCCATCTTCCAGA
>JAFRSR010000131.1 GCA_017427485.1 Kiritimatiellia bacterium
CGACAACCCGCGCTTCGTGGGCACGCACTGGTTCTGCTGGCGCGACTGCCCGATCACGGGCTACTGCGGCGAGGGCGCGAACGCGCAGTGCGGGCTCGTCTCGATGGCGGACGTGCCGTACGCCGAGCTGATCGGCGCCATACGCACGGTGGCCGCCGAACTCTATCCCCGCCGCGCAGAGAGGAAATGAAAATGAAGAAACCGATAACGATTGGCGTCTTGCTGGCCTTCGCGGCCCTGTTGGCCGGGGAAGGGGAGAAAAGCGAGAGGTCGCCAGGAACCTCTGCCAAGAATGGCGCGGATTCCGTCGGCGAGACGAAGGTCTTCACGCTTCCGGGCAGCGTTCGCATGGAAATGGTCTATGTGGCTCCCGGATCGTTCCAGATGGGCAGCGAGCGCGGGGTGGACGACGAAAAGCCCGTTCACAAGGTGACGTTGACGAACGGCTATTGGATCGGCAAGTATCCGGTCACGCAGGCACAGTGGAATGCGCTTGTCACGGCCATGGACGTGCCGTTGGACAAGGGACGTCCCGTGGCATTTTTCAGCAAAAACGGCATTGGCGGGAATCTTGTCAGCGGCATGGACACGTCCGACTTCCCGATGGAGAACGTCAGCTGGAACGACTGCACGGCACTGGTGGACGCGCTCAACAAGGCGGATCGCGACGGATGGCGGTGGTCGCTTCCGACGGAGGCGCAGTGGGAGTTCGCGGCGCGCGGAGGAAACAAATCGCGAGGATATACCTACAGCGGCAGCAACGACATGGACGCCGTTGGCTGGTACTACGAGAACTCGGGCAAACAGAAGCTTTATGACAGCGAGTGGGACCTCGACAAGCTCGAAGGCAATCAATGCCGTCCGCACCGGGTAAAGGAAAAAGACATTGGAAATGAACTTGGAATCGTCGGCATGAGCGGAAATGTGTGCGAATGGTGCAATGATCGGTATGACGAGCATTATTACTCCATCAGTCCGACGGAAGACCCGCGAGGGCCTGATTCGGGCGGGAACCGCGTGCTGCGCGGCGGCGGCTGGATCAGCCGCGCGCGGTACTGCCGCTCGGTGTACCGCAACTGGACCAGCCCCGACCGCCGCGGCGACGACTTCGGGCTCCGCCTCTGCTGCTGCGCGGGAACGCGCGAACCGGACGCGCGCAGGGATGCGATCGCCTCCGCCACGGCGCCGGTCCATTCGCCGTCGAACGACTTGATTGCGCCCCCGCCCCAGCCGAGCGACACGCGGCGCGCGTCGTCCGAGAGCAGTAGCCCGCAGCGCGCCGCGAGCGTTGTGAATGACGTATTGCCCGAGAAACCGCAGCAAGGGCAAGTAGCCATTTTGACGCTTCCCGGCGGTGCGAAGATGGAGATGATTTACGTCGCGCCGGGCACGTTTGCCATGGGAAGCCCGACTTCGGAAGAGGGACGCTATGACGGTGAGTCGCAGCACCAGGTGACCTTGACGAAGGAATACTGGCTTGGCAAGTACGAGGTGACGCAGGCTCAGTGGGAGAGCGTGATGGGAGAAAACCCGTCAAGACTCAAAGGCGGTAACCGTCCGGTGGAGAATGTTTCGTGGGAAGATTGCCAGAGATTCATCAGGAAGATCAACTCGCGGCAGCACTGCGGGGCACGTCTGCCGACGGAGGCCGAGTGGGAGTTTGCCTGTCGCGCGGGATCGGCCGGGCCATACGGTGGAAATGGGAGTATGGGCGATATGGGATGGTACGACGGCAACAGTGGCGGCGAGACGCATCCCGTCGGGCAGAAGCAGGCAAATGCATGGGGATTCCATGACATGCACGGGAACGTGTACGAGTGGTGTGGGGACTGGTATGGCGATTATGGCAGTGCGACGACCGACCCGGCTGGGCCTGCTTCGGGCGGGGCCCGGATGTTGCGCGGCGGCGGCTGGTGCAGCCTCGCGCGGTTCTGCCGCTCCGCGTACCGCAGCAGGAGTAGCCCGGGCGACCGCGGCATCCGCGGGCTCCGCCTCTGTTGCTCCGCCATACCGCGCGAATGAAGATCGCGCGTCTGACAAAAAATCCGTTTTGGCGAGCCATCGGGCGGGGAATTGTGGTATACTTGCGCGGTTGACAATTTCATCCATCGGAAAGGAAAGAAAATGAAGAGAACAATCGGCATCACGGCGTGCGCGCTTGCGGCGTGCGCCATCACGGCATCGCTCGGCGCGGTTGAGACCTACGGCGAGGCGCGTTTCCGCCCCCGCCTGTTCAAGAAGTTCGGCGACGTGGTGAACCTGCCGGACGGCCTCACGCAGGACAAGAAGGGCAACATCTTCATGTCCGCTCCGAACCTCATCGACAAGAGTTACGCCGGCGTGGTGATGAAGCGCTGCGTCAAGACGGGCAAGTGGAGCGTGTTCTGCGCGGGCGCGATCTCGCCCAAGACCGGCCGCGGCTGCCCGATGGGCATCGAGTACGGACCCGACGGCAACCTCTACTACTGCGACAACCAGTACTTCCTCTCGAAGGACTACGCGAGCCGCGTGATGCGCGTGGTGATCGACAAGAAGACCGGCGAGGCCCTGCGTATCGAGACGGCCGTGGAGGACGTCAAGCTCGCGAACGCCATCCGCTTCTACAACGGCGCGATGTTCATCACGGACACCTACTTCGACCTCGACCGTCCCGACGGCGTGGGCCTCGGCGGCGTCTACCGCATCCCGCTCGCGGACTGCCGCGACAAGCCCGTGAAGCTCCTCCCGAAGCCGCAGTACAAGAACGATCCCTACTTCCTCGGCAATACCGAGACGGTGGCCCTGCCCGGCCGCGACGGCGACAACTCGGGCGCGGACGGCCTCTGCATTGACCGCGACGGCAACCTCTTCTTCGGCACGTTCGGCAGCGGCCGCTTCTACACGATGAAGCGTACCGGCGATGCGACGTGGGCGAAGCCGGAGCTCATCTTCGAGGACCCGAAGGTGTTCCCGTGCTGCGACGGCATCACCTACGACCCCGTCCACCACCGCGTGATCATGACCGACTCCGCCACGAACGCCGTCCACACCTGGGACATCGCGAACAAGAAGTTCGCCACGCTCTGGCGCAACGGCGACACGGACGGCTCCGACGGTCTCCTCGACCAGCCCTGCGAACCGCTCATCTGGAAGAATCCGAAGTCGAAGTCCGGCGCGCGCAAGCTCATCATCGTGAACTTCGACATGGCCTTCCCCGGCCTCCTCAACACGGTGAACGACCCGGTCCACACGCTGTCCGTCATCGACCTGGACTAACCGGCGGGTTTGTGTTGGGGATGTCGGTGCAGACAAGAGCCCTGCGGGGAATGGCCTGCGCGCTTGCGCTCGCCGCGCTTGCGGCGGGCGCTGCGCACGGACAGCAGCCGCGCCCCTCGCCGATCGAGGAGTTCCGCGCACGCATGAACGAACTGGCGGAGGGCCTGCGCACCGCGCGCGGGCAGTTCCGCAAGAAGCAGCCGCAGGCCACGCGCTTCGAGGAGGTCAAGGACAAGCTCGTGGTGATCGTGTGCGGCGAGAAGACCGGTTCCGGCTTCATCGTGCGCGACGGCGGGCGTCCCTACCTCTTCACGAACGCGCATGTCGTGCGGAAGGGCGTGGTGATCGCCCAGCGCCTTGACGGCACGCGACTCCGGCTCGGGCCGCGCGACGAGGCCGTGGGCCGCGACATGGTGCGCTTCGCGCTCGTGGACGAGTCCGTCCCGGCCTTCGACCTCGCGGCGGGCGTGCCGAACATCGGCGACCCGGTGGTCGTGCTCGGCAACAGCGACGGACGCGGCGTGGTGACGGAGATCCGCGGCAAGGTCATCGGCGTGGGACCGCGCGAGATCGAGGTCGATGCCGCGTTCGTCATCGGCAACAGCGGCAGTCCCGTGCTGGACCGCAACGGGCGCGTGATCGGCATCGCCACGTACCTCCGTGACTGCCGCAACGACGAGGACTGGTCGAAGAAGGACACCCGTTTCAACGGCATCCGCCGTTTCGCGCTGCGCCTGCTCGGCACGCGCTGGTCCCGGAAATGACGCCGTTCGCGTTGCGCTTGGGGATGTTCATACGGATAACTTCTGATCCTTTTTAGACAGGATTACAGGATTATCAAGATTAACAAGATTATGAAATCAAAAATCCTGTAAATCCTGCAAATCCTGTAATCCTGTCTCAACAAGTTATAGGCAAGATGTAGAGAAAAAGTAGAGGTGAAAATGGTTTTTCACAAAGCTTCATTGGCAACATTGTCCACAAATCGCAAATGTCAATGTGCGATATGTTCTTGTGCAGTGATGCTGATGGCGGGAGCCGCATATGCGGCGCGGCCGCCCGCAGTCGAACTCAAGGACTTCCGCGCGCCCGTGGCGGAGCCGAAGGAATGCGTGAAGGGATTCCTCTGGCTGGAGGCCGAAGGATTCGCCGACTACGGCGAGTGGCGCCTCGACACGCAGTTCACGCACAAGATGGGCAGCGCCTACCTGATCGCGCCGGGCGTGTGCAAGCCGATCGGGTCCGCGACGACAACGCTCTCCGTTCCGCGCGCAGGCACGTGGCATGCGTGGGTGCGCACGAAGGACTGGCTGCCCGAGTTTTCGCCCGGACGCTTCGCGCTCACGGTGAACGGACGGCAGAGCGGTCCGCTCGGCGCGTCGAAGCGCGCGGGCTGGCGCTGGGAGAAGGTGGGCGCGTTCGATCTCCCGCAGGGCAAGGTGTTGGTGTCGCTTGACGACCTCTCCGGCGCGTTCGCGCGGTGCGACGCGGTTCTCTTCACCACCGACGCCGCATACGTGCCGCCGGACGAAGGGGCTGCCCTGGAAACGGCTCGCGTGCGGTTCACGGGCGATTCGGACGCGATTGCGGATGGCGGGACCTACGACGTGGTGGTGGTCGGCGCGGGAACGGCCGGCATGGGCGCGGCGCTCGCGGCGGCGCGCACGGGCGCACGGACGGCGCTCGTCCACGACCGTCCCGTGATGGGTGGCAACTCCAGCGTCGAGCTGGGCATCGGCACGGACGGCGCGGCGGGGTCGCATCCGAACAAGAAGACGGACATGCGCGAGAGCGGTCTCTGCGAGGAGGCGAACCTCATGCGTTCGCGCGCGGAGACGAAGACGCTCAGCGGCGCGTACCGTCTGATGGTGGACGCCGAGCCGCGCCTCGCCGAAATCCCGAACCAGCGCGTCCTCTCCGTGGAGAAGGACGGCGACAGCATCGCGTCCGTGGTCGCGCGCGACACGCTGACGGGCCGGCGCACGCGCACGCGGGCCGCGATCTTCATCGACTGCACGGGCGACGGTTGGGTGGGGTACTACGCGGGCGCCGCGTACATGTTCGGACGCGAGGCGCAGAGCGAGTACAACGAGTGGCCCGCGCCCGAGACGCGCGACAACCTCACGATGAGCGGCTGCCTGATGGACCGCTGCGTGGCGTACACCTACTCCGTGCGGTCCGAGCCCGTGCCCTACACGACCCCCGCGTGGGCCAACGTGCTGCCCGCGGGCTTCACGCGCCGCGTCAACAAGATCTCCCCGAGCTGGTGGATCGAGCACGGCGGACGGTTTGACGACGTGGCCGACCCCGAACGCGCGCGCGACGAGCTCGTGCGCATTTCCTTCGCGTACTGGGGCTGGCTGAAGAACGTCTCGCACCTGAAGGACGAGCCCGCCACGCGCTGCGCCGAGATCACGTTCGTGCCGTACATGAACGGCCGTCGCGAGGGCATGCGCCTCACGGGCGACTACGTGCTGACCGCGAACGACGCGCTGGAAGGAAAAATGTTCCCCGACCGCATCACGTACGGCGGCTGGCCGCTCGATACGCACGACCCGCTCGGCATGGAGAACCCGAATGGCAACGGCTACTGGAAGCACCATCCCGGCGTGCCCACCTACACGATTCCCTACCGCTGTCTCTATTCGAAGAACGTCCCGAACCTCATGTTCGCGGGCCGTTGCCAGAGCGTGACGCACATCGCGCTCGGGAGCGTGCGCGTGGAGGCGACGCTCTTCACGCTCGGGCAGGCCGCCGGCACGGCGGCGGCGCTCGCCGTGCAGAAGGGGCTCTCGCCGCGCGCGTACGGCGAGAAGCACGTCGCCGAACTCCAGCAGCGCCTCCTCAAGGACGACCAGTACATCCCCGGACTGAAGAACGAGGACCCGCTCGACCTCGCGCGCACGGCGAAGGCGTCGGCCACGAGCGTCAAGACCTGCAGCCTCTTCGGGAAGGGCGACCGCAACCTGCGTCCGGGTCCGAACGTGAAGCCCGACCGCGCGGCGCACGACCTCACGCACCACGAGCGCGCGGCCTGGTTCGCGCGCGGGCCGCTCGACCGTCTGGAGGCGGTCGAGTGCCTGATGCGCGTCGAAGGGACGGCGCCCGTGCCGGTTAC
>JAFRSR010000132.1 GCA_017427485.1 Kiritimatiellia bacterium
GCGGAGACGTACGAGATCATGACGCCGGAGTCCGTCGGCATGAAGCAGACGGAGCTCGTCCTTGGCAAGCACTCGGGCCAGCACGCGCTGGAGAATCGCCTGCGCGACCTCGGCTACGACCTCGACTCGGACCGCGCCGCCGAGGTGTTCGCCGCCTTCAAGTCTCTCGCCGACCGGAAGAAGCAGATCACGGACCGTGACCTCGTGGCGCTCGCCGAGTCGCGCGTGGCGTCGAAGTCCGACGCCGAACACGAATGGAAGCTGGATTCCTTCGTGGTGAACAGCGGCAACCACATGAGCGCGACGGCGCAGATCACGCTCGTCAAGGGCAAGCGGCGCGTGCAGGAGGCCGCGATCGGCACCGGCCCAATCTACGCGGCGTTCCGCGCCGTGGAGAAGATCATCCGCCACCGCTTCGTTTTGGAAGACTACCGCATCGAGGCCGTCACGGAGCGCCGCGACGCCTTGGGCGAAGTGCTGGTGAAGATTTCCGATGCGAAGGGATCGTATCGCGGACGCGGGGTCTCGACCGACGTGATCGAAGGCTCTATCCTCGCGCTCCTCGTCGCGGTGAACCGCATGCTGGAGACAAAGAAATGAGCATGACGATGACGCAGAAGATCCTCGCCGCGCACGCAACCGGTAGGGCGCGCCCCGGCGAGCTGATCATGGCGAAGCTGGACCTCGTTCTCGGAAACGACATCACCGCGCCCGTGGCCATCCGCGAGTTCCCCAAATTCGGACGCGCCGATGTGTTCGACAAGGGGAAGGTCGCGCTCGTGCCCGACCACTTCACGCCGAACAAGGACATCAAGGCCGCGCAGCAGTGCGCCGCGATGCGGGCGTTCGCGCGGGAACAGGGGATCGTGAACTACTTCGAGGTGGGACACGACTGCGGCATCGAGCACGCGCTCCTGCCGGAAAAGGGGCTCGTCACGGCCGGCGATCTCGTGATCGGCGCGGATTCGCACACCTGCACGTACGGCGCGCTCGGTGCGTTCTCGACGGGCGTCGGCTCCACCGACATGGCGGCCGGCATGTCCTGCGGCCAGACATGGCTGCGCGTACCCGCCGCGATCAAGGTCGAGTTGCACGGCCAGCCACGGAAATGGGTGAGCGGAAAGGACGTCATCCTCCATCTGATCGGCCAGATCGGCGTCGACGGTGCGCGATACATGTCGCTGGAGTTTACGGGCGACGGCGTGGCGAACCTTTCGATGGACGACCGCTTCACCATCGCCAACATGGCCGTCGAAGCCGGTGCGAAAAACGGCATCTTCCCCGTCGATGAACAGACACTCGCCTACCTCAAGGACCATTCATCACGATCGCCGAAGATCTTTGCGGCCGATCCCGATGCCGAATACGAACGCACCGTGGTGATTGACCTCGCCGCGCTCGAACCGGTTGTCGCGTTTCCGCATCTGCCGTCCAACGTGCGGCTCGTGCGCGAAGCGGGCGAGGTCAAGATTGACCAGGTGGTGATCGGCTCCTGCACAAACGGCCGCATCTCTGATATGCGCGTCGCCGCCGAGGTGATGCGAGGCAAGCACGTCGCAGACGGCGTGCGGTGCATCGTCATCCCCGCCACGCAGCGCATCTACCTCCAGGCGATGGAGGAGGGGCTTCTGAAAACATTCGTCGAGGCGGGATGCGTGGTGTCGCCGCCCACGTGCGGGCCGTGTCTCGGCGGGCACATGGGCATTCTCGCGAAGGGCGAGAAGTGCGTGGCCACCACGAACCGCAACTTCGTGGGCCGCATGGGCCACGTCGAATCGGAAGTCTACCTCGCCTCGCCAGCGGTCGCGGCAGCATCCGCCCTTGCCGGCCGCATCGCTTCACCCATTTAAAGGGCGTAGCCCGATTTAAAGCCCGCAGGGCGATTTAACCATTTAAAGATTTAACCTTCCTAAAGACTCTGTCATGAAAGCACAAGGCAAAGCCCACACCTACGGTGATAACATCGATACGGATGTCATCATCCCCGCGCGCTATCTCAACACGTCGGAGGCCTCCGAGCTTGCGGCCCACTGCATGGAGGATGTCGATGCCGCCTTCGCCGCGCGCGTGCAGTCCGGCGATATCCTTGTCGGCGGGCGCAACTTCGGCTGCGGTTCCTCGCGGGAACACGCGCCGCTTGCGATTAAGGCGAGCGGCGTGGCGTGCGTGATCGCGGAAAGCTTCGCGCGCATCTTCTACCGCAACGCGCTCAACATCGCGTTGCCCATTCTGGAATGCCCTGCCGCCGCGCGGGCGATCTCCGCTGGGGATGAGGTGTCCGTCGATCTTGAGACCGGCGAGATCGTTGACAAGACCACCGGCCAGACCTTCGCGGCGGAGCCGTTCCCGCCGTTCATGCTCGAACTGATCGCCGCCGGCGGCCTCGCCGCCTATATGAGCACGTGTGCCCCTGGCGCCTCTCACGCTGGCCCTGCTGGGGGAAGCGGCGTCTCGCCGCTTCATGAAGGCACGCCGGGGGCCTCTCACGTCGGCCCTGGTGGGGGAAGCGGCGCTGGCTCTGGTGGGGGAAGCGGCGTCCCGCCGCTTCATCATGGAAGATTGCTAAGCCCAAGGCAAGGACCAGTTGCGCGCCGAAGCGGCGAGACGCCGCTTCCCCC
>JAFRSR010000133.1 GCA_017427485.1 Kiritimatiellia bacterium
CGTTGGACCGCGAAACGTTCCGCGCCGCGCTCGTGGCGCGCCACGGCGCCGAACGCCAGGCCAAGTTCGAGGCCGCACGCGTGGCGGTGTGCGGACTCGGCGGACTCGGCTCCAACGTGTCCATCGCCCTTGCGCGCGCGGGCGTCGGGCACCTCCACCTCATCGACTTCGACCGCGTGGAGCCCTCCAACCTCAACCGCCAGCAGTACGCGGCCGCGCAGGTGGGGCTCCCCAAGGCCGAGGCCCTGCGCGCCAACCTCGCCGCCGTCAACCCCTTCTGCGACGTCATGGCCGAGACGGTGCGCGTGACAAGCGAGAACCTTGCCGCCCTTCTCACGGACGACGACATCGTCTGCGAGGCGTTCGACCGCGCCGAGGCGAAGGCGATGCTCGTCTCGGGCGTGCTGGAGGCCTTCCCGGAGAAATCCGTCGTCGCCGCGTCCGGGATGTCCGGCCTCGCCTCGGCGAACGCCATCACGACCCGCCGCCTCTCGAAGCGCCTCTACCTCTGCGGGGACGGCACGACGGACGTCGACGACGGACTCGGCCTCTACGGCGCGCGCGTGCTCGTGTGCGCGGCGCACCAGGCCACCATGATCCTGCGCCTCATCGACGGCACCGAAGAACCATAAAGGAGACTCATCATGACAGAATCTGAAGACACCTTCACCCTCGGCGGAAAGACCTTCACGTCACGTTTCATCCTCGGCTCGGGCAAGTACTCGCTCGACCTCATCCGCGCGGCTGTGGAGCACGCGGGCGCGCAGATCATCACGCTCTCCGTGCGCCGCGCGAACACGCAGGAGAAGGAGAACATCCTCGACTACATCCCCAAGGGCGTCACGCTCCTCCCGAATACCTCCGGCGCGCGCGACACGAAGGAGGCCGTGCGCATCGCCCGCCTCGCCCGCGAGCTCGGCTGCGGCGAGTTCGTGAAGATCGAAATCATGCGCGACACGAAGTACCTCCTCCCCGACAACCAGGAGACGATCAAGGCCACCGAGCAGCTCGCCGCCGAGGGCTTCACCGTGCTGCCCTACATGTACCCCGACCTCAACGTGGCGCGCGACCTCGTGAAGGCCGGCGCGGCCGCCGTGATGCCGCTCGGCGCGCCCATCGGGTCGAACAAAGGCCTCGCCACGGCGGACTTCATCCAGATCCTCATCGACGAGATCGACCTGCCGATCATCGTGGACGCCGGCATCGGCGCGCCAAGCCAGGCCTGCCGCGCGATGGAGATGGGCGCCGCCGCCATCATGGCGAACACCGCCCTCGCCACCTCGGGCGACGTGCCGCGCATGGCCCGCGCGTTCCGTCTCGCGATCGAGGCGGGACGCGACGCCTACCGCGCCGGGCTCGGACGCGTCCTCGCGCGCGGCGCCGCCGCCTCCGACCCCCTCACGGGATTCCTGCGCTGAGGAACCAACCATGGACGAAAACGAGCCCAAACGCCGCGACCTCATCTTCGACGCGGACGGCCTCTCCCCCGCCGCCCTCGCGCGCAAGCACCAGCTCGAACGCGACCCCTCGTGCCGCACCGACCCGATGGCGTACCTGCCCGGCATGGAGGTGATCGACTCGGACCTCAAGGACCGCGTGCGCGCGGCGATGGCGGCGTACGATCCCGCGCGCTACACGGCCGCTGACGCGCGCCGCGCCCTCGAGCGCGAGCGCTGCTCCGTGGAGGACTTCCAGGCGCTTCTCTCCCCCGCCGCCGCCCCCTTCCTCGAGCGCATGGCCGAGCGTGCCCGCGCCGAGACCGTCCGCCACTTCGGCAACACGGTGTACATCTTCACGCCCCTCTACATCGCGAACCACTGCGAGAACTACTGCGTCTACTGCGGCTTCAACTGCTACAACCCCATCCGGCGCATGAAGCTCGACAAGGGACAGATCGAGCGCGAGATGGAGATCATCGCGAAGTCTGGGATGGAGGAGATCCTCCTCCTCACGGGCGAGAGCCGCAGCGTGAGCGGCGTCGAGTACATCGGCGACGCCTGCGAGCTCGCGCGGAAGTACTTCCGCCTCGTGGGACTCGAGGTCTACCCGATGAACTCAGATGAATACCGCTACCTGCGCGGACGCGGCGCGGACTACGTGACCGTGTTCCAGGAGACGTATGACGTGGAGCAGTACGAAAAACTGCACCTCCAGGGACACAAGCGCGTGTGGCCCTACCGCTTCGACGCGCAGGAGCGCGCCCTCCGCGGCGGGATGCGCGGCGTCGCGTTCTCGGCCCTGCTCGGGCTCTCCGACTTCCGGAAGGACGCCCTTGCCACGGCCCTCCACGCCTGCTGGCTCCAGCGGAAGTACCCGGGCGCGGAGATCAGCCTCTCGTGTCCGCGCCTCCGCCCGATCACGAACCACGCGGATGTCCGTCCCGGCGAGATCGGCGAGCGCGAACTCTGCCAGGTGCTCTGCGCCTACCGTCTCTTCCTCCCCTTCGCGGGCATCACGGTGTCCTCGCGCGAAAGCGCCTCCTTCCGCAACGGCATCGCGAAGATCGCCGCCACGAAGGTCTCCGCGGGCGTCTCCACCGGCATCGGCGACCATGCCTCGAAGTACGGCGAAGAAGGCAGCGACGAGAAGGAAGGCGACGAGCAGTTCGAGATCAACGACGCGCGCAGCCTCGCGCGGATGTACGCCGACCTCACGGGGGAGGGCCTCCAGCCCGTCCTGAACGACTACGTGTACGTGTGACGCGAAGACCGCGTCATCCCCGTTGCGCGGACGCACGGCGGCGCACGAGGCAGGCCGCGAGCGTGAGCAGCACGCACGGCGCGACCAGCGCGTCCACGATCGCCGCGCGTGCGAGGGCGCGCCACTCGATGCACGTGCCCGTGGCCAAGTCGGAGACCGGCTGCGGCTCGGAAACCGCCGACGTGGCGAAGGTGACGGCGCGGGAAAGCTGAAGTCCCAGCAGGTCCGTGAAAGGAACGTCCAGCGCGTCCGGGAACTGCGCCACCACGGCGGGCGCCATTTCCATGACGGCCAGCATGACGAACGCCGTGAACATCGCCACCGGACGCGACAGCGCCGCCGAGAGGAACAGCCCGAACGCGCAGAGGAACGTGATCACGCAGAGCATCTCGCCCGTCGCGCGCAGCATGTTCATGTTGAAGGAGTCCGCCGGCGTCAGCACCTCCACGTCGCGCCGTGGCCGCACCATGAGCATGGAGCGACCCGTGTTGCGGAAATTCAGCTTCGGCGGTCCGTCCGCGCCGGCAACGTCCGAATGCGCCAGGGGAATTTCGAGGATGGCCTGCGTGCTGTTGCTCACCACGGCGGACCACGGACCGAACGTGAATACGCCGGAAACCGCCGCGCGCGTGTTGAACTGCGTGGTGAAGCGGATGCGCGCGGTGACACCGTCGGGGACGGCCGCCGCCTCGTCCGGGAACGGCAGCTCCAAGGCGCGCGCGGGATGGATCGTCGCGTAGCGGTCGATTTCGCGTCCGGTGAGGATGGCGAGCAGCCTGTAGCGCGGCGCCTTCCGGATCTCCTCGGGCGCGTTCACGTCCGACAGAAGATCCTCCAGCGCCTGCTGCGCGGCCTTCTCGGGCGGCTCCAGCATGGGTTCGTACACGTGGCGGCAGTCCGTCCAACCGCCCCGCGCGCAGGTAAGGCCCATGTTGAACGCCAGCACGATGCCGGCCACCGCGACAAGCGCGAGAAGCGGCCCGAGCACGAGGGCGCCGGCCGAGACGGGACGCACCGCCGCGAGGGCCAGCCGGTGCGTTTCGCGCGCGTGCGCGATAAGGCCGCAGGCGCAAGCGACGAGCGCCACGCACAACACCACGTACACGCTGCCGGGGACGACCCGCAGGAAGACCTCGCGCGCGCCGGCGTCCGTGCCGTCGGACCGCACGATCGCCGGCAGGAGAAAATGCGCCAGCGCCGTCAGCGAAAGCAGCGCCGTGAGCACATGCCCGCGCAGAAGCGCGCGCCAGGCCAGGAGGAACGACTCAGCCACGTACTGCCCCCACGGCCTCGGCGAAGAACTTCTCGAGCGGCACGCTCGGATGGTCGAACGTCACCGGCTTCCCGTAACGGCGCGACAGCTCGTCCGCGAGGGCGCGCGCATCCTCCTCCGCCAGCCCCTCCACGGTGAACCGGGCGTCCTGCACGCGCGTCAGGAGGTCGGCTGTGCGCCCGCAGGCGGCGACGCGCCCGTGCGAGAGGATCGCGATCTTGGAGCAGACGTCCTCCGTGTCGGCGAGCAGGTGCGAGGTCATCAGCACCGTCACGCCGTCCTGCGCGAGCGTGCGGATGAGTTCCTTCACGTCGCGCGTGCCGATTGGGTCGAGGCCGGACGTGGGCTCGTCGAGGATCAGAAGCTCGGGACGGGACACCAGCGACGCGGCGAGCGCCACGCGGCGGGCCATGCCCTTCGAGAACCCGCCCACGGCGCGGTCGGCCACGGACGCGAGCCCCACGCGCTCGAGCAGCTCGTCCGTGCGCGCCTTCGCGTCGCGGCGGCCGAGGGACGACAGCCCCGCGTAGTAGCGGATCGTCTCGCGCGCCGTCAGGAACGGGTGCAGATACGACAGTTCGGGCAGATACCCGAGGCGCGCCCGCGCCGCGCGGGAACGGGGCGGCAGGCCGAACAGGCGGATGGTGCCGCCCGACGGCGCGAGGAGGCCGAGAATCATCTTGATGGTCGTGGACTTTCCGGAGCCGTTCGGCCCCAGAAGCCCGAACACGTCGCCCCGCTCGACGGAAAGGTCGATGCCGCGCACGGCCTCGGCCACGGGACGCAGCCAGAAGTCGCGGAACGTCTTGCGCAGACCGGTAATCTCAATGACGGGTTCGCTCATGGAATCTCCCTTCTCGTGAGCAGCGCGGAACCGGCGACGAGCCAGAACACGACCAGCAGCGCACCGGCTCCCGCGGCCGCGCAGAGGTCTCCCGTCCGGACGGCGCCGCCGGCGGTGAAGGCGTCGACAAGCCAGAAACGGTTGATGTCCGGCATCACGGCGCGCAGAGGCCGGGTAAACGACAGCAGCACGGCCACCGTCAACAGGGTCGCCACGGCCGCGGGCTTCAGGCACACGGCGAGCGCGCCCGCCATCGCCACGAACACCGCGCAGCCCAGGGCGAGCGTCCCCAGCGCCGGCAGCAGAGACCAGGGAACCGGCGATTGGTTCCAGTGCAGCACGGAGACGAACGCGACGGGCTGCGCGGCCGTCATCAGCAGGCACGCCCCCACGCAGAAACGCGTGCGCAGGACCCCGTTCCCAACGGCGGCAAGGGCGAAGGCGAGCAACGTGCCCCCCACGCCGGCCGCGAGGCCGGGTCCCCAGGTCAAGGTTGCGCCGTACGAGACGGCGCGGCCCATCTGGGACGTGACGACCGACAGCAGCGTGGCGCCCGCGACGGCCAGCAGGAACAGGGCGAACGCGGCGAACACGCCGGCGACCTTCGCGCAGAAGAACAGCGGGCGCGGCACGGGGCGCGCGAGCGCCGCCGCCGCCGTCCCGCTCTCAAGCTCGCGCCCGATCGAGTGGACGGCCGCCGACGTGGCGAACACCAGGCCGAACACGAGCAACGCGGAAAAACCGCATTCGCGCGGCAGCCGCGCCGGATCGCCGAACTGGTGCAGGTGGAAGACGGGCAGAAGCTGCACCGCCAGGAGCGCCACGAGAAAGAGTATCGCAGAAAGCGGTTCGGCCAGCGCCTCCAGCGCGGCCGAGCGTGCAAGTGCCCAGAACCGACGCATGGCGCGCCGCCCTTACATCTGGATGAACGACATTTCGTTCCCGCCGGCGACAGGCCCCACGCCCTCCTGCCAGAGATACCACATCAGGAAGCCCACGGCCGCAAGCGCGGCGATGGACGTGATGAGCGACAGGGTCGCCACCCAGCCCGGAACTCCGGCCACCTTGCCGTCGTCGGCGAATTCGGCAGACGCGAAATTGCCCACGGGCGCCATGTCGGCCACCGGCATGTCCGCCACGTCGCCTTCGGCCGCAGCGGGCGCGGCGCCGATCGTCGGGCGCTTGATGCCGATGCCGGGGCGATGGAGCTTCAGCGTCTTCTTCTGCGTGACGCCAGCTTCTTCGGCCGGGGGCTCCGCGACCGCAGGCGCAGCCGCCGGCGCGTCCGCGACAGGCGAGGCGGATGGACGCGGAGGCACGAGCGGCGCAGGGCCGCCGGGCTTGAGGTCCGTCGGACGGCGCAGGCGAATCGTCTTCATCGGCGCGGGCGCCTCACGCGTGGGCGCCACGCCGATGGCGGACTCGAGCGAGATGCGGGACGTCTTGGACTTCGCCGCCTGCTGCTGCGCAGGCGTAAGGATGCCCTCGGCAATGATGCCCGTCTTGTGCAGCGTCGCCTGCGCGGGAATCGGCCCCGTAACCGCCTTCAAGCTCTGCGTGGCCTTCTTGACGGCCGCCGCGGACGCAGCGGCCGGAGCAGGCGTGGGAGGCTTCGCCCCGCCCACGACCGGCTTGTGGATCTGCGGCTTGCGAATGACGGGCTTGAGTTTGATCGTCGAGACGCCCGCAGAAGGCGACGGAGCCGCCGCGGGCGCGGCAGGCGCGGCCGCAGGCGCATCTGTGGACGCGCCGAACGGCGCAACCTTCGGCGGCACGGGGGAGGACTCCGCCGGCGTGATCGGTGTCATTTCAACGTCATCTGCCATTTTCTCAGCTCCTTGTGGTCGTTCTGCCTGTTCAAATCCGTACCGTCCGCTCAGACGGCCATCACTTCGGCTTCCTTCGCCTTCAGCTCCGCGTCAATCTTCGCGATGCCGTCGTCCGTGGCCTTCTGCACCTTGTCAAGACCGGCCTTCAGGTCGTCTTCGGAGATCTTCTTGTCCTTCTCCAGCTTCTTGAGCGCCTCGTTCGCGTCACGGCGGACGTTGCGCATCGCGATCTTCTGGTCCTCCGCCTGCTTCTTGGCGACCTTCACGATCTCCTTGCGGCGCTCCTCGTTCAGCTCGGGCACCGTGATGCGGACCACCTTGCCGTCGCTCTGCGGCGTCACGCCGATGTTCGCGGCGAGAATGGCCTTCATGATGCCGTCGATCGTCGATGGATCGAACGGCGTGATCTTGATCTGGCGCGGCTCCGGCGTCGAGATCGTGGCGATGTTCCGGAGAGGTTGCTTGGACCCCCACGCCTCGGCCTGTATGCCGTCCACCATCGCAGTGGACGCCTTGCCCGTGCGAAGCCCGGCGAACTGCGCCTTGAGCGCCTCGAAGGACTTCTGGATCTTCGCCGTTGTGTCGTTCAGTACTTCTGCAACCGTTTCCATGTTTCTGCTTTCTTTCGGGTTTGTTTTGAAATTCAGGTGTCGCTCACGAGCGTGCCGACCGCCTCGCCGCGGACGACGCGCATGAGCGCGTTGCCGTCGAAGAAGTCGAACACCACGATGGGAATCTCGTTGTCCATGCAGAGGGCGAACGCCGCCGCGTCCATCACCTTGAGGCGCTTCTCGAGCGCCGTCTCGTAGCGGAGCGAGCCGTACTTCTTCGCCTTCGGGTCCTTCTTCGGGTCGGCCGTGTAGATGCCGTCCACCTTCGTGGCCTTCAGGAGCACGTCCGCCCCGATCTCGCTCGCGCGCAGCGCGGCCGCCGAATCGGTGGAGAAGTACGGGTTGCCGGTGCCGCCCGCGAACACCACCACGCGGCCCTTCTCGAAATGGCGGATTGCCTTGCGCTGGATGAACGGCTCCGCGAGCTTCGGCATCTCGATGGACGTCATCACGCGCGTGGGCACGCCGACCGCCTCGAGCGCGTTCATCATCGCGAGGCCGTTGATGATCGTGGCGAGCATGCCCATCGAGTCGCCCGTCACGCGGTTCACGCCCTGCGCCGAGCCCGCGAGCCCGCGGAAGATGTTGCCGCCGCCGAGGACGATGCCGACCTGACAGCCGAGCGCGTGGATCTTCTTCACGCGCTCGGCCATGAAAGCGAGCTTCGCCGGGTCGATGCACTCGCCCGTCTCGCGGTTGGCGAGCACCTCTCCCGAGAGCTTCAGGAGGATGCGCCGGTACTTGAGCCTTTTCTTCACGGCCACTATTTTACCCTTTTTCGCGGCGCGGCGCAATAAGGAGTTTTGCTTTTTCGGAAACGCGTCAGGGACGGATGGCCTCGACCTTCTTCGCCGCCTCCTGCAGGAACGGCGCGAGAGGTTCGAGACCCTCCGTGAACTTCGTGTCGAGGAAGGCGTCCACCGCCGCGTTCGCCATCCACTCGCCCCAGAGCATCTGGCCGAGGCAGAGGACGTTCGCGTCGTTGATGGTGCGGCACATCTTCGCCGCCCACACGCTCTCCACGACCGCGGCGCGCACGCCCGGGAAGCGGTTCGCGATCATGTTCATGCCCATGCCCGTGCCGCAGAAGAGGATGCCGCGGTGCGCGGGGGAGTCCGCCGCCGTGAGGGCGCGGGAGAACTCCACGGCGCTCTCGAAGTAGGGTTTCTCCGGATTCGCGGCCGTCGCGCCGAAGTCCTTCACCTCGAAGCCGCGCTCCTCCAGGTGCTTCACGACGGCCTGTTTCAGCTGGACGGCGAACGGGTCCGCCGCCACGTAGATGATCTCTTTCATTTTCTTGTTCCTTTCTTTTGCCTGTTTGACATTCGGTGTGCCGGGGATGAGCGAGCCGCAGTTGTAGTTCTGCGGCGGCTGGGGCCTGCCCGTGCCCACGCCCTTCTCCATGAGCGCCTTGAGGTCGTCCAGATGGTCCGCGTACACGCCGCGCGGCAGGCACGCGTGGTCCCTGCACACGCGCGCGGCCATGCCCACGACCTCGCCCATCATGCCCGTCGTGCGCATCACGCGCACCGTACCGAGCGCGACGTGCGTCACGCTGATGTTTCGTCCCGCCATGAAGAGGTTCGCGACGTTCCGCGAGTAGAGGCAGCGGTACGGGATCGGATAGGCGTAGTGACGGTTGTGCGTGCAGATCGAGCGGAACGGCTCGCCGTCGTAGTGCTTCGTGTTGCGCGGCATCGGGTAATGGAGGTCGATCGCCCATGTCGTGCAACAGGTGCCGTCGGGATAGGACACGAAGTCGAAGACGTCCTGCTGCGTGAGGACGTGGTCGCCCATCAGGCGGCGGCTCTCGCGCTTGCCCGCCACGTAGGCCACCCAATCAAACTCGCGCTTCGCGTACTTCGCGCGCTTCGCCGACTTGTTCTTGAGGAAGGACCAGTTCGAGTAGACGACGAGCATCCCGTAGTCGCGGATGCGCTCGAATTCGGAGATCTGGTCGCGCATCATGCCCGTCTCCCAGTCCCAGTCGCCGCGCAGGCCGTGCTCGCAGTTCTGCTCGTTGAACGCGATCATCCAGGGTTCGGCGGGGAACGCGACGGCGTGTCCGACGTCCTTCGTGTACCACTGCACCGACGCGCCCATCGTCATCTTGTCCGCCTTCTCGGGCGCCATCTCCTCGCCCGTCTCGGCCTTCGACTCGCGTCCCATGCGGAAATCCGCCCCCGCGAGCGCGCCCACGCACGCGTCGCCCGTGCAGTCCGCGAAGAGCGGCGCCTCGAAGCGGACGCCCGCCCCCGAGACGACGTCGCGCCCGACTGCGGCGGCAATGCGGTCGCCATCCTTCTCCACCGCCACGATCCGCGTGTTGAGGAAGAGCGAGATGTTCTTCTCGGCCGCCACCGCGTCGAGCTTGCGTTGGTCCTCGTACCGCTCGGCCGGCTGGGCGTTGCCGCCCTTCGCGGGACCGATCTCCGCCACCACGTCGCCGAGGCGCGGGTAGGGCCCGAGGTTCATGTGCCCGCCGAGATGCACGCGCACCTCGCTCGAGTTCGCGCCGCCGAGCATCGGACGGTCCTGCACGAGCGCCACCTTCAGTCCGAGGCGCGCCGCCGAGATCGCCGCGCACGTGCCCGCGATGCCGCCGCCACACACCACCAGGTCGGCCTTCACCATGCGCGACGGCGCGGGCGCCGCGGGACGTACCGGCTCGGTCCCGGTCGTGAGGCACACGGCGTCGCAGCGTCCGTCGAAGCCCGTGAGGTCGTGGAGCGCAATCGAGGTTTTGCCCTTCTCGAGCTTCACCTCGCCGGCCTTCTGCCACTGCCAGTCGCCAGTGCCGCGACCAAGGACGTTCGGCAGCTCCTTGCCGTTCACCTTGACCGTGAACGTGCCGGCCGCGTGCTCGCTCCAGGGCGCGGTCCAGTTGCGCGTGCGCGCCCACACGTGGTAGATGCCCGCCGCCGGACAGTCGAACGAGGTCGTCGCGTCGGCCACGGGACGCCCCATGCCGTGCGCGAGCAGGAAACTCGACCCCATCTGGTCGATGAACTGCGAGTCGATGGCCCACCCGCCGCGGTCGGCGAACTGCTCCGCCTCGATGAAACACGTCCCGTACGCCTCCCCGCCCGCCAGCAGGGACAACGCCGCGACGGCGTTCAGAAGGTTTTTACGCGAACTGTTCATTTCCATGTTTCCTTTCCTTAAAGTCCGATGACGTGCGTTTCAACGCTCACGCCGGGCGACACGCTCATGCCCGGCATGCCTTCGGCGCCTTCCATGATGTCGCCCAGCCCGCCGAGGCCGCCCGAGCTCGTGCAGTCGAAGATCGTGTCAATCGTGTCGCGCACCACCTCCACGTCGTCGCCCTGGTAGCCGAGTTCGCGCGCGACCTGGCGGACGAGCGCCGAACGCGCCTTCTTGGCGACCGGCGTCATCTCGACCTCCAGCTCCACCAGCTTCTGGATCGTCGCCGCGTCGGGAATGCCGCCCTTCATCTTCGCCGCGACCGCCTCGCGCCGCTCCATGAGCTCAAGGAACTTGGCGTGGTTCTTGCGTTCGTCGGCCGACATCCCGTCCAGGTCGATCGACGACAGGAACTCCATCCGCCCCTTCGCCTTCTCGGCGAGACGCGCGCGCATCTGCGTCATCGCGTTCGTGACCTGCGAGAACTCCTCGTGCGAGAGCTGGCCCTTCAGCGCGTCGAGGACGTCCTTGCCGTCGCCTTCCACCGCAATGACGCGCTCGACGGCGTTCGTCGGAGCGGGCGCGGACGCCGCTTTCTCCCGCTTCGCGTCCTTCAACGCGGCCGCCGCGCGCTTCGCCGCCGCAAGGCGGCTCTCCAGTTCGGCAATGCGCTTCTGGGCCTTTGCCAGGCGCGCCGCGTCTTCGGAGACTGCTGGCTTCTCAACCTTCGCCTCCGCCGGCTCCGCATTCGGGCGGCGCGACATCCCCACCGCAAAGCCACCGGCCGCCCCCAGCGCCAACGCCGCCAAAGCAATGGACATCATCTTCATTTTTCGGCTCCATTACGACGTGAAAGAAAAATCCGGGCTGCACACCACAGAAGGAGACACAAGCATCCAAATGTCGCCAAGGCGGAGACGACTCCAAGCGACAAGATCAAAGGCCGCGGAGAAGCCCTCTCCACGGGCTTTGGCGGTGGCGCGTCGGGCAATTCCAGGAGCAGGACGTTTGCGCGCTGGTAAGGCACGGACGCTATGGACTGCGCCGTAACCGAACACGGAGCCGCCACGACGGCCTTGCGCGACTTCAACCAGCCCGCCAGGCGGGGGTCCTTGAACTGCTCGACCGTCAGCCAGACGAAGCGCACGCCGTCCTCCATCGGATTATGGGTCGTATCGACGCCATGCGAGTTGAAACTCCATGCGATCGGGCCTCGCCCCTGCTGAATGAGATCCGCGACCTTCCCGCCCTTCCGTTCAAGTACGGCACGGGCGGCCGGATTGTCGGCCTTGACGATCGCAATATCCATCGGCGCGCAGTACAGTCGGTCGACGCGGGCGAGGTCGCAGGCGCCGACCAATACGGCAAGCCCCAGCGCAAGCCGCCCTCCGAAACCCGAAAGGGGCTTGAGCCCGAGCAGCCCCTGGATGCCGTAGCCGGCGAGCACGACAATGCAGAACTCCGTGAGATGGTGCCATTTGACCGGCGCGCGAAGATAATCCCCGAAAGGCAGTGCGTAGACGATCCTGTAGACGGGTTCGCAGAACCGACCAAGCGAGAACAACCAGAACACGAGAGCTGACGAAGCGAAGAAAACCGTGTCCCACCGCCGGGAACGGATTCCGAAGAAAAGGCCCGCGCAGGCCAGAAGACACGTCACCAGACCCACGTAGAGCGAATGCTGCCTGTAATTCCCAGATGGCGCGTTCAGAGGGCGCCCGAGCCGCCCCGTGTATGGCTTCACGCCCGTGCCGGCTCTCTGCCCGAGCGCCAGCGTCATGGGGCAGCTCGTATCCCCATGGATACGCGGCATGAAGAACTCCAGCGTGTCCTCGGGCGGCAGCGACCAATTCGTGACGAACTCCCACCGTGCTTGCCCGTCATCCTTCTTGTTGACATCGCCGTGCGCCGACTTTGCGGCTTCCTCGATTTGCTTGTCTCTTCCCGAAAGCGCGTTCGTGAACGCATCCACGAAGCTCGGCGTGCCAATCAGGAAGAAGACGAGCGCGGCAAGGAGGATTCCCTTCCAAGACGGAAACTTGCGCTCCCGGACGCAGCACCATGCGAAGAAAATGGCCGTAAACACGGTAAACAGCAGCCAGAGATCGACTTGCCAGAAACTCGCCCAGGCGAGAACGGCTCCCAGCAAGACCCACTGCCACCAACGACTTTCGCGCACCACCCTGTCGCACAGCCCGAACGCGAAAACGCCATAAGCCATCCAGGCGAACCAGCTGCCGTGTCCGGCCGAGAACAGGCTGAACCAGTACCCGGAGAATCCCAAGAGGAGGCCCGCGCCCCAGCTCGCCAACGGCGAAAGACCGCGTCCGAGCAGAAGATAGGCCATGCCGCACCCAGCGAGATAGGCCCCGACGGCATACTGGAGCTCCTGCCAGACGTACGGCGACACCAGCAGCACGGGCAAATCCGAAAACGGGACGAAACGCCCGCTCTGCAGCCATCCATCGAACCAGTGCGATACCCTCACCCCGTAGTCCAGGGGATGGACGACGGGGCAATCCGGCATCACGGGCGCGACCGACGTCGACCACGTCCCCCAGAACACGTACGCCGCCAGCACGGCAAACGCCGCCGTGAAAGCGCCCCACCAGTAGAAATCTGTCCGGAAACTCTTCTCGAATATCATGACTGCCTACCTTCTTTCGTGGTAATCCTCTTCTGTATTGACCTTCCAAACCGAAGACTTATCAGTCCCGTTCACGAGCGCGCGGGCAGCTTCAATGCCGCAGAGCATTGAGTGGTCCATGTTGTTGTAACGGTGCTGCCCATTACGGCCGATGCAGTAGAGGTTCGCGAAACCATCCAGCCACGCGCGGACCGTTCCGAACTCCGCATACGAGCCGAAATAGGCCGGATACGCCTTCTTCACGCGGAGGCGCACCGAGGCGAGGATGGGCGTGTCGGCCGCGAGCACGCCGATCTGGCGCAGCTCCTTCACCGCCATCTCCGTGAACGCGGCATCGTCCATCGTCCAGAACGCGTCTCCCTCCGAGCAGAAGTACTCCAGCCCCACCCACACGTGCTTCGTCACGTCATCCACCATATAGGGGCTCCAGTTGTTGAACACCTGGATGCGTCCCATCCGCACGTCGCGTTCCTGCACGTAGATCCACGTATCGGGCACGATGTCGTTCACGGTGGCGAACTTCGTCGTGTTCTTGATTGCAAGTCGATCCACGAGAAGCCCCACGGTGATGAAGTCGCGATACGGCAATTCCGACGCGATGCGCGCAACGTCCGCCGGCGGCGCATCGAATGCCGCAACGAGGTCCTTCACGGGCATCGACGAGAAGACGGCGTCACAGGGAATCGACGTACCATCCGCGAGTCTCACTTCCGTCACACGCCCGGCGTCCGCCTTCAACCCGACGACAGACGCATTCATGCGTATCTCCACGCCGCGTGCACGGAGGTCGTCCGCCAGCGCATCCCAGAGCTGTCCCGGACCCTTCTTCGGATAGAGGAACTCCTCGATGAGGGACGTCTCCTTCTTGCCGCCCTTCGGAATGAACACGTTCAGCAGCGCCTTCCAGAGCGACAGGCCCTTCACGCGCTGTGCGCCCCAGGACGGGTCGATCTTCGACGGATGGACGCCCCACAACTTCTCCGTGTAGTCCTCGAAGAACATCGAATAAAGCACCTTGCCAAAGCGGTTGATGTAAAAATCCTCCAGCGAATTCTCCTTCCGCTTGAAGAACGCTGACCAGAGATAGCTCCAACCGGCCTTCCAGGTGCGGACGAGTCCCATTGCAAGGAACGTGGCGGGCTTGATGGAGATTGGGTAGTCAAAGAAGTGGCGCAGATAGTAAATGCGGCTCACGCGGTGACGGCGCAACATCACGCGGTCGGTCGTCTCGGGGTCGGGTCCGCCCTCCTCCACATGGCAGGGACGGTTCAGCAGACGGTCGTCCTTCGAGGGCTGTCCCTGCACGGGCATGAGCTTCGCCCACAGGTCATTCACCTCCTGTGACTTCGAGAAGAAGCGATGTCCGCCGATGTCGATCCGGCAGTCGCCATGCACGGCCGTGCGCGATATGCCGCCGATGTACGGCGATGCCTCCAGCACGACGACCTTCCACTCCGCACCGCCCTTCTCAACCAACTCGTAGGCGGCCGAGAGTCCCGCAGGGCCAGCACCAATCACGACAGCGGTCTTCATCTACGCTCCTTTCCGCCGAACACGAGTATCTTCCGTCCCAGATAGTTCCACATCAACACGAGCCCCGTGACGAATATCTTCACGAGCATGTAATTCCACTTGAGGCAGGAGATTCCCACCCACATGCCGAGTTCCGTCCAGCCGAGTCCCAGCAACCCGACAACGCCAAAGATGAGAAATGCGCCGACCGACCGTCCCTTCCCCTTGTCCTTTGCGGACGTGAACACAAACAGAAGAGAGAGGAAATAGTTGACGGCAAGACCGGCGGCGAATCCGACGACTGTCGCCCAATAAACACCTCCCGCATAACGATGGAAGATAAGTTCCTGAGTTCCCACGAGCACGCCAAAATCTGCCAAGAAGGCAATGCCCCCTACTACGACGTAGCGAAGAAATTCGCCCATCATCTGGCGCAACGCCCCTTTGAGAGGGTTCTTTTTCTCGACTTCTGGATTCACAAGCGGAGATTATACCATATTTTCGTCGTTGCGCGGAGACCGATTGCGAGCATGCCAACAAAGCACAGGCAATCCCAGGCGCCCCTCGTCCATGATGGTGGGACAGCGGAAAACCACGCACTTAACCTTCTTGAAAAACAGTCCCCGGCAGAGGATCAGCGCGGGCGGCGGGCTTGCAAAAATCTAGGCAGAACATCGCGCAAACCAGCAGGCTGCCGGTTGAATTCAGAGAGTCCAACGTCAGGTTGAGATTTTCGGGAGGTGCGTATCCGACGATTGAAGCCAAACGGCTGTAGCATGTATAGAAGCGGGGAAGGAAAATCGCGGACATGGCGGCCACGGCCAGAACAATCCGGTCACGTCGGCCGGAAAGAAGCTTCAGCACGACCAGCAGAAGCATGAAATACCCCAAAGCATGGGTGTAGGCCTGGGCGTAGGTCCAGCACATCGAACAAACGGCAGCCGGCATAAGGCGAACAAGCCAACTCGGAGAGCGCCTCACACACCATGACATCGCAAGGCATGCCACGAGGCCGACGGCCAATCCGATGGCGACTCCCCGAGCGTCCCCGGGGCCAGAACAAAGAAAATATGGAAAAGTTCCGCATCCGTTGAACGCAAAAACGCCTGCGGCAGGAGCTTCCATGATGAGCTTGACGACGGATGTCTTGCAGATGAGCGCGGGAGGCACGGACAAAAGAAGGCAGATCCCTGCCGCCACCAGGCAAGAGAGGAATTTTCGATGCAGCAGCAGCGGAACGGCAAGTAGAATCGCCATCTGCGGCTTCACCATGGCCACGGCCCAGCAACATCCGGCCAGAACGTCGCGTCCCCGATCCAGGCACAGCCACATGCCCGTAATCGCCGCCAAAACCACGACCGCAAGGTTCCCAATGCAGAAATTAGACCATATTGGATAGAAGGACATAATGAGGGGGACAGTTGCGGCAATAACGCCGTCGTTCCTCTTCCCCGACAAAGACCTGCCGGCCAAGAATCCCCCGCATGCCACGCCCCCCAGGCAGACGAACATCAGCAAAGCGTATGCAGCCCAGGCCACGCGGCGAGGAAGAAGGGAAAACGGGGTCATTAACGAATATACCCATGGAACGTACGCGTTGATCGGCACGTCAAATCCCGCACGGCACAAATCGGGGCGATTGTGGGGATAGTACGGCGCAAGTTCCACGTCACCATGCCAGACGTCAAACGGATCAACACCTCGCAACAAACATTCAACTTCCGCCAGCCGCAATGAAAAATCGCAAGGAGGATTCAACAGTTTTGCGTCCTCATGCCCCCACTCCAACACCGGACACACACAGCTTGCAACTGTAAACAGAACAAAAAACGCCAACACGCCCGATGCGACAACCGCAAGTGCCGTTTTCCGTCTAGTATGACATCTGGCGAGGTTGATCCAGAACACAGTCAGTGCCTCCAGTACGTCTTGTAGGTCGTTGAGCCGCCGCCACGCCGTCCGCCACCGCCATAGCCACCACGGCCGCCGTAGCCTCCACGCCGACCATAACCGCCGCCGTAGTCGTCATCGTCGTCGTCCCAGCGGCGATGGCCGTAAGACGGTTCGGGCGCAGAGTAGAGCGTCTGCTCTTCGATGAGCTCCTTGGGTATCTCGCGCACGAACACGGACGGCTCGACGGGGTACTGCCCGCCGTCTGCCGTCTTTTTCGAACGCGGCACGCAGAGGTAGAGGCGGTCCTTCGCACGCGTGACCGCCACGTAGAAGAGACGGCGCTCCTCGTCGAGGTTGCCGTCCTCCACGCTCCGTGCGCTCGGGAACACGGTGTCCGCGAGCCACGGAAGGATCACGACGGGCCACTCCATGCCCTTCGCCTGGTGGACGGTCGTGAGGTGCATGTGGTCCGCCGGGAGAGAGGCCTTCGCGCGCGCATCGAGGTTCGTCATGAGCGCGACCTCGTCGAGGAAGGCGCCGAGTCCGCCCGGCGTGGAGGCGATGTGCGCGGCGATTTCCGTGAGGTCGTCGAGGCGCTGGTCGGCCTCCTCGGGCTCGAACTGGCGGTGCAGGTGCGCGCCGTAGAAGAAATCCACGAAATCGGTCACGAGCTTGCGGTCGGCCTTCTCGGCGAGGTGCCCCGGCGCCGCCGCGAAGGCGCTTTCGATCTGCTGCCAGCCGGGACGCCCCTTCGCGCACATCAGCTCGCCGAGGTGCATCCGCTCCATCGCGTTCGTGCCGTCAAACGTGCCGCCGAGCGCCTTCCAGTACTTGCGCGCCGTGCCCTCGCCCACGCCGGGCAGGAGCTCCATGAGACGCATGAAGCTCATCTCCGCGCGCGGGTTGATGCAGAGGCGCAGGAACGCGAGCACGTCCTTCACGTGCAGCTGCTCGAACACGCCCACGCCGCTCGTGATGCGGAACGGCAGACGGCTGCGCGTGAGCGCCATCTGGATGTCGATCGAGGTGTAGTGCGAGCGGTAGAGGACCGCGATGTCGTCGTACCGCACGCCGTTTTCATGGAGCGCGGTGGCGAGCTTCACGACGGCCTCGGCCTGCGCGCGGCCGTCCCACACATTGTAGAGGCGCGGCTTCGGCGCGCCGCCCGTGCGGAACGGACGGAGCGTCTTCTCGAACTCGTGCGGCACGTCCTTCATCACCGTGTTCGCGACGTCCAGGATGGGCGCGACGCTCCGGTAGTTGCGCTCGAGCTTGAGCACCTTGCAGTCCGGCCAGCGGCTGGGGAACTCGCGGATGTTCTCGAACTTCGCGCCGCGCCACGTGTAGATGCACTGGAAGTCGTCGCCCACGACCATGATGTTGCGGTGCTTCGCGGCGAGGAGGTCCGTGAACGCGGCCTGGAGGCCGTTCGTGTCCTGGTACTCGTCCACGAGCACGTGGAGAAAATGCTCCTGGAGGAACTCGCGCGTCTTGTCGCTCTCGCGCAGGAGGCGGAGACCGTTCACGAGCAGGTCGTCGAAGTCCATCGCGCCGAGCTCCGCCTTGCGCTGCGCGTAGGCGCGGCAGACCTTGAGGATGAGCTCCACGTCGCCAAGCGCGGTCTTCGTCTGGTAGCGTTTGACCACGCGCTCCAGGCTCTCCTCGCCGTTTGCGGCGTCGGAGACGAGCTTGAGGAGGAACTCCTTCTTCTGGAAGTCCTTGACGTCCTTCACGAGCTCCTTGATGCACTGGCCCATGAGCTTCTTCTGGTCGTCCTCGTCGAGAATCGTGAAGCTCGGGCTCACGCCGAGGGGGCGTCCCCAGCGGCGGAGGAACTTGTTGCAGATCGAGTGGAAGGTTCCGCTCCAGATGCCGGTCACGCCGGGCACGACACGCTGCGCGCGCTCGAGCATCTCGTTCGCGGCCCGGTTCGTGAACGTCAGCAGCAGGATGCGCTCCGGCGGCACGCCCTTCTCCACCAGATACGCCACGCGGTGCACGAGCGTGCGCGTCTTGCCCGTGCCGGCGGCCGCCAGCACGAGAATCGGCCCGTCCGCAGCCGTCGCCGCCGCGCACTGCTCAGGATTGAGTACTTTGCTGAAATCCGTCATGAGCGCTAGTAGATGAAGAGCATTTCGCGGTATTTCGGGAGAGGCCAGCGCGCGTCGTCCACGAGGTGCTCGAGGGCGTCCACCGTGTGGCGCAGGTCGCGCATCGCGGCGATCTGGTCCTCGTGTTTGCCCTTCGCGAGCGCCTTGTCGAGCCTTTCGCACTTGACGTGCAGGTCGTCGAGGCCCGCGCCGAGGCGCACCGAGAGGGCCTTGAGGCCGGCGACGCCGGTCTTGAGACCGTCCTTCTTTGCGACGGAGAGCGCCGTCGCGAGCTTGGAAAATTCGTCGGCCACGACGGGACGCACCATCGAGCGCGCGATGTCGAGTGCGACGGACCCCTCGATGCGGATGCGGCGGTGGTAGTCTTCGAGCGCGATCTCGTAGCGGCTCGCAAGCTCGCCCTCGGTGAGCACGCCGTAAGCGGCGAACACCTTCTGGTTCGCGGGATCGCGGAGGGGTTGGATGGCGGACGGCGTATCGGGCAGGTTCGGGAGCCCGCGCCGCGCGGCCTCGGCAGTCCAGTCGTCGGAGTAGCCGTCGCCCGAAAAGAGGACGCGCTTGTGCGCGCGGATGAGGCGCTGGAGAAGCTTCTGCAGGTTGGCGTTGATGTCGCCCGGCATCGCGTCGAGTTTGTCCGAGATCGCGTCCACGGACTCCGCGACGATCGTGTTGAGCACCATCTGGTTCATCGCGCAGTTCTGCGAGGAGCCGGGCGCGCGGAACTCGAACTTGTTGCCGGTGAAGGCGAACGGCGAGGTGCGGTTGCGGTCCGTCGTGTCGCGCGGCAGGGGCGGGAGCGTGTCCACGCCGATCTTCAGGGAGGGTCGCGCTCCTGCGCGACCGGACGCGCGGGAGCGCGTCCCTCCCGGGGTGCCCGTCTCGATGGCCTTCATCACGGCGGTCAGCTCGTCGCCGAGGAAGATGGAGATGATGGCGGGCGGCGCCTCGTTCGCGCCGAGGCGGTGGTCGTTGCCGGCGCCGGCCGTCATCGCGCGCAGGATGTCCGCGTGCTTGTCGATGGCGCGGATCACGGCGGAGAGGACGGTGAGGAAGATCGCGTTCTCCTTCGGGTTCGAGCCGGGCTCGAGGAGGTTGCGTCCGTTGTAGGCGATGGACCAGTTGCAGTGCTTGCCGCTACCGTTGACGCCCTCGAACGGCTTCTCGTGGAGGAGGCATTCGAAGCCGTGGCGCTCGGCCGTCTGGCGGAGAACCTCCATGACGAGCATGTTGTGGTCCACGGCGAGGTTGAGGTCCTCGAACACGGGCGCGAGCTCGAACTGCGCGGGCGCGACCTCGTTGTGGCGCGTCTTCGCGGGGATGCCGAGCTTCCAGAGGATCTCCTCCACCTCGGTCATGAACTTCAGGACGCGCGGACGGATCGCGCCGAAGTAGTGGTCGTCAAGCTGCTGGTGTTTCGCGGGCGCGGCGCCGAACACGGTGCGTCCGGTCTGCAGGAGGTCGGGACGCTGCATGTAGAAGCCGCGGTCGATCAGGAAGTACTCCTGCTCCGCGCCGAGCGTCACCGAGACGCGTCCGTCCGGCTGGCCGAAGTGCGCCATGAGGCGGCGGAGCGCCTTCTTGAGCGCCTGCACGGAGCGAAGGAGAGGAGTCTTCGAGTCGAGCGCCTCGCCGCGGTACGAGCAGAACGCCGTGGGGATGCAGAGCGTGGCGCCGTTCGCGTGGCGCTTGATGAACGCGGGGCTCGTGGGGTCCCAGGCCGTGTAGCCGCGTGCCTCGAAGGTCGAGCGGAGACCGCCCGAGGGGAAGCTGGAGGCGTCCGCCTCGCCGCCGATCAGGTTCTTCCCGCTGAACGCCTGCACGGCCTGCGCGGTGCCGCGCGGCTCCACGAAGCTGTCGTGCTTCTCGGCGGTGCCGCCCGTGAGGGGCTGGAACCAATGGGTGAAGTGCGTGGCGCCCTTCGCGAGCGCCCAGTCCTTCATCGCGTGCGCCACGTCGTCCGCGATGGACGGGTCGAGGGGCTTCCCCTCGTTGACCGTGGCGAGCAGCTTGGCGGCGGTGGCCTTCGGCAGGAAGGCGCGAATCTCCTTCTCGCCGAACACGTCCTCACCGTACGTGGCCATGGACGTATCGGCCGGGAGCGACGCGGACGGCGCGTCGGGCAGGCGTTCGGCGATCGAGTTGATCGCGTGTATGCGGTTGTTCTTGCTCATGGAGCGACTATTATACCATATCCCAGCGCCGCGCGATATGGTATAATAGAGGCTTGCATGTCCCGGAAGAAGAAGTCCAGATTCGCCTGCTGGTGCGAGTACGCGGCGCTGCGGAGCGCGTGCGCGGTGGTTAACGCCGTGCCGTACAGCCTCGCCTGCGCGCTCGCGCGCGGGCTTGCGCGGTTCGCCTTCGCCTGCGGATTCCACCGGCGGCGCACGCTCGGGCGCATCCATTCCGTTTTTCCGGAGAAAAACGCCTCCGAGTGCCGGCAGATCGCCATCCACTCCCTCGCAAACGTGCTGCAGAGCGCCGTGGAGATGATCCGCGCGTCCCGGCTGGACAAGAAGTGGATCGCCAAGCACGTGAAGGACATGCAGGTCTACGCGGACCGCCTGCGCGGAATCGTGGACGAGGGGCACGGAGCCGTCATCTTCGTGCCGCACTGCGGCAACTGGTACATGGCCGCGTTGGCCATGGCGCGCTACGGGATCCCGCTCTTCGCCATCGCCGCGCGCCAGCGCAACCCCTACGTGGAGGCCTGGATGCACCGCCAGTACGGTTCGGACATTGAAGTGCTCACGCGCGGTTCCGCCACCGTGCTGCAGGACATCCGCGCGCGCATCGCCGCCGGACGAGCCTTCGCCATCCTGCCCGACCTGCGCGTGCCCGCCCCCGACACGGAGGTCCCCTTCCTCAACGGCACGGCGAACGTCTCCCACGGCGGCGCGATGTTCGCCGTCTCCACGGGCGCGCCCGTGGTGGTGGCCATCATGCGCCGCGAGAACGGCCTCCACACCTTCGACCACCTCGCCACCCTCCGCCCCGACCCCGACGCCCCCGACCGCAAGGAGGAGGCGCGGCGCCTCATGCGCGAGGCGATGGCGCTCATCGACGAAGGCGTGCGCAAGACGCCCGAGCAGTGGTTTTGGTACAACAGCCGCTGGATCCTCCAGCCCCCGCGCAAGAAAAAAAGGAAACACACCGCATGAACACGCGAACCATCCTCCTCGTCGCCGTGCCCGCCCTGGTGGGCGCCTTGCTTGGACACTACGTGCCACAGCTGTTCACCTCCGCGCCCGAACCCGCCGCAGAGGAGAAAAAAACGCCCGAGAAGCGTTCCGCACGCACGCGGACGCAACCTTCGCGCGAGCATGACGCCGACCTCAACCGGCTCCGCGCACGAATCAAGGAACTCGAGCGCCAGCTCGCCGAGCAGGACGCCGCCGCGTCCGAGGAACCCGTCGGGGGCGCGTCCACCAACCGCGTGGAGGGGGGCCGGCGCTTCGGCCCGCCCACATTCGCCGAACTCGAGGAAATGCGCGAAAAGGACCCCGAGCGCTATGTCCAGACGACGAACCGCATCGCCCAGTTCCGCGCCGGCTGGCAGGGGCGTCTCCAGAACCAGTTCGACATCCTGGAAAGCGCGGACACCGCGCACATGACGGAGAAGCAACGAAAGGTGCACGAAGACTACAAGAAGCTTCTCGCGCGGATAGACGAACTTGGAGAGCAGTTGAACCCCCTCGCCAACGTGTCGGAAGAGCAACGCAAGGCCGCCGGGCAGGAAATGCGCGAAACATGGCACCAGATGCATGAGCTGCAACGCGTCGAACGCGACACACTGCTCACCCAGACGGCCAACGCGCTCGGCTTCCGCGGACGCGACGCGCGGGAAGTCGTAGAAGCGATTAAAAACGTCTACGAGGCCACCGGCGGCGGCGGTCCTTGGGGCCGCGGCGGCCGGGGCGGTCGAGGTGGCCGAGGCCCTGGCGGCGGCAGGGGCCCTGGCGGCGGCGGCAGAGGCCACCGCTAGGGACAGCGGCGCGCTCGGCGAGCGCGCCCTACCAGCGGCATGGTCGCGCTTGTCGCGACCTCATCAGAACTCCAGCGCGGCGTACATCTTGAGCAGGAACTCGTCGTACGTGAGGCGCTCCTGCTGCATCGTGTCGCGGTCGCGCACCGTGAACTTCCCGTCCTTCGGCGAGTCGGGGTCCACCGTGATGCACCACGGCGTGCCCGCCTCGTCCTGGCGGCGGTAGCGGCGGCCGATCTGGCCGGACGCGTCCCAGAAGCAGTTCACCTTCCGGCGGAGCTTCCCGAAGATCTCGCGCGCCATGTTGAAGCACGCCTCGTCCTTCTTGACGAGCGGGAACACGGCCACCTTCACCGGCGCCACCTTCGGGTGGAAGTGAAGGACCGTGCGCACGTCCTCCTTGCCCTTCTCGTCCGTGAGCTTCTGCTCCTCGTACGCCTCGCAGAGGAGCGCGAGCATGAGACGGTCCACGCCGGCCGACGGCTCGATCACGTGCGGCACGTACTTGCCGTCGAAAAGGTTGAGGCAGAACTTCTCGGCCTCGAGCGGATCCTTGCCGCGCGCCACCCAGTCGGCCTGCACCTTCTCGACGAACGCCTTGCGCGCCGCGTCGTCCAGCTTCTTCGCGGCCTGCTTGAGCGGGTCGTCGAACACCATCTGGCTCTCGCCGGAGTGCTTCTGGTGCTGGGTGAGGTCGAAGTCGCTGCGGGCCGCGATGCCCTCCAGCTCCTGGCGGCCGAACGGGAAGTCGTACTCGATGTCCACGCACGCGCGGGCGTAGTGGGCGAGTTCGTCCGGCTTCTGCCAGTACTCGACGAAGTGCTCCGTGGGGAGGCCGACGGCATTGAGGAACTTCTTGCGCTGCTCAACCCAGTACTTGTGCCACACTTCCCAGCCCCAGTCGTCCTGCACGGGACCGTCGAGGTCGGGGTTGTCGGCGAGCGTCACCACGTGGCCGTAGAGAATCTCCACCGCCTCGTCGGGGCGGATGAAGAACTCGAGCTCCATCTGCTCGAACTCGCGGCTGCGGAACGTGTAGTTGCGCGGCGTCACCTCGTTGCGGAAGCTCTTGCCCATCTGCGCGATGCCGAACGGCACCTGCTGGCGCGAGGTGGAAAGGACGTTCTGGAACTGCGCGAAGATCGCCTGCGCCGTCTCGGGGCGGAGGTAGGCGACGTTCGACGGATCGTCGATCGGGCCGACGACCGTCTTGAACATGAGGTTGAACGGCTTCGGCTCCGTCATCTCGCCGCCGCAGTGCGGACAGGAGAGCGCGTACGCCGGGTTGACGGCCGCGGCCTTCTTGCCGAGCTCGACGCGGATGTCGTCGAGCTGGTCGGCTCGCATGAGTTTCTTGCACTGCTTGCACATCGTCATCGGGTCGGCGAAGGTGTCGAGGTGGCCGCTCGCCTTCCAGATCTTCGGGTGCATGATGATCGTCGCGTCAAGCCCCGCCACGTCCTCGCGGCCGCGCACGGTGAACTGCCACCAGGCCTGCTTGACGTTCTGCTTCAGCTCGCAGCCGAGCGGACCGTAGTCCCAGAATCCCGGCATGCCGCCGTAGATTTCCGACGAATGATAGATGAACCCGCGGCGCTTGCACAGCGCGGCGAGCGGGTCGAGGCTCGACTTGTTCTCTTCTGCCATGATGTCCGTTTCTTTCCTTTGGGCGGTAACGGCTGGATTGCCGCCCCGCGCAAGGCCGCATATTTTACCAAAATCCCCTTCGCAACTCAACCATGGTGTGTTCCTCCTAGCGACGCAAATTGCCGTGCTCGGAAATCCACTTCCGCGCGGCGATGACCGCGGGGTACTGCCTGTTGCAGATCGACGAGCAGAGGAACACGAAGCCTTCCAGCGTACCGCCCTTCCAGCCGTCCAGCGCAAACTTCAGCTGCATCTCCATCAGCTCCAGCGGCATCTCCTTGTGACTCCCAAAATCCCAGAGGTAGATTCCCTGATACACCGGCTTGCCAGGTACGAGCTTACGCAGTTTCGCGAGATGCTCGGGGATGCGGGGAATGTCCTTCGCCCTCCACGTCCAGTACGTGACCGCGTCGACGAGGTCGAGCGACGGCTTCAAGTCGCCCGGATTCTCCCGCTTGTCGAGAAGGTCGTCGTAGACCACGACGCGCAGCTCCAGCGGACGCGGGTACGCGGAAAGGCGTTTGCGCAGCTCGACGAGCTGTTCATACGGGAAACGCGTCGGGCACGACAACGCGGGGCCCGCGGCCGTCTGAACGGTCACGGACTTCCCTCTCGCGATGAAGAAATCGTCGAGGTCGAAACCCGTCACGTTCGGCATCTCGTCCGCGGCCGCGAAGCACCAGTCCGCCAGCGCGTCGTACGTGAAGTTCTTCTCCGTCTTGTTTCCGCTGATCGGCCACGTGACGCGCTTCAGCGGTTTCAGCGAATCGCGGAAGGACCTGTCCGGCTTGTCCCAGCGGATCGCGTTCAGGTTGTGGATGCCGACGTCCCGCGCCGCGTCGGCCATGTGGTAGTACGATCGGGCGATGTCGAGCGACCAGTAGTTGTTCGTCCCGTCCACCTGGCCCGTCTCGTGCCCCCACAACCAGCAATGGTCACGGAGCTCGTCGGCATACTTCGGGACTCCGCCGTACGCGCAAGACGCCGCTGCGCACGCGGCGAGCGCGGAAAAGATCAGAAATGTCCTGGGCATGGTGCATTCTTTCATTGGATTCCTTCCTCTGGCTAAGACGTCTCTTATTATAGCCGAATTCCTCACCCCCCGCCATTACTTCTTTCGGTCAGTGTTTAACAAATGGATTTCGGTTAAAGTTAACAAACGGATTTGTTCGCCGCTAACGCGGCTCACTGCGTTTCATTTATGCATCTGCATGTCCCGTGAGCGCCGTAGGCGCGAACAAATCCGTTTGTTTTCCATTCTTCCACATGCCCTGCGCGATATTTTGATTTTCGCGCCAGGCTTGAAGTCGCACGGCACTTTTGCTAAAATACGAATGATTTCGTTAGGGGCGTTATGTCCTTGAATGGAAGGCGAGGTACCTGCCCTAAACGGTTATGTAGAAAACTGAAAGGATGATGCGAGATGAGTATTATAGACTGGATATTTGGCGGCAACAAGAATGTGGTTGCAGTCAAGAAAAGGTCTGCAATCAAGAAAGTGGCTACAGCCAAGAAAAAGTCATCAACCACAAAGGGAACTACAACCAAGAAAAGAACAACAACCACGAAGGGGTCTACAACCAAGAAAAGAACAACAACCACGAAGAGGGTTGCAACCAAGAATAGAGTTGCGCCCAAGAAAATGGCTATTCCAAAGAAGCCAACTCCAAAGAAGCCAACCATGTCAAAGAAAGAATCCGTGGCTCGCAAAAGAGGTGGTATCAAAGCTTCTCAAACGGTAGTACCTAAAACGACTTTGCGGAATAAAAACAATAGGGGTAAATCGCCTATTGGAAAGAAAGTGGCAGAAAAAGGGAATGGGGCAACATCTTCCAAAAGCAGTAGGGCGGCGAAGATCGTCATTGGTAAGGCTTTACCAGGAATACGGTGTTCTCGGGCACGTACAATCCAAGTTGGGCAATATCGAAAAGGTGAGATAACGCGCATAATGAAGTGGGGTGTTTTTGTTGATCTTGATTCTGGAGACTCAGGTCTTGTGCATATCGCGAATCTGTCGTGGGAGCGGTGTAAAGCCACGAACATATCAGAAAACGGTGAAGCAGAAATACCTGGATATGAGGTAGGTGATGAAGTCCTTGTGAAAGTTCTGGAGGTAAAGGCTGATGGAAAACTATCACTCGGAATCAAGCAGGCGCAATGCCATCCATTTGATCTTCAGAAGGAACAAATAAATAAGATGATCGGAAGGATGATCGATGGGAAAGTCGAGGCCATCATCGAAACTGGCATACTTGTTAAGTTGCTTCCCGGTGTCATTGGTTTGATTCCTAAATATGAATCAAAGAAGTTTGGTCGTGTGAAAAATGGGAATACTATTAGGGTTTATGTCGATTCGGTGGACTGGGATAAGAAACATATATTGCTCTTAAAGGAGAAGCCGGTTGCTGTCAAGAAACCTGTCGCGGTTGCAGTAGCGAAAAAAGGAGTTGTTTGCGTTGACGGAAGTAATGTCATCGGAGACAAAAGCGGGTTTCGGGCGAAAATACTTAAGTCGCTTGTGGAGGCTTTGTCGGCAAACGGGTACACATACAAAGTGTTTCTTGACAAGGGCACATTCGCCTGGTTGAAACGAATCAAGGCGACAAAGGACCTTGCTTATCTGCGGGAACTTGAAACGCGTGAGGAACTTATTGTCGCACCAGGCAAGGCGGAGGCTGACGGACAGCTATTGCAGTTCGCGGAATACGAAAAGGATTCTCATGTCATTTCTAACGATAGATTTCGCGACTATACGGAGTTGCATCCATGGTTGAAATCTGGTAGCCGCATTCACGGATTCAATGTAGTGTCTGCCTCTGCGAAGGGGACGTATCGTGTACTGGTTGCCGGATTCAATATGGATGTTGTTGTAAAAGTATGAAAACAAGGCATTTGCGCATATCCGCCACGATCATTTTGTGATGAATTACGCAGATGCCTGTTTGACTGCTAATGTCGTGTCCTGAACAACATTGATTATTGTGTGAAAGCGCCTGGGGCAGACCGCTGCGAACGGCATTGCCCCCCTTCTAACGACGATACCGTCATGCAAGGGCAAAATTGCTTTTGGGGAAAATCAGGTAGCGGGATGGTCCCGGGCGAGGGGCCCGAAGTGGAGCCTCCGGCCGCGCCCCTCCGGAGACCTCCCTGCATTTCATCGACCGATTACCTTCTAACGTAAGAATGTGGTATACTAGCACCAACTCC
>JAFRSR010000134.1 GCA_017427485.1 Kiritimatiellia bacterium
AAGCCGCGATGGACGTCGACTGTTCGGCGCAGACCACGTCCTTCCCGTTCTACTTCGGATTCGGCTATGCCGACTACTGCATTTTTACGCGCACGACAGGTAGGACGTTGGAAATCAAGTGCGACAACTGGCTTGGAACCCCACGGCTCAAGCTTTCGAACTGGGGCGGCAAGTATCTTGTGAACGTGGTCACGCCGACCGACCACTACCTGGCCCAGGGAACGAACCTGCTTGCGGGGACGCACAACGCGCGTTCACTGTTCCTCGACATTCCTGACGGCAAGATGCTGATCGGCGCCGCCACCACCTATTCGGGAAACGACCGTCGGGTTCGCAGCATGACGGGCGACTACTACTCCCTGCGCATCTACAACCGCGCGCTCGCGGATGCAGAAATCGCGCAGAACCGCAAGGTGGACGAAATCCGCTACCGCGGCAACTTCGCGAACTGCCGCAACCTCGTGGTGGTCAACGAACAGCCGACGGGCGCGGGCGAGACGGTGCAGGGTTCCGTCGCGGACGGCGAGTACGAGCTGACGGGCGCGTGGACGTTCACGGCCGCGCCGGTCGCCGTGGACGGCGTGACTCTCCGGCCCAAGTACAAGATTGAGACGCTGGTCGACAATGAATGGGTCAAGACGGCTTCTGACTGGGGCAATTCGTACACGATCACGGCCGGCAGTGCCCCCGTCCGCCTCACCTGGCAGTGGCAGAAGGCATCGGGTCTCGTCTTCCGAGTCAGGTGATATTGAGGGGACTGGGGAGTCGCAACGGGCAAGATACCCGTTGCCCCAAGAGGGCTAGCGGAAGATCAGCAGGGTGCTGCGGTCGTTGCCGAGGAAGAGGATCTTCCCCGTGCCGGTGAAGCAGGCGAGGCGGTGGTTGGGCGCGACCGACGTGTTGTCCGCCGCGCCGTAGATGCCGGCTTCCCGAGGCTCGCTGCCGAGGGTGAGCTGGCGCATTTTCATCGTGCCGTCGTAGTCGAGCGCCACGGTGGCGCCGGAGGCGGCGAGCTCCATGTCCGTCTCCTTGCCGAACACGGTCTTGTTCTCCAGCTTGAGCTTGCCGCCGGTGACGACCGCCTTCGCGGCGTTTGTCCAGCTGCCGGCAGGGCCGAACGCCAAGGTGCCGTTCGTCACCTGCACCATGCCCGTGGACGTGCTCGCGGCGTTGCACATGTGGTAGCGCGTGCCGTCGTAGGAGAGGTTCACGGCGCCCGCGAACACCACCTTGTTCGTGATGTCCGATACATCGGCGGTGCGCGGGTTGCCGACATGGTGAAGCGTGGCGGGCGAGGCGCTCGTGACGGTGAAGCCGCCGTTCGGGAAGCCCAGGTTCTTAGCGCCCTGGTCGCAGCCGCACATGTCCCACACGTTGCCACTATAGCGATTATTGTCGCGGATGTTGCCCGAGCTCGTGGTGATCGCGTAGGGCACCGTGGTGTAGATGCGGTTGTTGTTGCCCATGATCCAGAACCAGACGTTGCCGAACTCGTTGGAGGGGGCGTTGAAGTAGAGGGTCTTGTTCTCCCCGATTCCGAACGCGCTGCCGATCGGGTTGATGACGAGGGGAGCGTCGAAGTAGAGCGTGGCGGCATCGCCCCGGAAGTAGCACCAGTTCGTGGTCTGGCGCCTGATGCTGCCCTTGAACCGCAGGGACGAGTTCGCCCCCAGGTTCCAAACCACCGTCGCCGCCGTCGGGAAGGAGACGTCGCCCTCGATGACGTTGTCGGTGTTCGCCGCGACGTAGATGTTGCCCGTCTTTTCCTTCTCAGCGGTGTCCGTGAACCCACGGGCGAGCGTGACGCCGTTGAGCGTGAGCTTGGAGGCGTTGAAGTTGATCGACACGGGATCGCCGATGGAGCCGAAAGCGTTGTCCGCGTTCACGTTCACGACCACGTTCGAGATGGTGACAGGCCCCATCTCGTTGGAGACGTCGAAATTCACGGTGCCGCCGCCCTTGATCGAGAGCGCGCCCGCGCCGGCGACGGTGCCGCCGACGTTCAGCGTGTCGCCCGCCGCCACCTGCCACGTCTGGTCCGCGTTCAGGAAGAGCGACCAGCCGAGCGCGTAGGTGCGTCCGTCGCCGGACGTGGCGAGACCGCCCGCGCCGAGCGTCGCGAAGAAGTCGCCCGAAGACGTGAACGCGAACGCGCCGGGTGCTGCCAGCGAGACGCCGTGCAGGTTCGCCGCGCGGTCGAGCGCCGCCGCGGAACCTGCGGAGAACGTTGCATCCAGCGTGCCGCCGGCCAAGTCGGGCAGGACCGTGTTGCCGGCCTCGCCCCAGTTGGCGGCGTTGCCGACGGAGGTGTCGGAACCGCCGTTCGCGGTCAAGGTGCCCGTCGCGGATCCCGCGGCGGCGGCGGGCAGGTCGATGTCCGCGCCGCCCACGCACACGTATCCGCCGCCGGTGATCCAGCTGACCGCGGTGGCGGTGCCAAGTCCGGTGGCGGAGCGGTACACGCCCGCCGGCAGGACGACCCCATTGACGGAAAGCGTGTCAACGGCGAGCTTCACGCCGGCGACCAGCTTGAGCGTTTCCTCACCGGTTGCCAGCACCAGGTTTGCGGCATGGAACGCCGTCGCAGGAACGCCGGTCACCTCGAATTGGGTTTCCGCGCCGCCCGAGAGGTTCAGGGCGTGGAGCGCGGTGAACGTGGCGCCGTTCGCCAGGCGCACCGTGCCGCGTGTGACGGAAAGCTGGTTCGTGGTGGTGGACTTCGAGCTCGTGCCTGAGAATACGAACGTCTTGCGAGCCTCAGACGGACTCCAGATGAAGCCCACGCCGCCCTCTATGGTGCCGGTGAAGGTCTGCGAGTCGACACGCGGCAAGCCGGTGACGGTGAGGGTTCCCACGCGGTATCCATTATCGTTCCGTCCTGTGAGCCTGTGGGCGCCGTTCACGGCGGCACCCGTCTCGAAGATGCAGAGTCCGGACATGGCGAGGTCCTTCTCGATGGTGAGGCTGGCGTTGCCAGCGAAGGTCACCTCCAAGCCGGGATCCATACGCGACATGTTGCCGCTGCCCTGGGCGCCGAGCGCGAAAATGCCCTCCTTGAGCTGGACGTAGCGGAAGTTGGTCCAGACGGAAGAGTCGAGCGGTATGATGGCGAGCACGCCGGCGCCGGTCTTCACCACGCCGCAGGGTCGCCCGTCGTATGAACGGAAACCCATGCGGATACTCATAAAGCAGCTTTGGTTGACGACCACAGGCATCGCGGTGCCCTCGATCTTCAAGGGCAGGTCGTTGTGCATGAATCCGCTGCTGTTTATGCCCAGGGAGTCCGCCCGCAGTGTGACGGCCTTGCCGTTCGGGTTTGAGTAGCCGCCGCCGTAGAGCAGCTGACGAAGTTCCAGTCCGTCGATGTCGTTGTACTTGCTGGAGTTGCCGTCGCTCGTCTGGTAGAGGATGTCGCCGCTCTTGGGTGTGTCGTTCGCGCCCGTGCGCTGGTTGATCCAACGCTTCGGGTTGCTCCAGTTGCGGTTGCCGGGGGCGGAACCATCCACCCAGTTGAGCCGGTCGCCGCCGATGCCCTCGACGACCACCGTACCTGCGCCGATGATCCAGGTCGCGTTCGCCGACGTGTAGGTTCCGCCGTTCTTGCGCACGCCGCCGACCGTGAGACGGGCGAACGTGAGCGTGACGCCGGATGCGAGTGAGAGCTTCTCGTTGCCGGAGACGAGTTCGAGCGATGCGCCGTGGAATGCGGCGGCGGGCGGCGTGTCCACCGCGAAGCACGTGTTCGCGCCGCCGGAAAGCTTCAAGGTGCCGAGCTGCGAGTAGGTGGCGCCGGCGGTGAGGCGCATGGTGCCGTTCGCCACCTCCACGTTGCCCGTGGTGGTGGAGGTCTGGCCGGAGAGGACGAACGACTTGGCGGACGAGGCCGGATCCCAGCGGAAGTCCACCGTTTCGATGAACGTGCCGGTGAAGACCGTCTCGTCGTCCGGCGGCGTGCCGCAGATGGCGAGCTTGCCGCGGTACCACTGCTGGTTGTCGTACTGCGTGCCGATCGAGTGGGTTCCGCCCACGGCGGAGCCCGTCTCGCGCAGCCAGAAGTTGGTGAACGCGCACTGTGTGCCGACCCGCATCTTCGTGTTGGCCTCCGCGAACGTGAACACCTGTCCCGGCTCAAGGTGTTGCGGGCCTGTGCACCCATTAACACCGTACACCCACGTGCCATTGTCTCTCACCTCCACGTACTTGAAGCCGGCGAAGTCCGTGCCCTCGCCGAGGCCGCCGCTTCCGGGACCCGTCTTCACCACGCCGCACGGGTTGCCGTCGAAGCTCTTCCAACTCTTGCGCGGCACGAACGTGGTGGACGAGTAGAACGGCACGTTCGTTCCCTCGAGCAGGATCGGGATATCAAAGAACATGAAGCCCTGGTTGTAGATGCCGTCGCTCCCCTGGCGGAAGATCAGCGCCTGACTGGAACTGTCCTGGCTCTGGAACCCGCTTGCCAGCTTGAGGTACTGGAGTTCCAGTCCCGGGATGTCGTTCTTCGAGGGATAGCCTTCTCTGGTGAGGTAGAGTTTGTCTCCGCTGCGCGGTACGGCGTTCGTGTTGCCCACGGCGTCCTTCCAGTTGGCGGGGTTGCTCCAGAGCTTCGAGTTGCCGCTCACCCACGACCAGTTGAGCGTGCGCGGCGGGGGCGGCGGCACCGGGGCCTGCAGGACGTACGAGGCCGCGTTGGGGCCGTGGACCGAGCCATGGCCCATGTTCTGCGTGAAGGTGACCTTCTTCGGTTCGGGGAGGGCACGGTAGAGCTGGATTTCGCCGGATGGCGGGCACACGTAGTCGCCGAGACCGGCGGTGAAGGTGACGGGGCACTTGACGAGCGTGGCGAGGTTCTTGAGGTCGACGTAGTCCAGGTTCGCCGTCCAGTCCGGACGCCATCCCTTCATGTAGCCGTACTTCACGTGTCCCGCGAGGTCGACGGACCATGGAATCGAGGCGGTGCACTGCTTGACGTCGCAGTCGAGCGCGGCGAGGGTGATTGCGCGCCAGCCGCCCATCGAGCCGCCTTTCGTCTCCAGGGCCGTGCCGTTCCATTCGGGAAGGGACTTGGCGTACTGGAGGGCGCGGAGGTCGCGCATGGCCATCTTGTAGTAGTCGGTGTCCTGCACCGTGAGGTCGTTGTTGCGGAAACAGAAGTTCTTGGCGAAGCCGTTCTGGACCTCGTCGGTGTAGTAGCTGTCGTCCGGGTGC
>JAFRSR010000135.1 GCA_017427485.1 Kiritimatiellia bacterium
ACGTCGCGAGACGCTGCAAGCAGTCAGGGATGCACTGGCGCGTGTTCAACGCATCCGCCATGTGCGCGCTCGTGGCGCGAATCCGTACCCAGCGGAAGGCGGCGTGATGCTACGACTTGCGACTAATTTAAAGCTCACCCGTGCTGGCGCCCACCAAGAATCGAAAAGGATAAGAAATGAGGCAGTTGCAAAACTCGGCGTTCCGCCGCCGTCCGCGGCTGGCGATGGAACGTCATCCCTGCCGGATCATGGATTGCTTTCGCTACTTGGAGATAGGGGGGCTTGGAGTTTTGGAGTCTTTTTTGAAGTTTTTCTCCCAAACTCCGAACCTCCCAGCAGCGAAAGCAAGGAGGGTGTTTTGCAACTACCTCCTCCGACAGGTTCGGGAACAACGCGCTGATGTACACGTTTGGCGCGCTGGTCGAGAGCAACTCGTATTACACGCTGCGCACGCCCTACGGCATCGCGATGGCGCGGGACGACATGGCGGTCCTGGAGCAGCTCGGCTGTTCGCCCGAGGAGAAGAACATCTTCGGCATCTCGCCCGCCATGATGATGCGCTTCAATCCCACTCCCGGGGAGATCGACCTGAGGCATCGGGTTGTAGAGATTAGATAATTAGCACCAATTTTAAAAAATAAAAAATGGTGCTATTTTGTCGTTGCCGTGTGGGCTTGGATATGAGATAATACGCGGCGTTCGAGAGGAACGGTATGATGAAGCGGAAAATCAATTTCATCGGCCGCGAGAGGGAGCTGGAGAGCTTGCTCGGGCTGTGCGGCAAAAGAGTGTCTTCGCTGGTGACGTGTCGCGGACGCCGGCGAATCGGCAAGTCGAGGCTGATCGCCGAATTCGCCTTGAGAATCGGCGCGCGGTTCATCCATCTCGAAGGCGTGAAGCCCCAGCCCGGTTTTTCCAACGAGGTCGAGCTGCACGAATTCGCGCGGCAACTTTCGGTCCAGGTCCACAAGACGGTCAAGACGCCGGAGAACTGGCTGGAGGCGTTTGTGGCGCTGGACGGTTTCCTGGGCGGGAAGGGCAGGACCGTGGTGCTGCTTGACGAGGTGTCGTGGTTCGGGCACTATGACAAACTTTTCGCCCCATACATCAAGATTGCGTGGGACAATTACTGGAAGAAACACGACGAGGTGATTGTCGTCATTTGCGGAAGCGTGTCTAGCTGGATAAAGGAAAAAATCATCGACAATGGTGCCTTTTACGGACGACGCTCACTTGATATCGTGTTGAAAGAACTGCCTCTTGACCAGTGCGTGCAGTTCTGGGGACGGCGCGCACAGCGCATCGATCCACGCGAAATCGTGGATGTCTTGGCGGTGACGGGGGGCGTCCCGAGGTATCTTGAGGAGATCAATCCGTCGCTTTCGGCCGCCGAGAACATCAAGCGGCTCTGCTTCACGCCAAACGGAGTCCTTCGAGTCGACTTCGACGCGATGTTCAATGACGTTATCACGAACCAGCCGACGTTCACGGGAAAGGTCCTCCGTTGCCTTGTGGATGGTCCGCAAAGCACGGTGGCGATTGCAGAGAAGCTGAATGTTGAGAAGGGCGGCCGAGTGTCCGCCGCCATAGATCGCCTGGTTGAGGCGGGGATCGTGTCGCCCGACAACGGCAAGAATCCCGAGACAGGGGCCTCGGTCAAGGAACGGAGATTTCGGCTCAAGGACAACTACTCGCGATTCTACCTCAAGTACATCGAACCAGTCAAGGCGATGATCGATGACGGGCGGTATGATTTTCTGTCTTTGGAGACGCTTGAGGGATGGAACGCGGTCATGGGGCTGCAATTCGAGAATCTGGTCGTGAACAACTACGGCATGTTGATTCCCTACCTTCACTTGCAAAACGTTTTGCTGACTTCTGCCGCCCCGTATCGGAAGATGTCAGTCCCGTCTCTCCGCCAGAAAGGATGCCAGATAGACTTGCTGATTCAATCGCGACGAGCCGTCTACATCGTTGAGATCAAGAGAATGTCGGAAATTGGACGGGGTGTCATCGAAGAGGTGGATGCGAAGGTTCGCTGTTTGAAGACAAGGCCGAATGTCTCCATCCGGACGGCACTGGTCTATGATGGACACTTGGCCCCCATAGTTGAAGCCGATGGGTATTTCGACGCGATCGTGCCATTCCGCGCGCTGCTTGGTCTGGGGTATGGCGCATGACCAGCAGTACAAAACGTCTGTAAGAACGAACCGCCGAGGTCGTTCCCTGCAATAGGAACAACATGCGATGGACGCTGAAAGTAACACGAACTACGACAACGGCCGGGCGTCTTGTGAAAACCGTTCCTCAATACGAGAAGTTCCGCAAGAGCGTGAAGACGAGCAAATGAAAGATGTCATAGAATCGAGATTCGAGTTCGACAAGGCGATTGGCGCCGGACTCGCGAAGGAGATCAATGCCCTCTACAACGATGGAGGGCATGGTCGCCTGACATTGCCGATAGGGGTCTGCAGCGCGCCGTCCTGCTGGTCGCCGTGGGCGGTTTCTGCGGATCGCCGGCATCTGCAGGACGTAGAGCGGCTTGAAGCGGGTGAGGATTCCTGCGGGCGTTCAACGCATTGGCAAGGAGGCGTTCTTCGAGTGCGAGCAATTGGAATCCGTGACGATTCCCGGCAGCGTGACCCGCATCGAGGAGGGCGCGTTCTGGCGTTGCCGCCGGCTGAAAGACGTGCAAGTCCCGCACGGCGTGACAAGCGTTGGCGACCGGGCATTTTTAGAGTGCGGGATTTCCGATGGCGTGGAGTGTGGGAAACTGTAAGATTGGATGGTTGGCGTAGTTCTTGTTGGTAAAAGGAAATGACATGAGCACACCTAAAAAGAAGCGCAGAGAAAGTTTGAAATTATGGTAATGAATAAAGTGAGCAGCCATGCGATGAGAAGATGTTTGATGGCGGTCATGATGGCCGCCGCTGCGACGGCGGCTGCGACGGTGTATCCGCCGTACGACTTCTATCCTTACCTTGCCGACAGCACGGACAATCCGCCGCTGAACTACACGAAGGTGTGCGAGCCAGGGCGTACGGGCGAGGCGAACGCGAGTTACGTGGTGGTGGTCACGGAGATCGCGGGCGGATCCACGGCGGTGCCCGACACGTGGCCGTCGCGTTTCCCGTCGTACACCGCGAAGTTCGGCAGCGACTTCACCGCGTCGCTCACGAAGCCGACGGGGAAGAAGGATGCGGCGGGCAACGATCTGCAGGTGTGGCAGGACTACGTGGCGGGCACGGACCCGACGGACGTGAATGACGTGTTCCGCGCGACGGTCACCATGAGCGGCGGCACACCTGTCGTCTCCTGGACGCCGGTGCTGTCCGCGGCAGAGGCCGCCAGGCGCACCTACACGATCCTCGGGCGGCAGTCGCTCCTTACGGGCGACTGGGCGGTCGTTCCGTCCGGACAGGAGGCGAACTACAATTTCTTCAAAGTCACCGTGAAGATGAAGTGATTCCGTGAAAATGCCTTCCGTCCACGCGGGCGATTTATGGTATACTAGCGGCATGAACATCAAACACCTTTTCGCTGCGGCGCTGGCCGCGGCGCTCGCATGCGCGCTTCCGGCTGCGCCGGAGGACTTCGCGCGCCACGTCAACCCGTCCGTCGGCTGCGCGTTCAACGGACACTGTTTCGCGGCCGCGGCCTACCCGTTCGGCCTTGTGCAGGCGGGACCGGACACCGGCAACTTCAGCTGGAACTACACGAGCGGCTACCGCGACGCCGACACGACGATTCTCGGCTTCTCGCAGACGCACCTCAGCGGCACGGGGTGTCCCGACCTCGGCGACATCCTCGTGATGCCCTACGCCGGCGCGCGCGACCGCACGTCGTACGCGAGCGCGTTCGAGAAGGCGACGGAGACGGCCACGCCCGGCTTCTACGGCGTGACGCTCGCGGACAACGGCGTGAAGGTGGAGGTGACGGTGGCGCCGCACGCGGCGATCTACCGCTTCACGTTCCTGCGCGAAGGCGCGCACGTGCTCGTCGATCCGCAGTGGGGCATCGTGAGCAACCCGAAGGCGCTGCACACGCACGTGGCCGAGGCGTCGTCCGCTGTGGAGGGCAACATCCGCGTGACGGGACGCAACCGCAACCGCCTGTGGGTGGACCGCGAGTTCTCCTACGTGGTGGAGTTCAGCCAGGCGGCGACGGCCGTAACCGAGCTGCCGAAGCAGAACCCCGCCGAGAGGGCCGTGCGGCGCGTTTTCGACTTCAACGTGCCGGCGGGCGGCACGCTGTTCATGAAGGTGGCGCTCTCCTCCGTGGACCTGGCGGGCGCGCGGCGCAACCTCGCCGCCGAAATCCCCGCCTGGGACTTCGACGGCGTGCGCGCGCAGGCACGCGCGAAGTGGAACGACCTCCTTAGCCGCGTGCGCATGGAGGGCGACGCCGACCAGAAGGCGAACCTCTACACCTCGCTCTACCACCTCTTCATCCACCCGAACGACATCGCGGACGTCGACGGACGCTACCGCGGGGCGGACAACCAGGTGCGCACGGCGCCGCTCGGACACTACTACTCCACGCTCTCGCTCTGGGACACCTTCCGCGCCGCGCATCCGCTCTACACGCTCCTCGCGCCCGAGTACGTGCCGGGGTTCGTGTCGTCGATGGTGGAGCACCACAAGGCGGCGGGCTACCTGCCGATCTGGACGCTCTGGGGCAAGGACAACCAGTGCATGATCGGCACGCACTCGGTGCCGGCGATCGTGGACGCCTACCTGAAGGGCTTCGGCGGCTTCGACCCCGCGGAGGCGTACGAGGCGATCCGCAACTCCCTGCGCGAGAAACACGACGGCCGTCGCAAGGAGCGCTGGGACCTGCTCGACAAGTACGGCTACTACCCGTTCGACGAGATCAAGGGCGAGAGCGTGTCGCGCACGCTCGAGTGCGCGTACGACGACTGGTGCGCCGCGCAGATGGCGGAGCGCCTTGGCAAGGACGAGGACGCGGCGTTCTTCCGCAAGCGGTCCGCGAACTGGCGCAACGTGTTCGACAAGTCGCTCGGCCTCGTGCGCGGGCGCGACACGAAGGGCGCGTGGCGCACGCCGTTCGACCCCGCGCGCCTCGGGCACGGCGCGGGCACCGCGAACGACTTCACGGAGGGAAACTCCTGGCAGTACACCTGGCACGTGATGCAGGACCCCGAGGGGCTCGTCTCGATGTTCGGCGGCGCGGCGGGATTCGCGAAGCAGCTCGACGCGCTCTTCGTGCAGCCGGAGAAGACGGAGGGGGCGGGATTCGTCCTCGACGTGACGGGCCTCATCGGACAGTACGCGCACGGCAACGAGCCGAGCCACCACGTCGTCTACTTCTACCCTTACGCGGGGCGTCCGCACCGCACGGCCGAACTCGTGCGCGAGGTGTTTGACAAGTTCTACCTCAACAAGCCGGACGGACTCTGCGGCAACGACGACTGCGGGCAGATGAGCGCCTGGTACGTGTTCAGCGCGCTCGGGTTCTATCCCTTCAACCCGTGCGGCGACGGCTACGTGCTGGGCGCGCCGCAGATTCCGCGTGCGGAGCTGTCGCTCGAAGGCGGTAAGAAGTTCGTCGTGCGCGCGGACGGCCTTTCGCGCGACGCGAAGTACGTGAAGGGCGTGGCGCTGAACGGCACGGCGTTCCCCGGCTTCAAGATCCCGCATGAGCAGATCGCCGCGGGCGGCGAACTCGTGTTCGAGATGACGGGCGCCGCGCCTGCGCCGACCGACGCGAAGCTCGCGGCGACGGCGCCCGCGCTCGCCTACAAGGGCGCGAAGAAGCGCCTCGTGTGCCTCGACCTCGACGCGACGCTTTGCCAGCACCGCAGCGCGCCGCCGCCGGAGAACCTCGCGGTGCTGCGCGAGCTGATGAAGCGCTACAAGTGCATCATGGTGGGGGCGGGCAACGCGCCGCGCATCTACCGTCAGATGGGGAACTTCCCGATCGACATCCTCGCGAACTACGGCATGCAGGAGTCGAAGATGGTGGACGGCGAGTTCCGGATCGTGCGCCAGGTGACAAACCAGGTGGACCAGGCGTTCTTCCGCCGCGAGACGGACCGTCTGCGCGAGAAGTACGGCTACACGAAGTACTACGGCAACCCGATCGAGTTCCACGCCTCGGGCATGGTGACGTTCGGCCTCCTCGGCACGACGCCCCCGAAGGAGATGAAGATGGCGTTCGACCCGGACAAGGCGAAGCGGCGCGCGATGTACGCGGAGGTGTGCGAGGTGTTCAAGGACTACTCGGTATTCATCGGCGGGAGCTCGTCGTTCGACTTCGCCGGCCCGCAGTACAACAAGTACGACTGCATCATGGCGTATGCGCGGGAGCACGGGTACGCGCGCGACGAGATCGTCTTCATCGGCGACGACTTCGGCGACGGCGGCGGCGACAGCCACGTGCGCCTCAAGGGCCTCGACTACATCGAGATCGAGGATTACCGGAATTTCCCGGAGCGGGTGGCGGTGTTGTTGAAGTAAGAAGTGCAACGGGCAAGATGCCCGTTGTCCCAGTGGTTACTTCGAGAAGATGACCTGCGGCCAGCCCGGCTTGCGCACGCGGATCACGCCGATCTGGTACCAGGGCTGGCGCACGTTCTTGAACACCGTCTTCATGCGGAGGAGCGAGGTCTTCGGCACGATGAGGACGAAGCCGATGCCCATGTTGAACACGCGGTACATCTCGTCGTGGTCTACCTTGCCCTGGCGCTCGATGAAGTTGAAGATCGTCGGGACGGGCCACGACGTGCGGTCGATCTCGGCGGTAACGGCCTTGGGGAGGACGCGCGGGATGTTGTCTTGGAAGCCGCCGCCGGTGATGTGGGCCATGCCGGTCACCTTGATCTTGTTGTCCAGCAGGCGGCCGACGGGCTTGAGGAAGCTCTTGTGCACGGCGAGAAGGGCGTCGCCGATCGTCTGGTCCGTGCCCGGCAGCTTGTCCTGCGGAGTCATCTGGCAGATGTCGAAGAACACGCGGCGGGCGAGGGAGAAGCCGTTCGTCTGGAGACCGCCGGAGGGGAGGCCGATGATCACGTCCCCGGCGCGGATGGACTGCCCCGTGACCAGCCGCTTGCGGGAGACGGTGCCGACGATCGTGCCGACGAGGTCGTACTCGTTGGCGGGGTAGAGGCCCGGCATTTCGGCGGTCTCGCCGCCGAGGAGGGCCATGTTGTTTTCCTTGCAGGCCTTGCAGAGTCCGCTGACGATCTGCTGGAAGGTGGGGCCGTCGAACTTGGAGGCGCCCACGTAGTCCATGAAGAAGAGGGGCTTCGCGCCCTGCACGAGGATGTCGTTCACGCAGTGGTTCACGATGTCCTGGCCGACCGTGTCGTGCTTCTTCATCATCACGGCGACCTTGAGCTTGGTGCCCACGCCGTCCGTGGAGGAGACGAGGATCGTATCCTTCGTGCTTCCCTGGGGGAGACGGCAAAGACCGCCGAACGAGCCGATTCCGCCGACCACGTTGACCGTCTTCGTGCTCCCAACCATGGTTTTGATGGCCTTGAGGGCGTCCATCTTGTTGTCGATGTTCACGCCGGCTGCGGCGTAGGCGGACTTTGTGGCGGCTACAGGATTGCTCACGTCAGTTTCTCCAGTTTTCCATTCCGCTAAATGCGGAAAAGTGAACGCAATTATAGCATAATTTTTTTATCAATGCAACCCCTTGACCAAAAAAGAAAAAAATGATATACTACCCCCTTGACTTTTGGCATATAATAGGTTTATAGTCTGGAGTTGTCATGGCCATTAAGAAAAACGCGAAAAAGAATGCATCCGCGAAGCCTGCGAAGAAGGCTTCAGCGAAGAAAGTGTCTACGAAGAAAGTGTCCGCGAAGAAGGTGTCCCCTAAAAAAGTCGCTGCGAAGAAGCCCGCGGCGGGTTCAAAGAAAGCTTCATCCCCAAAAACGCAGAAGAAACAGAAGGCCGAGAAGAAGGTGCCGGCGAGCAAGGCCGCGCCGGAGAAGAGGAAAGAGTCGAAGAAGGTGCCGGTTCGTCCGATCGAGGACGATTCCGTGGTCTTCCCGCGCGACGACGTGGCGGCGTACAACGACGACCAGCCCTCGCCGCAGGACGAGGATGCCGAGGCTTCGGCGTTCGCGGCTTCGGACGGGGACGACGAGGCGGAGGTCGAGGCGCGCGACCTGGACCTGGACGAGGTCGCCGTGGCGGCGCAGCTGGAGGACCGCGCGCCGGCGGACGACGCGGACATGCCGGACGCGGAGGACCTCGACGACGCGATGGGCCTGGACGACGTGATGCCGTTGCCGGCCACCGGCTACGGCGACGACTTCGATCCCGACGACATGATGGCGATGTCCGCCTTCCAGTCCCGCAGCGTGCTGGGCGCCGAGGAGCGCAACGCGGTGATCCAGGAAGTCAAGCAGCGGGCCGAGAAGAACGGCGGCTACGTCACGTACGACGAGCTCAACCAGATCGTCCCGGCCACGGTGCAGGACGAGTCGACGGCGGACGAGTACCTGCTGATCCTGCAGGCGCTGAACGTGGACGTGATCCGCGCGGAGGACGTGGAGGCGTACCGCGCGAACAAGGACAAGCAGGGCGACAGCCGCCTGCACGCCGCGCGCGTGCAGGAGATGTTCGACGACCCGATCCGCATGTACCTGCACCAGATGGGCCAGGTGCCGCTCCTCACGCGCGAGCAGGAGGTGGACATCTGCATGCGTATCGAGGAGAGCGAGGCGAAGACGAAGGACATGTTCAACCGCTTCGCGTTCACGCCCGACCTCTACGCGCGGCTGCTGGAGAAGCTCGAGGCCATGCAGGAGCGCTTCGACCGCGTCGTGACCGACCGGTTCGACGAGAACCGCGACGCCTACATGGACCAGCTCCCCGCGTTCCGCAAGACGCTTGCCGAGGTGGGGCGCCGGCTGGCCGACGCGGCCGCCAAGCTGGCCGAGCTGCAGCGCAACCGGAAGAAGGCCACGCCGGCCCAGCTCCGCGGCGCCGAGAAGGGCGTGCAGAACGCCCGCATGGCGCTGCGCGCGGCCTTTGACGAGCTCAATTTCAAGCAGAAGGTCCTCGAAACGCTCTGCATGGAGGCGGAGGAGACGATCTACCTGCCCTACCGGTCGCAGATCAAGCGCAAGGCGGAGCTGCTGGCGATGCCGAAGTCGAAGAAGCGCGAGGCCGAGCTCGCCGAGGTGCGCGCGAAGCTCGAGAAGGCCGAGGCGAAGTTCGGCATGCCGCCGGAGGAGTTCCTCTCCACGTTCGGCGAGATGATGACGATCCTCCGCAGCGGACAGGACGCACGCACGAAGATGGTGGAGGCGAACCTGCGCCTCGTCATCTCCATCGTCAAGAAGTACATGAACCGCGGACTCAGCTTCCTCGACCTCATCCAGGAGGGCAACACGGGCCTCATGAAGGCCGTGGAGAAGTTCGAGTACAAGCGCGGCTACAAGTTCTCGACGTACGCGACGTGGTGGATCCGCCAGGCCGCGACGCGCGCGATCGCGGACCAGGCCCGCACGATCCGCATCCCCGTGCACATGATCGAGACGATCAACAAGCTCATGCGCGTGCAGAAGAAGCTCATCCAGCGCCTCGGGCGCGAACCCACCGAAGCGGAGCTGTCCGTGGAGATGGAGATGAAGCCCGAACAGGTGCGCGCGGTCTCGCGCATGGCGCAGCAGCCCATTTCCCTGCAGAGCAAGGTCGGCGACAACGACGACGCGAAATACGGCGACTTCATCCCCGATACGTCCGCCGAGAATCCGTCGGAGCAGACCGCCTACGCGATGCTGAAGGAAAGACTCCAGGAAATCCTGACGACGCTGACCGACCGCGAACGCCAGGTGCTGGACTACCGGTTCGGCCTGACCGACGGTTTCTCCAGGACGCTTGAAGAGGTCGGAAAACAGTTCAACGTGACGCGCGAGCGCATCCGCCAGATCGAGGCGAAGGCCCTGCGCAAGCTGCGCCACCCCTCGCGTCTCAAGAAGCTCGACGGATTCCTCGCAGGCTGATGGAAGACGCCCCGGAGCGGAGCGAATGAGCGATGCGACGGGAGCCCATGAAGGAAAAACACCCAGAGCTGAGCGAATGAGCGAAGCGACGGGTACCAATAAAGAAAGAGAGAAGAAGGAAATGAGTTCATTGATGCTGTTCGCAGCCGAAACCTGCACATCGGGCGGGTGCCCGTTTGGCAAATGCCCGCCCCACGCCATCGTTGCGCTGGCTGCCGCGTTGGCGATTGGTTTCGGTATCGGATTCCTCGTTGGCCGCCGTCGTGCCGCGAAGGGCGGCGCGAAGCCCCAGCAACCCCAGAAGAAGCAGCAGGCCCCGGTGCGCCGCGACCCGCGGCCCGTGACGAGCCGTCCCCCGATCCCCGCCGGCAGCGTGGAGCTCTACGTGGGCAATCTCAGCTATGACATGACGGAGGACCAGCTCCGCCAGACGTTTGAGGCGTTCGGCAAGGTCGACTCCGTGCGTTTGGTCACGAACCGCTACAACAACAAGTCCAAGGGCTTCGCCTTCGTCGTGATGCCGAACCGCCCGGAGGCGGAGAAGGCCATCGCGGAGATGAACGACAAGGAAGTCATGGGCCGCCCGATGCGCGTGAACGAGGCCCAGAACACGAACAAGGCCGAAGCCTGACGCCTCCCATGCGCCATCTGTTCCTCTACGGACCACCCGGCAGCGGCAAGTCGACCATCGGCCGGCTGCTCGCCGCGCGGCTCGGCCTGCCGTTCACGGATCTCGACGCCGTGATCGTCGAGACCGACGGCCGGTCGATTCCGCAGATTTTCGCGGAGGAAGGGGAGCCGGGTTTCCGCGCCCGCGAGAAGCAGGCGCTCGCCGACATGGGCGCGCGGACGCGACACGTCGTCGCCCTCGGCGGCGGTGCGTTGCTCAATCCGGAATGCCGCGCCCTCGCGGAGGCGAACGGCGAGGTGCTCTGCCTTGCCTGCACGCTCGAGACGCTCTGCCACCGCATCGACAACGCGCCGGGTTCGCGTCCGCTCGCGGGCGGGCACGCCGCCCTTGAAAAGCTCATGGCGAACCGCGCGGCGCACTACGCGAGCTTCCCGCGCCGTCTCGATGTTACAAGCGGTACGCCCGAGGCCCTCGCCGAAGCGGCGGAGACGCTGTTCGGTGCCTGGCGCATCGACTCGGGCGACGTGCCGTCGCTCGTGTTCGCGGGATGCAATCTCATCGCCGGTCTGGGCGAGGAAGTCGCGTCGCTCGGCCTCGGCAAACGCGCGGTCGTGGTATGCGACTCAAACACGGATCCGCTCTACGGCGACCGCGTGGAGGCGTCGCTCCGCGCCGCCGGCGTGGAGGCGTTCCGCACCGTAATCGCAGTGGGCGAATCGACGAAGACGCTCGCGACCGTCCAGGCAATCTGGGGCGCGTTCCTGCGCGCTGGGCTCGCGCGCGACGACTTCGCCGTGGCCGTGGGCGGCGGCGTGGTCGGCGACCTCACGGGCTTCGCCGCCGCCACGTGGATGCGCGGCATCCGCTGGGTGAACGTGTCCACCACGCTTCTTTCGATGGTCGACGCCTCGACGGGCGGCAAGACGGGATGCGACCTTCCGGAGGCGAAGAACCTCATCGGCGCGTTCCATTCGCCGTCGCTCGTGCTGGCGGATGTCGATACGCTCGCCTCCCTGCCTGCGCGCGAGGTGCGCTGCGGCCTCGCTGAGGCGATCAAGCACGCCTTCATCGCCGACCCCGGCCTTCTTGAAAGCCTTTCCATTTTCGAGTGCCGCGACAAGCACGCCCCTCTCCTGGGGGAAGCGGCGTCTCGCCGCTTCTGTGACAAGTCCGGCCCCTCCCTGGGGGAAGCGGCGTCTCGCCGCTTCACGTCAACGGGCGTCTCGCCCGTTGACCTCGCCGCCTTCGTTGCGCGTGCGCTGGCCGTGAAGGTGCATTGCGTGCGCGAAGACCCCCTCGAGAAAAACATTCGCGGCAAGCTCAATCTCGGACACACGGTCGGGCACGCCGTCGAGATCGTTTCCGATTTCAAGATCCAGCACGGCGAGGCCGTCGCCATCGGCACGGTGGAGGAGGCGCGCCTCGCGGTGCGGCTCGGCCTTGCGTCCACGGACTGGCCGGACCAAGTCGCCGCGCCGTTCGCGCGTGTGGGCCTGCCCACGGTCTTGCCTGAGGGCTGCACGTTCGAGTCCCTTGTGCCCGTCATGAAACGCGACAAGAAGAAGAAGGGCGGCGTGGTGCGCTTCGCCCTCCCCTGCGCACCCGGCGACGTGCGCCTCACCCCCGTTGACCTCTGAGCGACCCGGCTCTTGCGGAGAGGCGGGGGGCTTGGTATAATGGGGGCATGGAAACAAACAGAAGAGACTTCATCGGGACCTCCCTCGCGTTTGCTGCGGTGGCCGGCTGCACGGCGCCACGCTGCGGCGGGGAGAGGAAATGCGGAACGGGGCGCCCGTTCTCGTTCGACAGCCGCTGCACGCTGCGGATGCCCATGCCCGGGCTCAAGGAGCCGGTCAACTTCTTCGTGATCGGCGACACGCACTTCGGGTTCCAC
>JAFRSR010000136.1 GCA_017427485.1 Kiritimatiellia bacterium
CATGCGTCCGCCGGGGTTGTCGGGATACGCGGTTTCGTAGCGCGGGTAGTAGACCGCGTTGATGTCCATCCACGTGATCACGCGGTCGCGCTCCTCGTCCGACAGTTTCGCGCGGCCGTGTCCGTAGAGCGTACGCGTGAGCTTTGACGCGTGCGACCCCCATGAATAGGCGGGCTGTATCTCGGCCGGGCCGCCGCCGATGCATGTGATCGCGCCGGTCGCCCAGAGGTCCACGTAGCTCGTGCAGAAGAACGCACCGCGGTCGCCACTCAGGTTCAGCTTGTTTCCTGCCTTTTTACCGTAGTCGTGGCATGAAGCGCAATGCTTCGTGAAGACGGGCTGCACCTCCTTCTGGAAGCTGAAGAGGCGCGCGGGACCGTACCAGCCGTTCATCTTCGACGGCGCGCGCTGCATGGCGAGCGGACGCTCCGTCACCGGCGCCGCCTCGCCCACGCGCTTCTCGTGGCAGCCCACGCACCCGTACGTCTCGCCCGGCTGCACGTTCACGCCGCTGCGCATCGACTGCACCATCTTCCCCTCCGCGTCGAGCGCCTGGAAGTAGACGAACGTGTTGCCCGGCACCTCGAAGTACGCGCTGCCGTCCGCCTCCACCGGCACCGTGCCGAGGATGCGCTTGTTCTCGAACGAGTGCCAGTTCATCGCGGCCGCCTCCTCGCCATGCCCGAACCAGCCGCGCGGACCCGTCCAGTTCCGCTTCGGTGGCGACTCGACGACGCGCAGCGCCTTCACCGTCCCCGGCTTCACGCCCTGCATGTGCGTGCCGATGTAGACGTTCTGCAGGTAGAACTTCCCGGGCGCGTCCGGCGCGTCGAAGTTCCGCTGCCGGCTCTGCACGACCGGCTTCTTCGTGGGACGCAGGATGACGGGCGACCAGATGCCGGGCGCGTCCGCGAGGAGTTCCGTCTCGTTGCCGTCGAGGTCGAGGTAGACGAGCGACATCTCGCCGTTCGCGCGACCGGTCATGCGGACGGCGAGGAAGCGCGTCTCGTCGATCGGGAACGGGTCGGCGTACTTGCACGCGAGGAAGCGCGTCGAGTCGAAGTCCTCCTGACCGCCCGCGTGGATGCGGTCGCGGTAGGACGCCGGCCACGTGCGCAGCACGGGCTCCTGGCCGTCCACGCCGCGCGAGCGGTCGATGAGCCCCAGCGCGCCCCACGGACGGTCGTGGCAGCTCCCGAGGATCGCGATCGCCTTCGAGGAGTCGCCGCCCACGGCGCGCGCGTTGATCACGCCGCCCGGGCTGGTGGTGTTGTTGCCCCACCAGATAGCGTGGCGCGTGCCGTCGGGGTTGCACGTCCAGAGTCCCTGCGCGTCGCCGAAGTCGCGGTCCACGTACTCCCACCGGTCGTAGAGGACGCGCCCGTCTGGCAGGATGGAGGAGTGTCCCTCGAAGAGCGTGGAGACGCCAATCTGGTGGATGTTCGCGCCGTCCGCCTTCATGCGGTAGAGGTTGCACATGATGTGGCGGTTGCACATGCAGTACTTGGGGTCGCGCGTGGATGAGAACACGATGTCGCCGTCCGGCAGGAAGGCGGGGTCGATGTCGCTCACGCCCTTCGCGCGCGTGAGTTGGCGGAGGCCCGTGCCGTCCGCGTTCACGACGTAGACGTGATAGTCGTCGGTGCGGCCGTCGCGCATGGAGAACACGATCCGCTTCCCGTCCCAGTCCACCTCCGGGTCGCGGATGGTGCGCCCCTCCTTCTCCGGCACGATCACGCGCGTCGCGCCCGTCGCGGGATTCCACGCCTTGAGCGCGCCCTGCGTGTCGTAGCTCCGCTCGTTGATCTCGCCGCACTGGAAGAGCGTCGCCGTGTTGTGGTGGTCGGCCCTGAACGCGGCGTGCGTCACGTACACGACCTCCGGTACGGACGCGAGCGCCGCCTTCGCGGCGGCCTTCGCGCCGGGCTTCTCCACGCTGCTGAAGTAGTCGGCGAGCGGTGACGGACGCGGACGCGCCGCGAAGTCCGCCGCGCCGCGCACGCCCTCGCACGTGACGTCATCCACGGTCACGTGTCCCCAGCTGCCGGTCGCGCCGTCGACCACGCGGAAGTAGACGTCCTTCCCGACAGCCTGCGGCACGTTCCAGGTGACGACGCGCATTCGCTCGCCGTTTTCGCCGACGGCCGAGGCGATCGCCTTGCCCGTCGCGCGGTCCACCAGCTCGAAGCGCGCGTGCTGTCCGCCGCCGATCTTGAAGGTGATCGTCGGACTCGTCAGGCGCAGCGTCGGCGACTCGATCAGACCCGTCTGCCGGTCGTTCGGGCGATTGTCCTTGTTTTCGAGCGTCGAAAGGAACCAGGTGCCGCCCTTCGTGTACGGCTTGCCCGTGTTGTGTTCTTTCGCAAGGTCGGTGACGGGCCGCGCGAACGCGCCCTGCGTCACCTTCCATCCCTGCAAATTGCCTGTCTCGAAGTCATAGACAATCCGCTCCGCCAGGACGGGGAGAGTCATTGCAAGCGCCGCGCAACCGGCAAACATCAGCTTTTGTTTCATGGTTCAGTTCCCTGATTTGTTATTGGAACACGATGAGCGTGCCTTTCGCCTCCCAGGCGTAGAGCCTGCCGCTCTCGTACGACACCTGCACGGCCCCGGGCAGGGCCGCGTCCTTCACGAACGACAGGTCGGCGTACGTGCCGGAGTTGAGGGTCAGGCCCGACAGATCGGCCAGCAACGTCTTCCGCGTGGGAACGGCGCCGACGAGCGACACCGTGATCGGACCCGACGGCGTATCGCACGTGCCCGTCACCGTCGGAGCCTCGTCCGCGAAATCAAACGACCAGCCATCCGTGCAGATCGCCGCCCACGGCTTCACCTGCCACTTGCACGGCGAGGCGTTCGCGCGATAGAGTACGACGTGGTTGTTCGTGACGTAGGATGTCGGGTTGATGGCGAAGGAACCGCCAGTCGCCACGACATTCGGCGGCAACTTGGCGGATCCTGTGATTTGAAAGGATGAGCAAGTCATCACGGAATCCCCGGTGATTTCAATCGTCGATTGAGGCGCTGTTCCCCAGCTGTAAAGGGCTGTCGTGGCAATCTGCGCGCCGTCGAAAACAACATGCGCATTGTCTGACGGGATGTAGACGCAGCAAGTCGTATTGCCGCTTGACCCCTCTAGCCGAACCGTCGATTCGACGATTAGCGTCGCTCCTTTGTCCATCAGAAAGCAGGACTTATAATGTACCGTTTCACGAATCTTTCCGTTCCGTATCCGAACCGTGCTGTTCGTGTAGATTCTGAAGATGTCCAAACCGCCTGAAAGGCAATGTCCGCCCAAATCAAAAGTAAAGTTGCTGTCAACCTTGCTCACCTGCTGAATTGAAGTTGCAACGTCCTTGACCATGTCGATCGTTTCCCCGGTTTTCACCTGCTGCAGGGCATCCTTGATGTACCTGAAACCTACCACGCCAATCTCCGCTTCGAGACCGCCCAACGCCGCAACCTCTTCGCCGGACATGACGCGATAATAGAACTGGATGTTATCCTTGCTTGTGTAGCTAAACACGTATCTGTATCCTTCGGCCAAAGACTCAGTTGAGAGTTTGTTGAATTGCCCTCCAAAAAACTGAAATGTCGTTCCGACGGCGTTCTTGTCCCTTAGGCTCGTATAATTGATGTGTCCTCCCCTCACTTCCAAAGAGGCGTTCCCGTTTCCGCTTCCCAAGTACTTCACATTAACAAAAGAATCCGGAAGGATGTTCAACTTCCCGGTTCCGCTACTCCACACCAGGCAATTTCCGGTTGCCGTGCAGTTCGTCACGTTCATGACGGATCCTTGCGCTGGCGCGAAAGTAGACTGAGAGGTTGCCCCAACGACCCTTCCGTTCTGGATCGTCACGATTGTCCCGGAATCTGACCTGATGGAATTGGAGGTCAGATGTCTAATCGTGAGAGTCGCCAGGTCGAGCACGATGCTTTTCTTTATCTGGATGTAGGATGCGCAATGCTCGCTCGCGAGCATCGTGACAGTCTCGCCGCCCGTGCAGGCGGCCAACGCCGTCTGGATCGAGTCGTAGTCGGTCGACGTTCCGTTCTTCGTGACGCGCGCCCGATTTGTGATTTCGCCCTTGGGCACGACTTTACAAGTGAACGTTGTTCCGCCCTGCGTTTCTGACACGCCCATGACGCCATAGGCAGACTCGTCCAGCATTTCCGTAAAACTCGGATCGCGCGTGAAACATCCTCCCGTAATTTTGATGTTTGAGGTAAAGGATCCGGTTCCTTCCCTCCATCCGCGCATACTGGCAACGTGCCCTGCATGGACATTGAGCACTGCAGCGCTGTAGCTGCTGATGGGGTAGTCCACGAGCGCAACCGTGTCGGCCATGACGTTCAGCTTGCCGGTGTTGTTGTCGCCGTAGAACATGCAATAGCCCTTCAGGGTGCAGTTGGTCACGTTGACCGTTGTTCCTTTCTTAACCGTGATGAGGGAACGGGCTGTGCGCACCTCCACGGTACCTCCACCGCAAATGGTCGCCGTCAGATTGCTTGAAAAGCCGAGGAAGTCCGCGAACGCCGTCATCGTGATCGTATGCCCGTCCAGATCCAGCGCCACGTCCGCATTGATCTTCACTTGGGAGGTCAGCGTCGCATCTGTCAGCATCGTGACGGTCTCGCCGCCCGTGCAGGCGTTCAGCGCCGCCTGGAGCGAAGCGTAGCCCGTCGTCGCGCCGCCGGGCACCGTCACGCGCGCCGTGTCCGCCGCCCACGCGCCCACGCAGAACGCAAGCGCCGCCGCCAGCAATGTCTTCTTCATTTTTGCTCCTCTTCGTACAGATGTTGCAGCGTGTTCAACGTCATAAGTTTACACTCCTTGCCCCTCGGTTGGCAATGCCAAAAACTTGCATAATTTCACGACTGACTTGCATCAGCAAGCCAAACATGGTATCCTTGTCCGCATGACCTCCCAGCGTAACGTCCTTCTGATGACGACGCCCGTCAGCCACGTGCGGATGAGCGGCATCACGCAGTTCGCCAAGGAGCGCGGCTGGCACCTGATGATCGCGGACCGGCTTTCCCGCCTTCCCGAAGGCTGGACGGGCGACGGCGCGCTCGCCACCGTCCGGGGCGGACCGGCGGTACTGGACTTCGTGCGGACACTCCGGCGGCGGCGCATTCCCGTCGTGGACCTTACGTTCGACCATCCCGAAATCCGCGTCCCGCGCGTCTCGGGCGACCACGCCGCCTGCGGACGACTCGCCGCCGAACACTTCCTCGAACGCCACTTCCGCCACGCCGCCTGGTTCTCCACCGTCTGGAGCCATTCGCACGCGCTTCGCTTCCAGGGCTTCCGCGCGGCCTGGACGGCACACGGCGACTTGGAACCATCGCGTTGGGTTCTCGCCGAATCCCTCGTCCCCAAAGACTTCGACAACTGGGTACGTGCGGGCCGACACCTCGGCAACCTACTGAAGAGCGCGCCCAAGCCGCTGGCCGTCCTCGGCTATGACGACGCGGACGCCGCACGCGTGGAGGCCGCCGCACGCGACGCGGGCCTGAGCGTCCCCGAGGAAATCGCAATCATCGGCATCGGCGACGACCGGCTCGTCTGCGACTATCAGCCCGTCCCCCTCTCCAGCATCAACCACGACCTTGCCCGCATCGGCTACGAAGGCGCCGCCCTGCTGGAGCGGATCATGGACGGCGAGCCTCCCCCGCGCCAGCCGATCCTCGTGCCGCCCGCCGGCATCGTCGCGCGCGCCTCCACCGATCTCTTCGCCGTCGAAAGCCCCGTCCTCCGCCAGGCGCTCGTCTGGATCCGCGATCATCTCGGCACGTCCTTCGGCGTCTCACAGCTCGCAGACGCCCTCGCCGTGCCGCGCCGGACGCTTGACCGCCTCTTTGCGACCGAACTCTCCACCACGGTCGGGCGCGAAACGCTCCGACAACGGCTCGTCCAGGCCCGCGTCATGCTTCAGGCACAGGCGCTGTCCATTTCGGAAATCGCCTCCCAGACCGGCTTCAGCAGCCCCGCGCACCTCTCCCACGCATTCAAGGCCGCCTTCGGCCTCTCGCCCCGCGAATACCGAAAGGGCTAGTTCCCACTGTTGGCCGTCAGGCGGATGTCGGTCCACAGCGCGGCCTCGTTGTACCAGTCCGTCGGCTCGTTCACGAGCTCAACCGTCACGTTCTTGCCCGTCCACGGTTCGAGAGAAAGGTCGAAGGTGCACAGATGGCAACGCTTGGCGGAATCGTCGATGACCGTCGAGAGCATCGGCGTACCGTTCACGCGGACGATCAGTCGGAAGTCCCCGCCCGGCGAGTTCGCAACGGCGAAATGGAGCGTGGGATTGCCGTTGGGAACGACGCATGTCCGCGACAGCGTGACAGCCTCGCCCTTTTTCGGCGGATGGGTGCGCACGAGTCCGTGAACCGTTCCCTTGGACGTTTCAAGTTCCTCGACGAGTCCGGGCGTCATGTCGGGCGCGTTCGTGGAGGTCTTCCAGCCAGGAAACAGCGCGTCGAGCGTCTTTTGCACGCGGATCGTCGGGTCGGGATCGTACACCTTGTCCGGGTCCGGCAGGGTGATGCGGAACCTCTGTCTTGCGTTCTCGGCTTCGGTGAAGCGCTCGCCCCTCGCAGGCGGCGCTTTCCAAGAAGGAACGAACGGATCGGGAACGGGCTTCTTCACGGGAATGACGAAACGCTCCACGCCGTCCGCGCCCTTCTCCACGCGGCCGCCGTGCCGCGCCACCACCTGGCGCGCCAACTTCTCGCACACGGCGAAGAGCGACGGCAGGTCGTAGGCCGTGTAGGAGAACTTGCGCGCGTAGTCCAGCTTCTCCACGTACTTCGCGGGCAGCGACTTGAACCCGCGCGCCGTCATCAATATGCCGCCCACATTGGACGGATTGCAGTCGGAATCCCATCCGCACCGCATGGAAAGAACCATCGACTTGTCGAGGTCGCCCTCGCCGTAGAGAAGCCCGAGCACGATGCACGCGCCGTTGAGCCGCACGTCGATGGCGCCGTTCGAATCGCGCAGGTCCTTGTTGAACGACTTTGAATACGCGGCGCGGATCTTCTCCCAGCACGCCGTCCAGTCCTTCGGGTTCTCCCGGTGCCACGCGCGCACGTGGCGCACCATCTGCGCGTAGTCGCTCTCCGACGGAATCGCCGCAAGACCCGCGTCAAGGAGCGCGTCGACGTTGTCCGTGAA
>JAFRSR010000137.1 GCA_017427485.1 Kiritimatiellia bacterium
CCGCCATCATGGACGCCCCCGACGGCACGAAGAAACTCGACGGCGTGGCGAATGGCATCCCCGACAAATTCCGGTTTTCATGGGACACAATCATCGAAACCACGGCCCACTACGACCTTCGGTAATCGCATTTCCGCCGCCGTTCAACCTTTCAACTTTTCAACCTTTCAACCTTTCAACAGGAGACATCCATGCCACTCGGAATCAACGGATACAACGACGCATTCAAGGCCTTCACCGACTTCGCGGCGCAGGCGACGAAGGGCTCGACCATCGCGCAGGTCGGCGGCGAGAAGAACACCGTCGTCGGCGCCGGCCCGCTCGCGGGCCGGACGATCGTCGCGAAGACCGGATTCGACTTCGTCGGCAACGTCGGCCGCCGCCAGGCATCGCGCGACGTGAACAACGAAGTGCGCGAGCTCTTCAAGCAGGCCATCGCGGACATGTTCGGCGGCCCCGACAATATCCCCGACAGCGTCAAGGACGCGATGAAGATGGCCGACTTCGGCAAGGGCAAGCCCCTCACCGCGCGGCGCATCCTCGCCGTCAAGACGGCGGTGGACCAGGTGGCGGCAGATGAAGCCAAGGCGGCGGCAGATGAAGCCAAGGCGGCAGCCGATGCGGAAACCAAGATGAAAGATTGCATCGCGAATGGCAAGGATTGGGTCCAGAAGAATTATTCCAATTGGCTCAACAAATGCGATGTGAACAAGTTGATTGAAACGGCGTTTTCCAGCTGCGGCGGGAATACCGACGCCATGGACATCGTCAAGGACAACCTGCGTTCGTTCCTCGTCGATCCAGGGCTGAAGTTCAGGAGCGAGGAGTACGTTCAGAAGCGCGCGGGAGGGCTGGCGGCCAACCTGAACGAGCTGAAGGCGGCGTCGGCGAAGAATCCCGGAATCTACGAGTGCGGCAAGGAGATGCTCGAGAGGCTTGGAAAACCGCTTCCGCAAGGCATCCTTGCCAAGATTATCGACGCCGTCGGCAACGCGCCGATCGAAAACATCAGGAAACTCTCCGGCTCGTCTCCGGGCCTGACGATCCACAAGACGCTGATGGAGGCCTTTAAGACGCTGGAAAGCGTCATGGTCTCGTCCGGCGCCGACAAAAAACTGGAAGGCGCCGATGAAAGGGACGCGGCGCGCCAGTTCATTATGGACGCGATGCTCGCCCGTTGCGGGAAAGGCGCCCTCGAAAAAATCAAGAACGCCCTGACCGGCAATGCGGGCACCCGTCTGCGTGTTTTCTACGACACCACCACCGCCACCGGGGAATTGTATTTCCCGAACGAGTCGAAGGCGATAAAGGAAGGAACCTGCGACGTGGCCATTTTCGGACAGTCTTGCTTCGCGATGATGGTGGATGCCGTAAGCAGGCAAATTTCGCGGGTGAACCCCGGTGCGAAGCCGATCGAACTCCCGGATCCCGAAAACGATATGCCCGATATCAATAGGCTCGGCGGCGACCGGCTAAAGGCCGACATCATCTCCCTGGCCAAGGAAGTCATCTCCGCAAAGGTTGATAAATTTGTCGAATCGGCGGTGGAAGGGCACGGAAAGGGAGCGGAATCCTTCAAGGAGGTTCTGCGCAAGAAACTGGACGGCGTCCACGAACCCGATGTGTATCTACACAAACGCCTGTGCACCACCGCCAACGCCATGATGAACTGGACCATCTGCTCTGAAATGAAGAAGTTGTCTACAGACGGCGAAGACAACAGCTTCTTCAAAAAAGACATCGACCGGGGCATCAAAGCCACTTTGAAAGCCGGCGACAAGACCATCACACTCGCGAACGACTTCGAGACTGCGCGCAACCAGCTGGCGCAATTCGTCACGGGCGACCCCAACGCGACCTACAAGGGTCTCGCCGGGGCCTCGGACAAGAGCAAAGTCCACCTGTTGATGGTTTTGCTCTCCCAGGAAACGGAAAAGGCCGGCGAAAACGGCTCCCAATACGCATTGGACCCGAGGGAGGGCGAAGAAGGGTTCAGCATTAGAGGCTTCAGCAAGCAAGAAAGGGTGAAAGGGCTTGGCGCAGATACCACCAGAACCTTCACGATCGCAAAGAACAAAGACGGAGGGTTCAGCCTGAATTACACTATGGACAAGCCGATCGCGGGATTCGACGGCTTCACGGAAGACGGGCAATGCAATGTGGGCGAAGGCAGCAAGTTCAAATGCGGCATCTACTACTATCTCGAAGCCTCCGAATTCAACCGCCTCGCGGAACTGGACTACACCAAGTTCGACGACACGGAGGGAGAAAAGATCTTCAACCACAAGGTCGAAATAGACGGCACCAAGCAGTTCCAGGATCACAAGCTGGAGAAGGTCTTGAACACCTTCCCGCAGGAGTTCAAGATCGAGGCCTTATGCGATATGAATTTCACGCTGACGCTCAATCCGACCGAAGAGGAGAAGATCGCCGCGCAGCGCGACGAAGGCCCCATCGTCGCCTAGCGGCAGCGCCCGGCCCCTTTCAACTTTTCAAACAGGAGAAAAAACAACCATGGCACTCGACATCAACGGATACAACGCAACGTTCAAGGCTTTCACCGACTTCGCGACGCAGAGCGTCGAAGCCGGGAAGAGCAAGGCGGTCGCCCGCGCGGGCGGCGAGGGCCCCCTCGCGGGCCGCGTCATCACGGCGGCGAAGCACGACTGGGTCGGCATCGGCGTGGGGCGTCTGGGAAGCCTCAAGGACGCGAACAACGCCGCGCGCGACCTCTTCAGGAACGCCATCGCGGACATGTTCGGCGGACCGGACAAGATACCGCAGAGCGTCAAGGACGCCATGAAGATGGCCGACTTCGGCAAGGGCAAGCCGCTCACCGCGCGCCGCATCATCGCCGTCAAGAACGCCATCGACGCAAGCGGCGTGATGAAGCAGAAGGCGCTGGACGACGGCATCGCCGGGGCCAAGTTCAGCGACCCCGCCACCCAGAAGGCGGCGCTCGCCAAGGGATATTCGAAGGGCGAGTTGCCCAAGATCGCCGCCGCGACCAGCCTCTACGCGCAGACGGCGGGCTGCACCGAGGCGGAGGCCCTGGAGCAGGTCACGACGTCCGGCACGCCGGCCAACCGCCTCATGAACTACGGCGGCAGGTTCCTGCAGAGCGCCGGGAACTTCAAGAACGGTCTGCGCCTCATCGACTCCTTTGCCAAGTGGATTTCGGACACGAACGCGACGCTTAAAGCCACCGGCGATGACTTCAAGGAGGGGATGAGCCTTACCCTCCTCAACGCCTCCTCGTCTTACATCTCTCCCAAATTTCTGCGCGGCATGGAGAAATTCGTCTTCGAGGAACTTGCCAGCAACCCAGCGCACGACCTTGCGGAGCAGGACGCCGACAAACTCTTCGGGCTGGAGAACAACGCCGCGACGCGCTTCTTCGGCCGCGGCTATGGCGGGTCCTACACGCAGACCGTCGCCAACATCCCGCCTGTCAAGCGCGCCGCATTCTACGCGGCTTTCGACGCGGCGTTTCCGCTCGTATCCGACCCCGCCATCGCCAAACTGCCGCAGTCCGAGCGTCCGCCCGAGTTCATCAAAAAGGTCGACCGCTCCCTGGTGTTCGGCCGCATCATGAAGAATCTCGACAAACTTGCCGTGCTCCATGCCGCGGGCACGCTCACTTCCGCGACGTTCGTCAAGACCTGCTTCCCCGAAGCGCGCCGCAACACGCTCGGCGCGGTGAACGACCTCTTCAAGCAGTGGGATCTTGAAATCAACGGCGACGAGGACCGCGGCATCCCGTCGAAGTATCCGGGTCTTGGGGGTCCGATCATACCGCTGATGGAAGAGACCGGCTGCACGGTCAAAGAGGCCGCCGCCGCCTTGCAGCCGGGCGGCGCGAGGCCGGCGACGCCGCAGTACGTCGCGGCCGGCTCGCTTCCGCTCGGAGCGTTCGACGGGACCACGCGCGAGGCGCGCGAGCAGCTTGTGGGCGACCTCAAGCGTCCCACCGGCTACAACTACATAGGCGACACGAAGCCGCTTCTCCCGAAGGACGGCGGCTTCCGCTTCAATTTCCCCGACGGCACGACATTCAAGACCAACGCCACGGAAGAGGGGAGCGCCCAGATCGAAACGGTCGCCGACAAGGCGGAGGCCCTCTGCGGCCCCGCCCACCGCGAACAGGCTTCTTCGGTCGTGATGATGCTGTCGCAGTCCGGACTGTGCGTTCTGCGCGGCGGACTCAAGGGCTACGGCATCGAGTCGAGCGAGCATGCCGCCGTCGATTTCACGCTCTCCAGGAATGCCGAGACGGGCGACATCTCCATACGCTACTCCAGCCCCAAGGAGCTGCCGTTCTCCTTCGAGTGGAGCGCCACGATCAAGCCCGACGGATTCGTGAGCACCACCCCGCTCCGGTTCCTGGACGAGCGGCAGACCCCGAACTGCAGGGCCGGCGTCGAGGAGGCCGTGAAGAACATGCAGAATCCGAGAGGGACCCACAATCTCTTTTTCAAAAACGACAAGGCGCGCGCCGTGCCGCTCATCGAGACGATGATGCACGCCACGGGCGGCGACAAGGATGTCATCAACCTCCTCAAGGACACATACGTCTGCACCAGTCTCCTCTACAACTTCGCGAACAACCTGCGCCCGGCCGATGTCATTCTGTCGCGCGTCGCGCGGCTCAAGGAAAACGTCGCCGAACTCCGGGAGGCGACGAAGGGCAATCCCGCGATGTTCAAGATGGGGCTTTCCCGCCTCGCGGGACTTGGCGGCAAGCCGGTTCCCAAGGGCATGCTCGCCTCCCTCGTCAAGGCCGTGAACGCGGCGGACATCGGCAAACTCAGGAAACTCTCCGCCGCCTCCACCACCCCCGTGAAGATGAACGCCGCGATCGTCCAGTACCACGCCGCCGTGGGGCAGGCCATCAAAAAGTCGGGCATCCTCGCGATGTTCGACGGCGACGTGGGCGGAGAAGAGATGCTCGGCATGAGCATGCTCGCCGGCGGACTCGTGGCAGCGCGCCTGGGACAAGACGCCCTGCGCTCGATCAAAGGCGCGCTCGAATCGCCCGTCGCCGGCCAGCTTCAGGCCATATACACCGATTTGAGCAACGAAGACCTCGTTGAAGCCGGCGTGCCGAAGCACGAGGCCACCATCATGAAGCGGACGGTTTCCGAACTGTCCTCCGACATCCCGTCCCTGCTCGACAATGTCAGTGCCACTCTCGGCGTGGAGGGAGGGGACGTCCCCGCTTTCACGGGCAGCCTCGACGATCTTGACGGCTTTGACGACATCGCCATCGAGATTCGCGACATGACCAACAAAGTCCACGCCGACCTCATCCAGATGGAGCGCGAGGAAAACGAGGCGCGGGAAGCGCAAAGGAAGGCAGGCGCGAACGGAATGCAGGGCGGAAACCTCGTGATCGAGCCGTAGGATTTCAACGGGCGTACGCATTTTTTGTAACATCCGAGCCCGGTTTCGTGTAGAATCGGCGTCACACCAAACGCAACGGGTCCCGCGACCCAGGAGAAGAACCCATGCCTCTGCCTTCCGTCCAGCACATCCGCGACATCTCGTTCCAGGACCATTTCCTGTCCACGCAGGGGGCCGCGCCCAAGAACGGCAAGATCCAGGTCAACCACAACACCTTCGACGTCACGTTCGTCGATGGCAAGGTGAACGCCAAGTTCGCGAGCGGCAACTGGTTCACGAACCTGTTCCGCTCCTCCACGCTCACCCGTTTCACGCAGACGCTCCAGGCCCAGTACGACGCCTGGGTCAACAA
>JAFRSR010000138.1 GCA_017427485.1 Kiritimatiellia bacterium
ACTTTTCATTGGCGCGCGGGCTAACTCGCCCGCGCCCATTTGTCGATCCTTAGGCTATAACGATTCCGAGAGTGAGAACATTCAAGGTATGCCCGTAGGACAAAGTTGTTTTTGAAAGTTGTTCTGGTTGTTTCCAAAACTCAATACGCATGGGTGAATTACGGAGATGCGCCCGATTTTACAGCGCACTGCATTGACTTCTCAATGCGTTTGTGATAGTATGTTCGCGTCAACGCGAAAAAGGATTCAATATGGTTAAGGTACGCGAAAGGCCCGTCCCGGCAGGGGTGAACTTCAGTATTCGGATGAATAGTGAATTAAAGACCCAAAGTGAAGATCTGTTTCGTGCCCTTGGCATGAGCCTGACGACGGCTATACAGATATTCCTAAAGAAAGCCGTCAGCGTAGGCGGATTGCCGTTTGATGTTCGTGTTCCAAACTACAATCCTGAGACCATGGAGGCCATGCGCGAAACAGAGGAAATCGGCAATAACCCTGACAGAAAAGGATTGCCCCTCGATTTAGCCTTGGCGGAGTTGAAACGATGAGCGCCGAACAGCCGCTCAATATCGAATGGACAAGCGTATTCAAACGCGACTACAAACGCGCCATGAAACGCAATCTCGACATTTCTCTTCTTGATGACATCATCGGGAAGCTCTCTCGCCGCGAACCATTGCCGCCGAAAAACCAAGACCACCCTCTTCACAACAACTGGGCGGGATTCCGCGAGTGCCACATCTTGCCTGACTGGTTGCTTATCTACCGAATCTTTGAAGACAAACTCGTTTTGTCTCTAACCCGCACAGGCTCGCACAGCGATCTATTTTAAAAAGAGGTCATCCATGATTAGAGGTTATTACACAAAGCCCACATTTCTTTCACCATGGATGCACAAGTAGTGCTAGATTTTACCACACAAAGAAACAGAGAGACAGAGTTTTCAAAGACTAGGAGAAGATGCTGAATAAACTCGTAAAGGATTTCGCAAAACTTCTTGAAGACCGTGGTCCCGTTATTGAAGATGAGGACAAGGTCTCTCAAGTTCCTCATGCGGACTATACTTTTGCCAAGCAGATATATAAAAGCAGAGAAGTGCTAGTACCTCTTATGTTGAAATTGGCTATATGCGCCAACGAAAAGGAGACGGCACTTTACAACATTTCCTATAAAGGAGGGATGCTTATCGTTCGGCAATTTCTGCAAAATATTGTTGATCAGTTTTTGGACAATCTAAGGAAGAGCGAATTGATATCAAGGTGGTGCCGAAAAGACGATGGTCAATACGAGATTCTTACGGACTTGCCCGCCGCGTTCAAGAGCAGCACGTCCAGCTCTCGGACGACGCTCCTGGCCGGGGCCTTTTTCGGCTGCGGCGCGTTTTCGGGGGCGACATCCGCTTCCGGGACCTGCTGGGGCGCTTTCGCGTCGCCCTTCTTCTGGACATCCGTCGCGATCGTAGGCTGAAAGTCCACGTTCACGTTGTTCAATCCACTCAAAGTGTTTATTCCACCCATGATATTCTTTCCTTTCGTTAGGCGTTTTTCCTGTTTACACTTATATCTCCGAAAGGTTACCGATATATTATATCAGACTTTCTCCTCAATCACCATCGGCGTCGACGATGACGACGACGGCACCGGTCGCGCAATCTGCGCGGCGTGTACCGGTCGCCACATGCACAGCATGGGCGGCGGGCTTTCTACTTTCTCTGCATGATCAGCGTCCCGCCGTCTTAGCGGAACACGATGGTCGTGCCCTTGGGCGTGGTGAGGCGCAGCAGCAGGCGGGAATTCTCCGCCACGAGCGCGGCCAGCCGCCCGGGACGCAGCGTCAGCCCCGTGAGGTCGGCCGTCACGAGCGAGACGTCCGCGCCCTTCGCCAGCGTACCAAGCACGACATCCGCGTCCGCAGGGGCGTCCGTGTAGTCGCCGGTCAGCTTCACCGTGCCCGCGCCGCCGAGCGTGATCACCTGGCCCGCCGCCACGCCCGCGTTCTTGCCGAATACCACCGTCGCGCCCGCCTGCAGCGTCAGGTTCGGCGAGATCGTGATGCCGTCGCCGATGGCGAGCGTCGCGCCGCCCTCCACCGTTACCGTGCCGCTGGCGAGGCCGCAGCTGCTGGGGGCGTCCACGCGCAGCGTGCCGTTCGAGACGATGGTGTTGATGTGGTTTTTCGTCATGCCGGAGGCGCCGGTCGTGGCGCAGCCGTTCGTGAAGACGAGCGTCCCCGTGCCGGTCTTGACGATCGTGGACCGCGTGGAGCCGCGGACGGCGCCGCCCCACGTCACGGTGTGCGCCCCCGTGTCGATCGTGACCGGCAGGTCCGCCCCGCAGAAGAAGCCGTAGTCGAATTTGTTTTCGCTGCTCAGCGGCGAGAAGATCTCCATGTCCGCGTCCGCCGTCAGCGTCAGGTTGGTTACGTTCAGGAAATAGTACCCCGTGGCGTCGGCCGTACACCCGAAGCCGCCCGCGCCGATGACCAGCTGCGGCTGCCGGATATCGATCCGCCCCGCCCCGCCCGTCTTGATGATCCGGTTCGCCTTGATGACCCCTTCGTAGCCCTCGCAGCCGAGATAGGACTTCGCCGAGGCCTCGATCTCGATCGTGCCCGTCACCTCCAGGACGCCGGCCACCTGCACGTTGCCGCGCGCCGTGTCCAGCAGGGCGGACGTGAACCGGGCGTACGCACCCTCCTCGATCTGCAGGAGCCACTTGGAATTCCCTTGCTGTCCGGTGAGATGCCGCCCGTCCGCGGACGAGCCGGCGGCAAGGATCCAGGGATGCCCCGTCGCCGTGCTGATGGTCGTCACCTCCCAGTCGTTCGTGAAGGTGAAGCGGCCGTAGAGCGTGCGGCTCAGCGTCGTGCCGCTCGCCGTGCGGAGCGACGGTTCGGGGAACGTGGCGACGGCGCCGCCCGCGAAGACGATGTTCGTCGTGTTCTGCATCGCGAGCCAGGTGTCCGTGAAGTCCACGGCGCAGTTCACCGTGGCGGTTTCGGCACCGTCCTGCGTCATCTGCGCCACGGTGAGCGTGTTGGTGGTCGCGGCGTCGGGGTTGGCGATCGTGACGGGCGCCGTGCCCACGAAGGCGACGTTCCACACCCTCGCCGGCGCGTCCAGCGTGACCGTCACCGGCGCGTCGCCGCCGATCTCCACGTTCACGGCGGCGTCGTCCAGCGGGGCGGTCGCGGGCGTCGCGCCCTTGTAGGTCCAGTTCGCGGCGTCCGACCAGCTGCCGCTCGCGCCTCCCGTCCAGACGTACTTGTTGTCCGAGTAGGAAACGGCGCCGGCTTCCCACTTCAGGCTGCCCGCGCCGGGCGCCGACGCGAAGTGCGCGGCGTACTCCTCGCGCGTGACGCCGGTCGCGACCACGCCTTCCACGCTCTGCCGCCCCACGATCACCCGCGCGCCTTCGGCGAAGGCGTACGCCCCCGCCGCCCAGTACGCGCCGTCCGCGAGCGTCACGTCGCCCTGCACGCTGACCGTGCCCGCGCCCGTGAGCGAGCCGGCAGACGCGGAGCCGTCGGTGAACGCCGCCGTGCCGCCCGCCTCCACCACGACGGTGTTCGCGAGCGTCGCGTTCGCGCCGACGGCGAGCGTGGCGCCGGCCTCGACCGTGATCGTGCCCGTGCCGCAACTGTTGTCGGCGGCGACGAGCAGCGTGCCGGCGGCGACGGTCGTGTCCGCGTGGAGCTTCGTCATCCCGACGTGCCCGTTGCTGCAGCCGTTCGTCATCACCAGCGTCCCCGCGCCGGCTTTCACGAGCGTCGCGTCCGGACCGTTCACGCCCGCGCCGAAGGTCACGGTGTGCCCGGCGGTGTCGATGGTGTGCGTCCCCGCGCCGAAGTACAGGCCCTTGGAGTACGGCGCGGCGTCGCCGTAGTACTCGCCGAAGATCTCGCAGTCCGCCGCCGCCGTGATGGTCAGGGGATTGCCGAAATGCCAGAAGAGCCCCCCGACGTCCCTGTTGCCGAGTCCGCCGGCGCCGACCGTCAGGTGGTCGTACGCGTAGTAGGCCCGGTTGTCTCCCTTCCGGACGAGCCCGCCGGCCGTGAGGCTCCCGGTCTCGCCGACATGGCCGACGGTGAATGCCGAGTTGCTGCACACGACGGTGATCTCGCCCGCCACGTCCAGCGCGCCGTTCAGGATGAAGTTGCCGTAGTTGTTGCCGATCACCATGGAGGCGAAGGACGCGGAGGCGCCCGCGTCAATCTGCAGGATCATCGTGTTGCCGTTCTCCGTGCAGACGACCGACTGGCCGTCCACCGTCGAGCCGGCGGGGACGATCCACTGGTGCTTCGTGCCGTCGCTGGTGTCTTCGTCGCAGGCCGAGATCGTCCAGTCCTCGGTGAAGGTGAAATGCCCGTCCAGCGTCCGGCGCAGCGCGTTGCCGCGCTCGACGGCGAGCGCCTGGTCGGGGTATTTCGCGCGCGCGCCGCCGGGGAAGCGCACCGGGCTCCTGGGCTCAACGTGGTATACGTCCGCGAACTGCACGGCGCACGCGAACGTCGCCGCGCCGGTGCCCGCGTTGAAGATCCGCGCCACCGTGAGCGTGTTGGTGGTCGCGGCGGACGGGTTGCCGAACGTCACCGCGCCCGACGCCGACACGTGGATTTCCCCGACCGTGGCCGCCGCGCCCACCGTGACCGTCGCCGCGTTCGTGACGAACAGGCGGTCGGCGGCCGTGAACGCGCCGGACGGCGCGGGCGACCAGTTCGCCGCGTCGCCGAGGTTCCCTTCCGCCCCGCCGATCCAGGTGTAGTCGTTCACCTCCGGTCCGGCGGTGAATGAATAGCTCGTGTTGGCGCTCGCGTGGAACGTGCCGCTCGCCATGTCGTATGCGCCCACCTTGCCGTCGGAAAGACGCTTCGCCGGCACGAGGTCGCATTTGACGACGCCGTTCGTGTCCGTCACCCGGAACGAATACATGCGGTAGGCGCCGCCGTTGTTCATGGTGCTCGCGGTCCCCTTCGTCTGCGACCCGAACACGGACAGCGGGCCGCCCGCCTC
>JAFRSR010000019.1 GCA_017427485.1 Kiritimatiellia bacterium
GTCGGATCGTTCCGGTAGGGCGGTCGCCCCGCGACCGCCGCACGTGAAATCGCACGCGAACCGCACGGCGTCCATCTCGCCTTTCGCCGGTCCCCCATCCGCGATCCAGATCCAGTCCGCCGCGTCCGCCGCCTGAAGCGGGCGCAAGTTCACGTTCCCGCGCGTGAACCGCTCTTCGCGGAACACCTGCCGCACCTCAACCGCCTGCGCATTCCTTACTAGCCGCAGTTCGCGGGGAGCGAGGTGGAACGACATCTCCGGCTCCTTCGGCCAGGCGCAACGGACGTCCTGTTCCTGGGCGGTGGCGTTCGCCAGCACGAACGCGCGGCGGCTGTCCAGCGATTCGTAGGCGCCGACGAACACGGCCGGCACGGCGCGGCCGCCGTCGTCGACGGACGCGCAGGTGAGGCGCGGCGGCTTGATGCGCCGTCCGTGCGCGAGCCACGGACGTCCCTCGCCCCGATGAAGCGCCACCCAGCGCCGCATGTACTCGTCGTGCCAGAGGCTGCCTTTCACACGCGCCGGCTCCACGGAGCCGTCCGGCCTGATGACCTCCAGCTTCATCTCCCCCACCTCTCCCCTCGCCTCGGGGCCCGCGTTGAGCATCACGCGCAACATCTTCGCGGGGCCCTCCGGCATGGTGAATTCGCTCGTCAGCGTCTGCGGGCCGTCCACCTCGGACTGCGGGAAGTCCATGTGCCCCCGCGCGAGCGCCTTGAGCTCCGAGGTGTAGACGCCGTAGTGCATGTGAAGGACAGCGCCTTTCTTCCGCGCGTGCGTACGGCAGGCCGCGGTGATGCGGAAGCGCGTACCCGGCGTGAAGAGAAGGTCGTCCACCTGGATGTTCTTGCCGACATGGAACTTGTTCGTGCCGTCGGCGCCGAACGGTCCCGCGAGGAAGTCCGCCGGCATCGCCAGGCCGTTCCGCTCGTAGTCGGACGTCGTCGGGACGAAGCGCGGCATGTGTCCTTCGGCGGCGGAGTACGCCATCCACCGCAGGTCGCCGCGCGGCGGATACGGCTGGAACATGGGCACGTACTCGTGGTAGAGGTAGCCGTACAGGCTGGCCCATTCCATCTTCGGACGCGAATCGCGCAGGAGCTGGATGCCCACGAGGTCGTTGAACTGCTCGTTCGGCTCCTCGTAGGTGGCGGCGCCTTCGCCGTGCACCTTGCGGATCGCCGTGATCATGCCCTCCATCTGACGCCGGGCGGCGATGGTCTTCCAGCGTCCCTGTCCCGGCGGATGGGGGTGCTGGCGGCTCCAGCACGGCGGGAACGCGCCGCCGTTGTTCTGGTCGGCCTGCACGATGCGGCAGCCGCGCGTGGCGAGTCCGCGCGTCACCTCGTCGTTCCACCACCGGTGCGTCCACTCCTCGCCGCCGCACATCGCCGCCATCGAACCGCCTTTCAGCCAATTGAGGCTCGGCACGCGTTCCCACAGCTTGCCGTCGCGGTTGACGCAGGCGTGCGCCGACGCCTCGCGCGCGAAGTCCGCGCGCCAGTCGTTGTCGAACGTCCCGTCCGCCCGCTTCCCGTAGGTAAGGGTCCAGTGGTAGCCGCTCGGCCAGGGGAAGATGTAGACGTTCTCGGCGGCGAGGTCGTTGACGAGCGAGGTGAACGCCGCGTCCGACGGATGGCAGGGGAAGTAGGGATGGACCCAGGTGTAGAAGTGCTCCCAGCCCCACGACGCCGCCACGAGCGGCGCGCCCGGCGCGAGGCGCCCCCAGCAGTCCTTCACCCACCGGCGGATGGAGTCCGGCTTGTCGAACCACTCCCGCGTGAAGAGCGTGAGCGCGGGCGCGTCGGTCATCCACTTCGGCAGGTCCTTCCGCTGCGCCGTGGGCACCTTGCAGAAGTGCGTGTGGCGCGCCCAGTCGCGGTAGAGCTCCGCGCCGTCGTGCCAGGTGACGGGATCCGCGTCCGTGCCGCACGCCGCCGCGACCGTGAAGTCGTAGTCCAGGCGCAGGGGCCGGACGTCGTAGTCGAACCGCTGCCAGCGGAACAGGATGCCGTCGCCTTTCTCGCGGGTGACGCTGAGGGTCTTCACGTCGCCCTTGTCGTCCTCGGCGGCGAAGTAGAACAGCGCGTGCGGGTCCCACCACAGCGCCGCCTGGACGGTGAGGTTCCCCGGCTGGGTGCGGAACTCGATCGTGCGCGGCTTCTTGTCCGCGCCGGGCGCGTGGTGGATGCCGCCCCACGCGGCGCCCGTGAGCAGGCGGTCGTCCGCCGCCGTCGTCCCGATCCGGTCCGCGAGGCGCAGGCGCGGGTACTCCGTGGAGACGACGGCCCAGCCGTTCGTCGGCACGAACGAAATCCCGAAGCGCACCTTCGCGTCCCCCGGCGCCGCCCGCACCGTGCATTCGACGCGCGCGACCTTTCCGCCCAGGTTCTCCCACACGAGGCGCACGCCGTCCGCGAGCGGCTCGTGGCGGAAGCGCGCCGCCTGCGCGGGGGTGACGTTCTCCGCGGCACGGAAGTCCTCCGGACGCGTCAGGCCCAGGGCGAACAGGTCGGCGCCGCCGTCCGGCGCGGCGAACTCCACGCCGTTCGCCGCGCGCAATCCCGTCACGCGCCCGTTCGCGGCGTCGATTTCGACCGATACTGATGAACTGCGGACGGCGACGGCGCCGCCGTCGAGGCACAGGCCGCACGCGGCCAGCAGGAGGAAGGCTGTTTTTCTCATGCCGTTATTCTACCAAATCGCCATTCTGCGTACAACCTACGGCAAAAATATGCTACACTAAGCGAAACCTCAAGGAGGAATTGACATGAAAAACAGGATGCGCGTGTTGACGGCCGTTTGGATGGCGGCGGTTTTGGCGGGATTTCAACTTCCGGCTGCAGACGAAGAGTTCCCGCCGCCTTGCGACCCGGTGCCCGTGAAAAAGCCCGTGACGATGGTGCGCCGCGAGATCACGGTGTCCATCATCGGCGTGGCGCGTCCGCCGATGCCCGCGAACAGGCGGCCGTCCCTCGATTCCTGCGTGGCGTACTGGACGCGGGCCATGGACCGCGAGATCGCGAACGCCCCCGACCTCGTCGTGCTGCCGGAGGGCGTCGACTCCTGGGCCGGCGCGACGCCCGCGGAGAAGCTCGACTGGGTCCGCCGCCGCGGCGATCGCCTCCTCAAGGCGTTCCAGGCGTATGCCCGCGACCACCATTGCTACCTTGTGTTCAACTCCTACCGGCAGAGGAAGGACGGCCGTTTCGCGAACTGCACCTACGCCCTCGACCGCGACGGGGACGTGGTGGCCGTCTACGACAAGGTGTACCCGACGCCGGACGAAATCGAATGGAAGGAACTCCCCATCGTGCCGGGCGAGGGACCGGTGGCCGTGGAGACCGATTTCGGCCGGCTCGCGTTCGCCACGTGCTTCGACCTCAATTTCCGCGACCTCCTCATGGCCACGGCCGCGCTGAAGCCCGACGTGATCGCCTTCTGCAGCGCCTACAACGGCGACTTCTGGCAGCGGACGTGGAGCTACACGTGCCGGAGCTATCTCATCGGCTGCACGGTCGGGACGCTCGCGAAAGACGTCTCCGGCCCTTCGGGCGAAGCGCTCTTCCATTCGCATACCTATTTCCAGACGGCGACCGTGAAGATCAACACGAACTACCGGGTGTGCCACCTCGACCACAACTGGGCCGGACTGCAGAAGGCGGTGGACAAGTACGGTCCGCGGGTGACGGTGCGCAACCCGGGCGCCGTGGGGTGCGTGACGCTGCTGTCCAACGACCCGGAGCTCAAGGCCGGGGACGTGGTGAAGGAGTTCGGCTTGGAGGAGTGGGACGACTACTACGCGCGCAGCGTCCGCACGCGCGAGGCGGCAATGTCGGAAAAGACGTTGACGATGATGAGCTTCAACATCCGCATGGGATGCGGGCTGAAGGATCCGTTCCGCGTTCCTGAAGGCGGGCTCGCGTATCTGCCGGCGTGCGCGGAGGTGATCAAGGCGGCCACCCCCGACTGGGTGGCGATCCAGGAAATCGACCGCTGCTCGAAACGGGCCGGACATGTCGACCAGACCGCCGAGCTGGCGCGTCTGTGCGGCCTGCACGGCACGTTCGTCAAGAAGGTGCCCCAGACCGACGGCGACTACGGGCTCGCGATTCTTTCCAAGGAGAAGCCGATCGGCGTCTCGAAGATACTGATGCCGGGCTCGTCGCATACGCGGTGTGTGGAGATCGTGGAGTTCAAGGACTACGTCGTGGCCTGCACGCACTTCCCCCTGAAGGAGGAGTTCCGCGTCCGCGCCGCCGAGATCGTCCGTCTGAACCTGACGGACCGCGCGAAGCCCGTGTTCCTCGCCGGCGACCTCAACGCGGAACCGGAGTCGCCCGAGATCGCCGAACTGAAGAAGGGGTTCACGGTCCTCACCGATACGGCGCAGCCGACGTTCCGCGCCGACAACCCGACGAAGTGCATCGACTACATCATGGTCGACACCGCCCACGCGGACCGCGTCGAGGTCCTCTCTCGCAAGGTGATCGCCGCGCCCGAGGCGACCGACCACTGCGCGCTCGTGGTCACGGCCAATCTCAAGAAATAACCGAGTATTTTATTTTCCATTCTCCATTTTCCATCCGCCTGTGGTATAATGGGCGGCATGAAAAACTCTATCCTCAACCTGTTGGCGGCGGGCATCGTCTCCGCCGGTATCGCGATTCTCTCACCTGGATACGCGGCCTGCTGCAACGGCAGCTGTACCGCGCCGAAGCCGTGCGGCGGCGCGTACGGCAACTGGGGCCTCAAGCTGCCCTATCCCGAGATGAACGCGGGCCACCTCATTCTCGAAAAGGGCAAGGACGGCAAGCCTTCCGCGCTCCTCCTCTGGCGCTGGGGCAGCCCCGAGCCGGCGAACGTGACGGCGATCGACGCGACGTCGTTCACCATCCAGCGCAACTTCAGCAAGCCGAAGGGCAAGGAGAACGACAAGGCCGCCTGGCGCGCGCTTTGCGTGAAGGGCACGGTGAAGGGCAACGCGCTCGACGCCACCTGCTGCACCGTGGACGGCAACGGCAAGGTGGTCGGCAAGGAGGAGAAGGTCTGCGGCAAGCGCAACCCGCCCGTCGGTCCCGCGCCCGACTTCGCCAAGGCCGTCTACGGCGCGCCGATCAACCTCCTCGCCGGCACGATCGACGACTTCGCGCTGATGGAAAAGAACAAGCTCAACGGCTGGACGCTCAAGGACGGCGTCCTCTCCAACCGCATCGAACGCGACAAGAACGGCAAGTCCACGCACAAGAACGGCAACCTCCGCACGAAGCGCGCCGACTTCTTCGACTTCAACCTGAAGTACGAGGTTCGCGTGCTGCCCGGTTGCAACTCCGGCGTCTACCTCCGCGGCATCTACGAGATCCAGGTACGCGACAGCTACGGCATGCCCGTGGACAAGCACAACATGGCCGCCTACTACGGACGCGTGACGCCGAAGGTCGCCGCCGAGAAGCCGGCGAACGAGTGGCAGACCGTGAACGTGACGCTCTACAAGCGCCACCTGACGGTCGTGCTGAACGGCGTGACGATCATCGACAAGGCGCCCGTGGTGGGCATCACCGGCGGCGCGATGACCGCCGACGAGTTCGTGCCCGGCCCGCTCTACATCCAGGGCGACCACTCGGACGCCGACTTCCGCAACATGGTCCTGACGCCCATCGTCAAGTGATTATGATCGTCGAGACCGTCAAGGACTATGGAGCGATGAGCTCCGTCGGCGCGTCGATCATCTACGACGCCGTGATGCGGAAGCTCGCGAAGGGCGAGAGGTTCAACCTCGGCCTCGCCACCGGCAACACGATGATCTTGCTCTACGACGAGCTGGCGGACAAGTTCAACCGCGCGCGCGCCGACCTCTCGCTCCTCTCCACGTGGAACCTGGACGAGTACGCGTCGGACGCGCGCACGGCCGTCCCCCACGACCATCCGCTCTCGTACTGGAAGTACATGCACGAGATGCTGTTCGCGAAGTTCGACCCGTCGCTCGGCTTCCGCGAGGAGAACGCGCACTTCCCGGAACCCGCCTCGCCCGAGACGTACGATCCCGCGATCGCGGCGGCCGGCGGGCTCGACCTCCAGCTTCTCGGCATCGGCTTCAACGGACACATCGCGTTCAACGAGCCGATGCGCGAGGACGAGATCTCCGTCGAGGCGTTCGGCGCGCTCCCCACGCGCGTGCTGCCGCTCTCAAAGGAGACGATCGAGCAGAACACGGCGGTCACGGCCGGCGGCGACTCGTCGCTCGTGCCGCGCTTCGCCGCCACGATGGGCATGGCGCCCATCCTCGCCGCGAAGAAGTGCCTGCTCCTCGCCTGTTTCGCGGAGCAGACCGCGCCGCTTTCGGCGATCTTCGCGCGCGACGGCGCGCCGACCCCGTTCCTGCCCGCCTCCTACCTCTGGCGCCACCCCGACTATCGCCTCATCTACACGACGGACAAGATCGCGCTCGGGTGAAGGGACTGTTCACGGAAGGGCAATTGTGATATCATACTCCTGTGCCGATAGATACACAGGAGCGACGACATGAAGAAATCAAGATTTGTCCTTGCAGCGATCCTCGCCGGTTCGCTGGCGGTTCACGCCATTTCCGTTACGAAGGGAAGTGTCTACACGCGCCCATCGGGCGCGACCTATCCCGATCCGCTCAGTGGCATCACATACGCCGGTGGAAACTCCTACTACGCCGTTGCGGACAATGGTGCCACCGTATGGGGACTCTATCCCTGCTCCTTCCAGCTGAGCGCCGACGGCAAGACCGTGTCGTCCTTCCAGATCGCGACGACGAACAACGCCGTCAAGCCGTCCGGCACATCCGACACCGAGGCCGTCGCCTACGATCCGGCCACTGGCAATGTCTGGATCGCTGACGAGTCGAAGAAGACGATCAAGGAATACAATCCGACGACCGGCGCGGTCATCCAGTCGCTGACCATCCCGAACGTCATGACCAAAAACCGCAGCAACTACGGGTTCGAGTCGCTCACGATCAGCGGTGACGGCCTGACGCTCTGGACGTGCAACGAGGAGGCGCTGACCTGCGACGGCGACCGATCGTCCTACACTTCCACCACGACCGTGCGCCTGTGCAAGTACACGCGCGCGACGGTCAAGGCTCCGTTCACGCTCGCCGCGATGTACCCCTACACGACCGAGAAGTGGACCTACCAGTATGACTACAGCAGCAAGGCGCGTTGCGGCGTGTCCGACCTCTGCGCACTCCCCGACGGTTCGTTGCTCGTCCTCGAACGCGAACTCAGCTTCAACAGTACGAGCGCAATTGGCATCGCACTCGGCTCCAACCTCCTCGGTTGGAAGCTCTACCACGTCGCCGACCCGTCTGGCGCGACGGACGTGCAGAACGTTCCTGCGCTGACGAACAGCACGTGGCATGCCGTCAGCAAGGCGCTCCTCGCTTCGGGCGGCGGGTCGCTTACAAGCTACGGCAACTTCGAGGGCATCTGCCTCGGCCCGCGCCTCTCCGACTCGACGGTCAGCGTAGTACTCATCTCCGACAGCGGCGACGGCTATTCCCCACGGAAGCTCTTGCCGCTCGTCCTCTCCGGTCTCAACGTGCGCACGCTAAGTTTCGACACGCCCGCGCGCGGCGTTTCCTCGATCACCGGCTCGAACTACCGCTATCTGGATGGCGCGACGGTGAACGTGTCGCTGGCGGGCGGCGTCCAGACACCGCCGACCGCCTACACGAACAACGCGGCTGCGCTCACGGACGTGGGGTGGTCCGCCTCCGGGCAGACCCCCGCCTCCGGCGGCGGCGAGACGGCGTCGTTCAACGTGGCGGCGGACGGCGCGTTCGCGTGGACGTTCGTGGACAGCGTCGCCGCCACCGCGATCATCGGCGGCGACTCGTTCGAGCCCTATGCCGTGGGTACGGACGCGTCCGGCCTCGCGGGCTGGAGCGGCGACGGCGTCGTGGAGGCCGGCATGCCCACCCGGCCCTCCGTCGGCTACCCGATGCCGAACGAGGCGCACGAGAAGGTGCTCACCGTCGACGGCGAGGTCACGCGCACCTACTCCGGCACGACGAACGGCAACCAGCGCCTTGAGATGATGCTCAGCGTGCGGCGCAGCCCCGACGACGAGCTGGAGGCGGTCTCAGACGACAACCAGGTGGTGATCGCCGCGGACAAGGACGGCTACCTGAACATCTACCGTCGCACGGCGACGAACACCTGCGAATGGGCGCGCCTCTCGGAAACGCAATACGCGAACGGACAGTGGGTGCGCGTGGGCATGTACATGGACTACGACAAGGCGGAAGGCGCGTCCGTGCTGGTGAAGCTCGACGGCGCGGAATGCGGCTGGCACCTGATGCCGAACGGCGGCACGTCCCGCAAGGTCTCCTCGTTCACCGTCTCCGGCTCGACGAAGGTGGACGACGTCCTCCTCACGATGACGCACTTCACCAACGACTGGCCCGTCATCATTGTGGATACGGTGCCGCCCGCCGAGTGGTTCGACCGTTACGGCATCACGGGCGATTCGCGTGTCCCCGGCGCCTACGCGGCGAACGGCTACACGATGCTCGAGGCCTACACCGCGGGGCTGGACCCGACCGCCAACGAGCTGTTCCGGATCACGGGCATCAAGATCCTTTCCGACGACCGTCTGCAACTGACGCTCAACAGCGTCCGCGACGATCTCTCCAGCGAGGAACTGACGTCCCTCTTCTCCATTGTCCGCTCGACGACGCTGGGCGGGGAGGAGACGACCGTCCCTGGCACGGCCGTCGCCGGCGACGGCTGCACCATCTGGACAAGCACAGGTACGGTCGCGGACGACAAGGCGTTCTACCGTGTGAAGGTCATCGTCCCGAACGAATAATCGTGGGACGACAGAAGTGCCATTTTTGCATACATGAGGTTTCTGGTTCACAGACGGCGTGCGGTATGGTATAATTACGGCATTCATCACCCCTAAAAGGTAAAGGAAATCATGTCGAACAAATTAATGTTTGCGGTTCTGGCTGCGACGTGCGCGCTGGCTGGCTCGGCGGATACGCTCGTGTTCAAGAGCGGTTCCCGTCTCGAAGGCGAAGTGGTGCGCATCACAGGCGGCGAAGTCACCTTCAAGTCCGAGGACATCGGCGAGGTGAAGATCAGTGCGGACAAGCTCGCCTCGATCGAGACGAAGGAGGCCGCGACCGTCCAGTACAACGACCGCTCCCGCGCCGAGGGCGTGGTGGCCACGAAGGACGGCAAGTACACGCTCAACAAGGAAGAGCTTGACATGGGCGACGTCAAGGCCGTCAATCCCGAGGAGGAGGCCTGGCACGGCAGCGTGGGCTTCAGCGGCACGGCCGCGCGCGGCAACACGGTGAGCGAGAAGGCCACGGTGCTCGCCGACTTGAACCGCCGCTGGGAGAAGAACCGCCTGACGGCGAACTTCGGCTACTACTTCGCGCAGAACGGCACGAGCCGCTACAACAAAGAGAAGACCGAGGACCGCATCGACCTCACGGCGCAGGACGACTACTTCTGGGCGACGAAGGTCTACTCCTACGTCAACGGCAAGTACGAGCGCGACGGCATCAACAACCTGCAGTACCGCTACCGCGCCGGCACGGGCATGGGCTACCAGTGGCTCGACGGGCAGATGTTCGACCTGACCGGCAAATGGTCCTTCAACCAGGAAGTCGGCCTCACCTACATCAAGGAGAAGTACGAGCATGCCTCGGACGACGACCGCTGCGCGTTCCGTTATGCGCATCACGCCGCCTGGACGCCCCGTTGGGTCGACAAGCTCTCCTTCACGCACAACTTCGAGTACCTGCCCGACGTGAGCGACTGGGCGGACAGCTACCTGATCGACGCCGACGTCGGATGCGAATATGCGCTTGATGCCGCGTGGACGCTCATCGGCAAAATTGAGTGGGACTACAACTCGGAGCCTGGTCCGCATACGAAGCACAGCGACTTCCGCTACACGCTTGGCCTCGGCTACAAGTGGTAATCGCCTTCGCATATCCACCGCTGCCCTCTGAGAGGGGCGTTCCGCTCCTCTCCCAGAACCGGCAGTTCCAGTGGTTCTCGCGCTCCACCTACATCTTCCCCGTCGTGCCCGCCACAGCGGCCACGATGGCGAAGAAGGCGGGGCACGACGCTGTTTGGCTTGACGGCATCGCGGAGGAGTGGTCGCCCGAGGAGTTCGAGCGCCGGCTCGCCGACGCGAAGCCGGACGTCGTCGTCGTCGAGACGAAGACGCCCGTCGTCAAGCGCCACTGGAAATGGGTGGAGGCGTTCAAGTCCACGCCCGCGGGCGCGCACGCGAAGGTGGTGCTCGTGGGCGACCACGTGACGGCGCTGCCGGATGAGACGATGGCGGCGTGTCCCGTGGACTACATCCTCACAGGGGGCGACTGGGATTTCCTCGTGATGAACCTCGTGTCGTCCGGCTTCGATCCGGCGAAGTTTGAGCCGGGCATCTGGTACCGCGACGGCGGCGAGGTAAAGAACACGGGGCGCTTCCAGCTGAACCACGACCTCAACGCCGCGCCGTGGATCGACCGCGACCTCTGCCACTGGAAGCTCTACGCCGTGAAGAACGGCAACTTCCGCCGGACGCCCGGCACGTACGTCATGTCCGGACGCGACTGCTGGCACGCGAAGTGTACCTTCTGCAGCTGGACCACGCTCTACCCGACCTACCGCACGCGCGACCCGATCGACGTCGTCAACGAAATCGAGGACCTCGTGAACCGCTACGGCGTGAAGGAGATCATGGACGACTCCGGCTCGCTGCCCGTAGGTTCGTGGCTCACGACGTTCTGCAACGAGATCATCAAGCGCGGTCTCCAGAAACGCGTGCGCATCGACTGCAACATGCGCTTCGGACGCCTCACGTTCGACGACTACAAGCTCATGCGCAAGGCCGGCTTCCGTCTCGTCCTGTTCGGCGTGGAGTCCGCGAACCAGTACACGCTCGACCGCTTCTGCAAGGCGCTGAAGGTGGAGGACGTCGAGAAGGGCGCCGAGTGGGCACACAAGGCGGGGCTCGACGTGCATCTTACGTTCATGTTCGGCCATGCGTGGGAGGGCCCCGCGGAGATCGCCAACACGGTGTGCCTCGCGCGCAAGATGCTCGCGAAGGGATGGGCGTCCACGCTCCAGTGCACGATCACGATCCCATACCCCGGCACGCCGCTCTTCAAGGAACTGAAGGAGGGCGACGGCCTCACGACGCTCGACTGGGACGAATACGACATGCGTCGCCAGATCACGAAGACGCCGCTTGTCTCCGAGGACGAGATCAAGAAAGCCGTGCGTCGGGTCTACGGCGGCTTCTTCCAGCCCCAGGCGCTGCTGCGCCGCCTGCTCTCCACGCGCACGCTTTTCGACTTCGGCTTCTACTACCGCGGAATCCGATCGTTGCTCGGGCATCTGTTCGATTTCCGCAAAACATAAGGAGACCATGATGCAGAAACTCGCAACCCTCGTCTCCCTCGCCGTGCTCGCGGCGGGCGGCGCCGACCTCAAGATGCAGAACATCGCCCACCGCGGCATGTGGGACAAGGAGGTCCCGCAGAACACGGTGGAGGCCATCAAGCGCGCGTACGACTCCGGCGCGACGTGGGTGGAGACCGACTTCCACCACACGAAGGCCGGCCAGATGGTGTGCATGCATGCCGAAGGCGAGCTGAGGAAATACACGGGCTGCACGAAGAAGGTGAAGGACCTCACGCCCGAGGACATCGCCACGCTGAACCTTGGTACGCGGGACAACCTGCCGAAGGTCTACCGTATCCCCCTGCTCGACCAGGTACTGGACGTCGTGCCGAAGCACGGCGTGGTGCAGGCCGAGATCAAGGGCTACTCGCCGCAGTACGCCGACATCTTCGACAAGGCCGTGAAGGCGCACGGCCTCACGGAGAAAAACATCGTCGTGTCGTCGTTCCACTACGAGGCGCTGAAGGACTTCAAGGCGCGCTATCCGAAATACCGCACGGTGTGGCTGACGAGCGTCTCGACGAAGAAGTCGAAAAAGCCGTTCGTGGTGCAGGACTACATCGCGAAGTGCAAGGAGGCGAACATCGAGGTGTTCTGCCCCGGCTGCGGCTCCACGAAGGGCGTGATGACGCCGGCCGACGCGGACGCCGTGCGCGCGGCGGGCCTCGAGTTCCGCATGTTCGGAGTGAACTCGCTCGACGACCTCAAACAGGCCAAGGCGCTCGGCGCGGTGGGCTTCACGTGCAACCACTGGCTGAAGGCCTTCGACTGGGCGAAGGAACTCGGCGGCGTCACGCTGATCAAGTAAGCTTAGGTGAAGGTAAGGCATACAGCAATATTGACGGGAGCGGCATTGCTTGCCGCAACGGCCTGCGGGGGCGACCTGGCAGAACTCGTGGACCCCATGGTCGGCACGATCACCAGCCAGCCGGGCGACAACAACATCCATGGTCTGGGCAAGACTTTCCCCGGCGCGGCAACGCCGTTCGGGCTTGTGCAACTTTCGCCCGACACGGTAACCGGCGGCGACAACGGTTCGGGGTACTCCTATCTCCACGACACCATCGAGGGTTTCAGCTTCACCCACATGAGCGGTGTGGGCTGGTACGGCGACCTGGGCAACTTCCAGGTGATGCCCGGCGATGAAAAGGCAGTTCGTTTTTCCCATGCGGACGAGTACGCGGAGGCCGGATACTACCGCGTGCGGCTCGCATCGGACGTCACTGCGGAACTGACGGTGGCGCAGCGTTCGGGAATGATCCGCTTCACCTATCCGGCCTCGTCCGCGAGCGTGCTCACGATCGACCTCGCCCGCCGCATCGGCGAGCTGTGGCGCGCCAAGCGTTTTGGGCGGCAGACGTTCCGCTTGGTCGGACGGAATTCATTCGAGGGCGAGATACGGTGCGACCACCGCGACGGCGGCTGGGGACACGGCGCGGGCAAGGTGGACTACACGCTCCACTTCAAGGGAATATGCTCGAAACCGTTCGACCGATGCACGCTGACGGGCGGCGACTCGAATCTCGTCGTTCGCGCAACGTTCCCCACTGCCGCAGACGAGCAGGTGATGCTGCATGTGGCGTTCTCGTTCGACGGGCCGCCGAAAGCCCCCGCAGGCTTTGACTTCGACGGGATGCGCGCGAACGCGCATGACCTGTGGCGTACGGCCATCTCGGGCATTTCCGTGACGGGCGGGACGGACAAAGAGCGGCGCATATTCGCGACGGCCCTTTACCACGCGATGATCGATCCGCGCGCCATCGGCGACGGGCCGGGCTACGTCCGGCGGACCGTGTTCTCCGGATGGGACGTGTTCCGCAGCGAAATGCCGCTCTTGACACTCGTGCGCCCGGACGTGGTGCGCGACACCGTCCTCTCCATGGTGGATGTGACGGCGCGCGGCGACCGCGGCACGCTTCCCGTGTGGGATCTCTTCGGCTGCAAGTCCGGCTGCATGATCGGCAATCCGCTCATTCCCGTGATCGCCACCGCCGTGGAGGCCGGCATCACCAACTTCGATACGCGGCTCGTCTATCGCCTCGCGAAGGAGACGTCGGTGAAACGCGGCAACGCCCCGTGCGGCTACACGCCGGGTTCGCTCTCGGAGACGCTTGAGTACTGCTACGACGACTGGTGCATGGCGCGGCTCGCCGAACGGTACGGCACCGCTGCGGAGGCGGCACGTTTCGACGCACGGGCGATGTGGTACACAAACTGCTGGGATGAGTCCGTTGGCTGGATGCGTTCCCGCGTGAAGGATGGCGGCTGGCTGCCGTGGAAGGGGCGTACCGTCCATGGCCAGGGCTGCGTGGAATCCAACCCGTATCAGCAGGGATGGTTCGTTCCGCATGATGTCGAGGGGCTTGTCTGCCTGATGGGCGGGCGCGGACGCTTCACTGCGGAGCTGGAGGCGTTCTTCGCCGGGACGCCGGCGGACTTCCACTGGAACGACTTCTACAACCATCCGAACGAACCGTGCCACTTCATCCCGTACATGTTCGCGTTCTCGGAGAAGCCGTGGCTGGTGCAGAAGTGGACGAGACGTATCTTGTCCGGCGCGTACGGCACGGGCGTGCGCGGGCTGTGCGGCAACGAGGACTGCGGACAGATGAGCGCGTGGTACGTGCTCTCGGCGATTGGCATCCATCCCAACTGTCCGGGCGACGGTAGATGGTACCTGACCGCTCCGCTGTTCAAGGAGACCGAGCTCCGCCTCGACCCGTCCTTCTACCCCGGGCGGACTTTCACCATCCGAGCAATCGGAGAGGACGTGCCCGAATGCCGCATTCGAAAGGCTTGGCTCAACGGCATGCCGCTCGATCGTTCGTGGGTGACGACCCGGGAAATCACGTCTGGCGGGACGCTTGTGCTTGATTGCCGTCCCGAAACCATTCAGGCGGTAGCACGTTGATAGAGGCAAATCCGAGCTTTCTTGCGTGAACGGCGGATGCCCAGAGGCGAAACGGCTTTCCTCTCTTTCCTCGAAACCGTCGAAACCGCCGAATGCCCCTTGTGCCCTCAATCCGAATGTGCTAGAATACTTTTTGTTCACAAGAAAGCGTTGTCAGCATTGACTGTACAATGGGTGTTGCGCTGGAAAATTGCTGGCGGCGGAACAAGAGGAGGAACTAAGGAAAAGCGAAAGGGAACTTGAGAGACTCAAGATGAAGTTAGACGGATTCTCGTTCTAAATATCGGGGACTGACTCCATGGAATTTTGCAACAACCTTACACGAAAGGAAAAAATGAGCAAGATGATGATGTTCAAGCAGGGCAAGGATATTCTTAGTGAGTCCGTTTATCTGAGATTAGGACTGTATAAGATTGATGGTTCGTGGAAAGTCAACTATTTTAACCAAAGCATAGAACGCTTCGAGAATCATAGAGAATAGGGCTCTGCCATCGGCGAATCGGGGTCGGTTTTGAGTCTGGTTGTGGAGGAACATTGGGGTCTGAACCAAATACCGCTAATTAAGCCGGACTTTGTACATTTGACTTTGGATTCGATTTTGTTCGCCGCGATAACTTGTGTTGCCTTTCACATGGTGCAAGATATGTGTCCTTATGGCTGCGAAGAGTCGGATAGTGAAGACCTGTCCACCTTGGAAAGACGTACCGGATATGAGATAGTGCTGGCATGTTTCTTAGAGAGACATAGAGATTCAAGGACGGCAAGGCCCACTTCTACAGGGAAATGCCGGGGAGTGTTCCCACGGGAAATCCGGAAACTGTGTGGCTTATCCATATGAAACTACGGAGAACCATTAAACTACGGGAACTGTCCTCATGGCACATTAGGAACGCAGAAGTTGTCCGCATTCGTGGATACAGTTGATGGTGGCGAGCCCGAAGTCGTTGACGTAGATGGTAAAGTTCGTGAAGTGGTAGATGCCGAGTTCCTGAAGGGACTGGGCTGCTCGTCCGAGGCGAAGAATGTGTTCGGCGTGTCGGCGGGGATGCCGGCGGCAGATCGGGACTGGGGCTAGATTTAGCCATTTCCATTTGGTAATCATTTCGGCTTGTATTATAAACCGATGAAGTGTATAATACAGTCGAGGTTTAAAATGAAACTGACGAAACGACTAGAAGAATACCTGTCAAAGATTTTTGGTGAGGGTGTCGTGCTTTCGGCCTGCCCTGTAATGGGCCCCATGTATCTCAAGCGTTTTCCTGTCTTTTCAACGAGATTGTTAGGTCGAGAAGTCGCGTTTGCAGTTGTCGAGCGTGATGCGATGTCCCCTCATGAGTATGCACGCCATGCTTCGCAGATTGGAGAGCGAATCTCCATGCCCGTAGTATTTGTTTTTGAGTCCATTACCGGCAGCAGGCGAAACGCCTTTTTGCGCTGCATGACGGGATTCGTCGTACCCGGCAACCAGTTCTTTCTGCCGCCGATCATGGATGTCAAGGAATGGGCGCCGCGTCTACATAAGAATTCTAAAATGTTAAGTTATGCCGCTCAGGCGCTTGTCATCAGGCAACTCGTTAAAGGCGACGTGGAAAATCTTCCGCTTGTCCGGGTCGCCGAGATTCTTGGATATTCTGGAACGACATTGACAAAGGCAGCGGGCGAACTGGCCGCGACCGGCATCGCAGAAATCGTTGGAGCACGTCCGAAGGTGTTACAGTTCTCTAGGAGCGGCAAAGACCTGTGGGAACATGCCAGGGCCATGTTCCGATCGCCCGTCAAGAGAACGCTTCTGAACCGATTGATTCCCCAAGGCGTAGATGCGGCCGGTCTTAGCGCGTTGGCAGAAAGGACCTTGATGGCCGCCCCCGTACGCAAGGTCTTTGCCGTGGACGAACGACAGGCTGGTGATCAACGCGTGTGTTCCGTTGCCGATTCCAGAGACGATGCCCAGAGCGAACTGCAGATATGGCATTATCCGCCGCGAATCACCGGTTCGGGCAAGGTTGATCGGTATTCATTGTTTCTTTCGCTTAAAGACGCCGCCGATCCCAGGATCGAAGGTGCACTTGAGAATATGATGGAGGATGCGTGATGGAAATCGAGGGAATGAGCGGCTTTGCCGATTTCTTCAAGGACTATGCGGAACATTTTGCGGTCATCGGCGGTGCGGCCTGCTCGCAGTGGCTCGGTGAGGCAGAACTTGAATTCCGCCAAACGAAGGACATTGATGTTGTCCTTGTTGTTGGGGAGACAAGCCGAGCATTCTATGAACGGCTTTGGCAGTATCTGCACAACGGCGGATATGTGAAATGGCAACGCGCAGATGGTAAGAAGGTCGCGTTTAGGTTCGTTGAACCTAAAAAGGCAGGGTATCCTTTCATGATTGAACTTTTGTCGCGACCAGATGTCGTTCAACTTCCTGAAGGGCAGACTGTAGTTCCGATCGAACCCGGTGACGGACTGTCTTCGTTGTCGGCCGTCTTGCTGGAAGACGCATACTATAATTTGATTCTTCAACATCGCGACATTACGGTGTCTGGATTGCCTGCTGTTACGCCAGATGGATTACTTCCGCTTAAGGCAAAAGCTCATCTGAACCTCATGTCTGACAGGCTCAGCGGAAAGATTGTTCGCGACCGTGACATCAAAAAGCACCGCAATGACGTTTTCCATCTGGCGTACTTGCTTGACGAAACGAAGACATGTGAACTCGCTGAACCCATTGCAATTGACTTACGACAGTTTCTTGACATCTACGTGCAAACAAATACGGCATGGGAAGGCATTCTGCATTCGCTTGCCGACGTGAACTTCCCTCAACGAGCGCCGGACGAACTACTTTCGCTTATTCGATCATATTACCGATTGACATAAGCGAGACATATTCGGCGTGTCGGCGGGGATGCTGGCGGCTGGTTGAGGCGGCTAGATTTAGCACTAATTTTCGAAATCGAAAAATGGTGCTGTTTTTGTTGTTGCCACGCGGGGCGGTTTTGTCCATCAGGAACGCAGCAGTTGACCGTATTCGCGGACGCAGTCGAGGGCGGCGGGGCCGAAGTCGTTGACGTAGTCGTCGTTGACGTAGACGGCGAAGGTCGTGAAGTGGCGGATGCCGCGTTTCCGGTAGGCGGCGATCTCGTCGCGGGTTTTCGCGGCATCCCACGGGATGCGGGCAAGGGGCTTGCGCCATTTTGAGAAGAGCGAGGCGTCCAGCCAGTACTCAAGAGCCTGTGCCGTCGCGGCGGGAAAGACCGTGAGCAGGCGGTCGAGCTTCTCGAGCCAGGTCCCGCCTTCGGCCAGCGGTTCGCGGCGCTGCACGCCCTTTGCGTGCCAGCGCTCGATGGGGGCGAACTCGAGGAAGAGGTTCGGGTCGGGCTTGACGAGCCGGGGCGGATCCATCGTGAACTGGTAGGCGAGGTGCGCGAGCGTGGCGTTGGGGTCGATCTCGACGCGCAGGGCGCGGACGATGGCGTTCTCGACGATCACGGCCTGCTCGGCGCCGGAGAGCGGCTTGCACTTGGGGCAGTTGCACTTCTCGCCGTTGTCGGTCATCCAGTAGAAGTAGCGGCCGGTGGTGGAGCGGCAGACGCGCGCCGCCTCCACGGCGCGGCAGGCGATGACCTCGAGCGCGAAGGGGTTGGACGGGCAGCAGTTGGAGTCGGGCGTGCGTTCCCCCTTGGCGTTCATGCGGAAGAAGGACGGATCGGCGGCGAACATCGAGCGGGGAAGGAGCCAGTCGATGGCGTGGAGCTCGTGCTCGACCTGGATGCCGTAATGCGTGCAGGCGTCGAGGAAGCGCGCGCCGCGTCCGCTCATCATGAACGGCATCACGTCGCGTGGGCCGATATGCGTCGCGACGGTGGTGAGGCCCGCCTCGCGGGCGAGTCGCGGCCAGTCGAACGCACCGGAGAGGTCGCGCGCGCTCACGACCACGCCGCGCGTGGTTCCGGCCTCTTTGCGGGTGCCTTCGGCCGTGATGCAGCCGCCTGCGGCGGCGGCCATCGCGGCTGCGGCGTGCCTCAGAAAGTCTCGTCTGTTCATTCGTGCCTGCTCCTTTGCCTGTTTGAGTGATGTAAGTATAGCAAAAGACGCGCGGCACGGGACTCAAAAAATATGGTACAATGTGCGCGTTGGCAAAACCGACATGAGGAAAGGAACAGAGATGGCAACGGACAAGAAGGTCAAGATCCTGCAGTTCGGCGAAGGAAATTTCCTGCGCTGCTTCGTAGACTGGATGGTGGACATCATGAACGAGAAGGCGGACTTCGGCGCCGCCGTGCAGATCGTCCAGCCGATCGGCGACGAGTTGAGTCCGCCCTCGAAGATCCTCAACGCGCGCGGCGGGCGCTACCACACCGTGCTGCGCGGCGTGGAAGGCGGCAAGCCCGTGGAGCTGTTCCGCGAGATCACGTGCGTGAAGGGCGTGCTGAACGCCCTCTCGGAATGGCCCGCCGTGGAGGAGGTCGCGCGCAATCCCGACCTGCGGTTCGTGGTGTCCAACACCACCGAGGCGGGCATCGAGTATCGTGCGGACGCGAACACCTTCCCCTCCAAGGTGGCGAAGCTCTGCGTGGCGCGCGCGGCGGCCGGGTTGCCGGGACTCATCTTCATCCCGTGCGAGCTGATCGACAAGAACGGCGCGATGCTGCGCGAGCACGTGCTCCACTACCTCGCGGACTGGGGCGAGACCGCCGCCGCCGCGTGGGTGGAGAAGGAGTGCGTGTTCTGCTCCACGCTCGTGGACCGCATCGTGGCGGGGCGTCCCGACGCCGAATCGGCCGCGCGCTACGCGCAGCAGCTCGGCGAGCAGGACGACGTGCTCGTGTGCGGCGAGCCGTTCCACTTCTGGGTGATCCAGACCGATTTCGACCTCGAGAAGGAGATCCCGTTCCAGAAGGCGGGCCTTAACGTGGTCTACACGAAGGACCAGACGCCCTACCGCACGCGCAAGGTGCGTTTCCTCAACGGCGCGCACACGGCCACCGTGCTGGAAGGGCATCTCGCGGGCTTCACGTTCGTGGCCGAGCTCGTGGCCGATCCGAAGTTCAACGCCTTCTTCCGCCAGATCCTCTTCGACGAGATCCTCCCGACGATCGACCTGCCGGACGCCGACAAGCGCGCCTACGCGGAATCGGTGCTCGAGCGCTTCGCCAACCCGTTCGCGAACCACCGCCTGCTCTCGATCTGCCTCAACAGCGTCTCGAAGTGGAAGGTGCGCGTGCTGCCCACGATCCTCGACTACCTGAAGATGTTCGGGAAACTCCCGCCGGGGCTGACGGGCTCGATGGCGTCGCTCATCAAGTTCTACCGCACGGACGCCGTGAACGACAGCCCCGAGGTGATGTCCTACTTCAAGACGAACCCCTCCGTGGACGACATTCTCCGCAAGTCCGACTTCTGGGGCATGGACCTCACCACGATCCCCGGCTTCGCCGACTTCGTGAAAGCCGCGCTCTGATTGCCGAAAGCCTTTACAGGAAAGGAATCCCGACATGGACCTCAACAGAAGAAACTTCCTCGGCGGCGCGGCGCTCGTGGCCGCCGCCGGGTTTTCCGCGTCTGCGCAGGCGCAGGACGCCGGCAAGGGCACCGTGGTGGGCAAGCGCCGCTTCGTGGCCGCCTGCCCCAATGCCACGGGGACGATCGCGCGCACGCCGGGTCCTATCCGCGTGATGATGATCGGCGCCCATCCCGACGACACCGACATCACCTGCGGCGGCCTCACCGTGAAACTGCTCGCCAAGGGCTACAAGGTGCGGTTCGCCTCGGTCACCGACGGACGCATGGGCCACTACCGTCTCACGCCCGAACAGACGGCGAAGACGCGCCGCGCGGAGACCATCGAGGCCGCGAAGCGGTTCGGGCTGGATGGCTACGACATCTACGGTTACCCCGACTGCTCGCTCTATCCCTCAAACGAGGCCCGCTGCCTCGTGGCGAAGAAGATCCGCGAGTTCGAGCCCGACTTCATCATCACCCACCGCACGTGCGACTACCATGCCGACCACCGCGCCGCCGGCCAGCTGGTGATGGACGCCGGCTACCTGCTCGGCGTGCCGCACTGGGTGCCAGAGGCGAAGGCGCAGCGCCGCCGTCCCGTGATCCTCTACATGACCGACCCGTTCACGTATCCGCGCGCGCTGCGTCCCGACGTGATGGTGGACGTGGAACCATACCTCGAGCGCTGGTGCGACGCACTCGACGCGCAGGTCTCGCAGTTCTCCGACTGGCTGCCCTGGGACAAGGGCACCGAGGCCGAGGTGGCCGCGCTCGGCGACCGCTCGGACATCGCCGCCCGCAACGCCTACATCATGAAGTACTGGGCGGCCAAGAAGATGCGCGACGCCGCGCGCTTCGCCGCCGA
>JAFRSR010000020.1 GCA_017427485.1 Kiritimatiellia bacterium
GACGTCGCGAGACGCTGCAAGCAGTCCGGGATGCACTGGCGCGTGTTCAATGCATCCGCCATGTGCGCGCTCGTGGCGCGAATCCGCTCCCAACGGAAGTCAGCGTGACGCTACAACTTGCGACTAATTTAAAGCTCACCCGCCCCCATGTTTCTGGGAAATTGTCGGTGGACATCAAGAGGGAGAAATGGTAGTATATTGACGCCTTAAGAAGACGAGAAAGACAGCATGTCGCGAGAAGTTAAAAGGGACGTGAGAAGTCAAAAGAGAAAGGAAGCAATCCATGTCAATAAAGAAAGCTCTTGATGGAAGGTCGTGTGCGGGGATGGTGCACGCCCGAGGATTGGCGGTTTTTTGCGCGAGGGTCACAAGGGGGGGATGGGCGGCTCGAGGACTGCTTATGGCAACGCTGCTTTTGCAAGTGGGTGTGGTGATTGCCGGCACCGTAATACCTTTGCCAGATGGTACGGTATACGAAAGCACGCTACCTGTGGTCTACATTGACACGAAGAACGGTGAACCGGTAAAGGAGAAAGACACTGTCCTCGATGCGACGATGAAGATTGTCGGAAACAATGTGTTCGGCGGTTTTGACAAAGCCTTGTATGATGGTGCGATAACGATCAAAGGACGCGGGAACTCAACATGGTTTAAGCCTAAGAAACCGTACAAGATCAAGCTCGACAAAAAGACGGACCTCTTTGGATTTGGAAAGAACAAGCATTGGGTCCTTCTTGCAAATTATTTTGATGTAAGTCTGCTTCGTAACAAATTTGCATACGACCTTTCGGCGCAACTCGGCATGGTGTCTATGCAATCCACTTGGGTCGACGTTGTATTGAACGGAACCTTCCTCGGAAACTACCAGTTTTGCGAGCATGTGAGAGTCGGGTCGTCGCGCATAGATATATTTGACTGGGATGATGTGATAGGCGATGGTGACGAAAAGAATCTCTCGCATCTTACGGACGATCCGTCAATCGACATAACGGGTGGATATCTGTTTGAACTTTCTGAGGAATACGATGAGATCTCAAAATTCAAGACGCAAACGGGACTCAAGGTAATGGTCAAGACGCCCGAGTACATAAGGACGAACGCGAAAATGTTCAATTACGTAAAAGCCTATTGGCAGGGACTTGAAGAATCTTGGTTGTCTCCTAACAAGCGAGATTCTGCCGGTGTGGGCCTGGGAGAATACGCGGACATTAATTCCATGGTTTCGTTCTGGCTTGTGAACGAGATAATGTGCAATGGGGATGCGGCGAAAAAAAGCCGTTACGCATACAAAGATGTCCGTGGCAAGATGGTTTTCGGCCCGGTGTGGGATTTCGACTGGGTGCATGAAATACCAGATTTGCCGTATCTTTCACAATGGGCTTCCTATTGGCGGATAACCAGGACGGCAGATGTCGCCGGCATATTCAAATATTGGCTGACCGATGCGGAATTCCGTCGCAAGGCGATGGAGTCGTATGGCAAGATTCGGGGTTATCTTGCGGATGCGGTGTCTCCAGGTGGCCTGATAGACCAGTATCTTGACTATATAGGTGCCTCCGGTGACATCAACTCCTCCATGTGGTCATTCAACAGGGGGTTCCGCAGAGATGCCGAGGTGATGCGCACTCTTCTCGCGTATCGCATTCAATGGCTGGACGCACGGTTCGCCAACGAGCAGGAACTGGAAAGAAGTACGTCAATCATGTCAGGTGTGAGCGTTGTTCCAAAAGGTACTTTCACCGGCACTAAAAAAGTCGAATACAAGGGGCGGGTTTTGAATGGGGACACTCCGGTTGGATTACTTGCCCTTAAAGCGGGCAAGGCCAATGCGAAGGGGGTTTGTAACGTCTCGGGAACATATACAGGGCTGGACGGCAAGAATTTAACCATTCGGAAATTCAAGATGTCCAAGGGGCGTACGCCGGCGCTCAGCATCTCGAAAATCAAGGGACCGCTTCTTTTCGTCGCGAATTTTGATGATACTTCGTTTGCCGGGACGCTTGGCGCGTGGGGGATTGAGAGTACGGATGGCGTTAGAAAACTTGCGGACGGGAAATTCAAGTTTGAGATAATGGGTGATTTCCCGAAAAGCGTTAAGGGGTTCGAGGTTGATGTGTCTAGACTGCCGAAGGCCGAACCGATTACGGTAAAAGGGCGGAAGTGTTTCGTGCGCAAGGTTTCACAGGGCAATTTGTCCAATTTGAAGTTGAGCTTTAACAATAGAAAAGGAACATTCAGCGGCAGGTTCAAGGTTTATGCAGCTAAAGGCAAGAAAAAGAAGGTACTTAGTGCTAAAGTGGTAGGCATCATCACGGGTGGATGTGGGTATGGGCAGGCGTCGATCTCTAATGTGGGCACATTTAAGGTGATGATTTCTCCTGTGGAGGAATGACCCCCTTAGCACCGAGAAGGGGCTGGGGTTTTGTATCTAACGTGCTGGATGCTTGATACAGTGTATGGGGTTGGTTCCTAAGGCGCCCGTTGCCATCTTGATGGCGAAGACGGCTCAAGGCGCCGGGGGCAGGTCGGAGGTCTGCTTTCACGTAGGCATGGATATTGCTATATGCGTGGCATGCAAAATCAAGTAGAACAGGCGGCGTATGGACCAGAATGAAATAGCGGTATTCCAGCAGGCGATTGTGGCGTGTGAGGATCCGGCGGAGATCGCGCGGAAGGTGAAGCGGACGTTCAAGCGGATGCCGGGGGAGATGGCGCTTGCCTGTTTCGCCAGGGTGATGACGGCGGAGCTGCTGCATCCGATCAAGGTGGCGGTGTGGGATGCCGTCCGCTACTCGCACATCTGGTGGGGCGTGGACGCGGTGCTGCAGGGGCCGGTGATGGAGAATCCGATTGTGCAGCAGGCGTTCGCCGACGCCGTGCCGATGCGCCGGTGGATTGTCGCGAACCGGCTGCCGGGCTGGGAGATTACGCAGATGACAGTTGATTTTCATGTCGGGATGGGTTTTGATTCGTCGCGGTATTCCCCGTTGCAGATGCTCATACACGCGCTGACTTCATACGACGATGATTTCCTCGCGGCAAAGTGCAGAAACGCGCTGCCGGGAAAAGAGTTGTCGTTCGTCGATTGCCGCGGCAACAACCTGCTCTGGTATCTCACCTATCGCGACGACCAGAACGCCGCCGGCGGCTTCGCCTGCCCGAAAACCGTTGCCGCATTGCTGGAACGCGGCGTCGATCCGAACCGCCGCAACAACCTCGGCCTTTGCTGGAACGACATCGCCCGGCATGTGGTCAGGCCAGTGGTGCGATGTGGTGCGATTTCGTGAATTAATCGAGATTTCTTCGCGCAACCTTATTCGGATTTGGTATACTACAACCGCCTTCGATAAAGGTGAGAGACATGAGTGAGTTCTACAAATGTTGTGGGCAGGCGTATGGAGATGCGTGGACGCTTCTCCATGATAATTATTTGTACCACTCAGGCAGGGATGGAAATCATGTCTTGTTCAAGGGCGACACCGATATTGGGTAGCGAGGTTGCCGATTACAACGGGCTTGAAAGGGACCTTGTATAACAATTAGATTATTTTCCAGAATTTTGAAATTGTTAAAAAAGGAGTGGTCATGATCATCTATCGTGAACGGCTTGACTTCGGGAGAGATATTTGGATTGATTCCAAGGGCCTGTTGCGGGCTATCGGTAAACAATTAAACCGCAGCTTGGATCGAAAAGAAATTAATGAATTATATAGGGCAATCAATTGTGAGTTTAAGAAAGCAGTATCACGAGAGGCAACTTTTTGGCGCCAGTGGTTACAGAATGAAGATAGTGAACAACATTATGTTCTTTATCTGAAGTTAACTGAATTATCCTGGTTGTCGCATGTCGGCAATGTGAAAAACATTCAAGTGTCTATAAGAAAGAATGTTAATAAAGAATTACGTGGATCAGATAGACAGATTTGCCCGAAGTATATAGCTGAAATTATATATGGCCATGTTATGTATAGCCATGATATTCGAGACTTCAAGGTGTCTGGCATGGCAATGAGATTTCGGAGATTTGCTTTTCAGAATCTTTTTATGGCGTTGAGTACAATTGGTAAAATTGAACAAAATGGTGGACATATGGATGGAACGTGGAATGATATGGTGATGGGTCATATTTGGGGTGATTATGTAGAGCTTTCAGAAGAAGATAAAGAAGATGATTTTTTACTATATACGGGGATGAAATTACGTCCAGATGTTTTTGATGAATATTCATCAGGAAGCCCAATTTCTCTCTTGTTTAGGCGGATTTCTGCAGCTTTTTGGGACATATTAGTTGTAATCGCTGATGATACAGAGAGACCACTTAGTATTGAAGCTTGTATTCCGTCAATTTATACTAAAATTGATCGATTGTTTCTTAAGAATGTGGCAATAGAAAGATTGGCTCAATTGTCAGACCAAGAGGATTGGTCATATAAAAAGGAGCGGTATGGTATGCTTTCTTATTACCTTGAGTCTGTGTACGAACATTTATCACAAGAGGCGGCTGAGGAGATTGTATTTGTAACGCCTAAAGCAGATAAGAATGCGATGGTCTTTTGTACTGGATTGGTCACTCCAGATTCGGATGGTGCACATTACATATATGCTTATTGTTCATCTCCCAATGAAGATGGCGTCTATCAGTCAGTTGAGTGGTTGACCCATTCTGGTTCACACGAAAAAGGATTGTCCATAAATCCGAAACTTGTGTTTGAGAATGATCGGGTCAATCACGGCTTGCCATATCCTCCGCACTGGGTGTCAGAACCGGAGCGATTGCTTTTTGATTATCGTTACGGTTCTATTCATGAAAATCATATCGGTTTTTCATACTTTCATATCTGGGAGAATCTGCGCGATCGCTTACCTAGATCCGTAAAAATACAGTTTAATGAGAAATTTGCGTCATACGATGAATGTGAATTTAAGAAATACCTTCACGCCGCTTGGAGAAGAACAAGGAAGATTTTACAAAAGAGCTTTAAAGTGGCTATCCCAACATATTATCGTGGAAAGATTCAATTGTTGGTGCCCCTTTATTTAGACGATAAAGATCCTCAGAGTGCATCAGTGGCATTGGTGGTTACATTGAATGAAAGAATGGCAATGGGGGGACCGCATTATTTTTGCCCGACATGCTTGTCGCTTGATATGGCTCGTATGGATTCGCGAGTGATTACAAGGATTGACGATACTTGGTTGATACCCAATCAACACCGTATACGATACTGATCTTATGGTAACTTGAGGAGAAGTGATACAGAATCGGTGTGTCGATGATATATGGTTGCCATCTTCTTGTGAAGTCTTGGAGGAGGAGTTGGTTGATTTTCTTAACGAAAAGAAGATAGTTTGCAATCTTTTAGGCATTCAAGAATACAATACGCTATCTATAAGGATATGAGACTATACAATCATATAGGTCTTTGCCCATTAAGTTTTATAATAAAGGCTGGTTCCTATGTGGATTCTCCATGTGTCGAGATTTGCTGAGCTAATTTCTTTTATTCCCACTGCTGGTTTAGGGAGTGGCATGATTTCTGCTTTATGCTTTTTGTCGCCTATGACAGCAAGCATTCTGCGAGCTGGGTGATATTGAGAGGAGCAACAAATGATATGCTACTATTGTTACGATTGTGAGGAATGGTTCGAATACGAAGAAGACTGGTTTTCTCAGGAGCGCGAGTGTCCTCGCTGTGGGGCTGATCTTGTGGACGAAGACACATATTTCGAGAATAAGTCTAATGCTGATGACCCTTACGGCGATATGGGGGGGCCTAACGGATATGCTCAGGACGAAGAAGGGAACTGGTATCCACGTTAATTCTTCGTGTGACAAAAAGATTCAAGAGCGCGTCAGACAGAACAATCTCATCAGGTCGTTGAGTTGCAAAGATGAAAAGAACATCCGCCGCCCTTACATTCACAAGAATCTGAGACAGAGGACGATGGTGAACTGGATGACGGGTTCTCCATCGACTGCATGCCGTGGGACAATGATTAATCGTAACAACAGAAAGGAAGATCGGCAGTTCGGCATGTCGTGGGTGACATGCCGAGCAGCTGAGGCCAAAACATAAGAAGGAGTGAAAATGAATAACAAAGAACTAATGAAATCATACGGCGAAGAGGGCGGACAGTTAAAGAGACATCTAGAATCGGCTGAACGGCCGAAAACAGCGGTGGCAACGACGGAAAACAGTGATGCGCGATGGCGGCGAATCCAGGCCTTTATACAGGAAGCCGGGATCGTCCTCGACTACCTCCACTGGCGCGTACTTTGTAAGTGTTCTGGCGACCAGCCTGCGTCAGCGCTGTTCTTGATGACTGCGGACAGCGACGGCGAACTGACCGAGGAAATGATCGTTGTGCAGCTTGAGGCCATTGCGCGGCAGGCTCGGGCCGGATTCGTTGATGGACCGGGGTTCCCTATGTTCGCATCGCTTAACGGCAACACCGAGGAGGAAAAGTAGGTGAATCGGTTGCAGATGTATGTCGATGGTTGTCCACGATGGGCGAAGGCGTGTTCGCGGGCGGGCAGGATGATGCTACTGGCGTTCATGCCGATCGGCAGCCTTTCACCGTACTGCATGAGGATGTTGGATACGTACGGGGTCAGGGCACCGGCTGCCGATCTGATGTTGGTGGGCGTGATGGCACTTCCGTTTGTCGGTATCTTCCTTTGGTCTGTTCTCGGCGAGCAGTTCTGGGATCGGCTGATCGCGCGTTTTGCGATTGTTCGGTTCGTCCTGGAATGGGCATTCACCATCTTCCTCTTTGAATTCGGGATTATGATGTTGGCGGCAACTAAAACAGGCACGATGATTCATATTTTGAGCGGATGGTGAAATATTGAGCGGCGGAAGGGCGCGTGATGCGCCTTTCGCCGCTCAAATGTCGTTGGCACGGATGGTGCTATGAGGTTGGCGTAAACTTCAACAGAAAGGAAAACTACGTGGCGGCAAGAATGAGTTCAGCAGTTCAGGTCGGGAATGAGAATAAGGACATTCGCGCTATGGTGCTGAATTCATACATGAAGAGTCCACCTCACGGCGGCAAGTACAGTCCGACGGAAAGGAGTTAACTGATGAAGGAAATGACAAACGATACAACTTTGAGCAAGATGACGATTGCAGACCTTGCCGGTATCTATTCCATCCCGTCTTACCAGCGAGGCTATCGTTGGACGGAAGACGAAATAACGGCTCTGCTGAATGACTTGGCGGAATATGCGGAGGGCGGAGACTCCGATGGCTATTGCCTTCAGCCCCTTGTGCTGCAACCTGTGAAAGACTCGAATGGCTGCATAGCGGCAGGTAAGTACCTTGTTGTTGATGGACAGCAGCGTCTGACGACGCTTTACATCATTTTCAGCATTCTAAACTGCGGCGAGGCGGTACGCTGGGACATCGAATACACAACCGAGAAGAATAAAAAGCTTTCCCAGTTGCTGAAACACCCAGGAACATCCATAAACGACCATTTCCGTGGCAAGGCTTTCGAGATTGCCGGGGCTTGGCGCGAAAATAATGCGGAGTCGGCAAAAAAGGTCCAACGCCTTTTGTCGTCGGGCAATGTCTTTTTTCTTCGGTATCTAATCGGTCCTGAAGAGGATGGCCATGTGGTTTTTCAGCGTCTGAACGCAGGCAAGACACCATTAACATCCTCCGAGTTGATTCGTGCCCTCTTCCTGGAATCCGACAACGGGCTGCGCGACGATGAGCGTAATGACATCGCCAAAGAATGGGACATAATGACTTCTGACATGGGGGACGACATGTTCTGGGCGATCTGGAACACACGGCGTTTTGACAAAATCCCAACACGCATCGACTTTCTTTTCTCGATAGTCTGTGGTTGCCCTTTGCATGTCGCCCGCCTGTCACCTCTGGCCATATATCTCAAATTCGAAAAGTGGATGAAAAAGCTTTCCGGCGCAAACAAGGCGGAGCGGCTTCGCAACGCCTGGGAAGAGGTCTTGCGGTGCCACTGGTGGATGCAATCCTGTTTCGCCGACCCAGAAACGCGCTTGTGTCTTGGATGGATTTTCGAGTTTACGCAAAATCAGGCATATGTCCTCTTCCGCGACATCTGGATCGGAAAGGCGAAAAGGCGTCTGACCGCATTTCGACAAGCGGTTGCAAAAATCATACGCGATGCACTAAAGGATGTTGACGACATCGGGTCTCTGCGATACGGTGACGAATTACTCAAGAGCGTGTTCGTCCTTCTCAACGGACTTGTTGCCATAGCCCGAAGCGAGAACTTTAGGTTTGATCTTTATCGGAAAGATAGTTGGGATATTGAACACATCGCATCCCAAACTGAAAATCCGCTTGAGGACACGGCGGTGCAAAAGGAGTGGTTGTCCCTTGCCGAAGCGGAGATGCCCCCCGGGGAACGGGAAAAGCTTTTAGAAAAGAAGTCGTTTGAAGACAAATGGAAATTTGTCTGGGAGAGATTCAAGCCAAAGGATGAAGATGACAAGATTAGAGACGAGCACGATGTTGGGAATCTTGCGCTTCTCGATTCTGGAACGAATCGCGCTTACAAGAATGCGATCTTCCCAGCCAAGCGTAGGCGTATTCTCCAGACCATGCGCGAACTGGCGAGGCAAGACGGAAATCAAAAATACGTTCCGCCATTGACGGAAGAAGCCTTTTCAAAGGTCTATTCGCCATTTGCCGCCCAGATGCGTTACTGGGGACAATCGGACGCTGACAACTACAAAACCGCCTTGTCGCGGCTGTTCAAGAATTTCATGGAGAACGGAGAGTAGGAATGAAAGACGAATACACATTGGAAACGTTGTTCAATGATTATCGGGGTGGCATTCGCATTCCGCACATCCAGCGAGAGTACGCACAGGGGCGTCAAGATGAGAGGGGCGAAATCATCCGGCGCACATTCGTTCCCGAGCTCGTCAGGGCGGTGTTGGGCCGTAAACCACTTTCTCTTGACTTCATTTATGGCGTTAGTGATGAAACATCGGCGCTTCTCCCGCTCGACGGGCAACAGCGTCTCACAACGCTTTTTTTGCTTGCATGGTGTTGTGGAAAGTGGCATGGCGAGTGGCGTTTCTCCTACGAATCGCGACGCATACCCGAACTGTTCGTTCAGGGGTTGATCGCACATCCGCGACACCCAGGGACGGAAGCTGCAGCACAAATCCGCGAGGCAGAGTGGTTTCTTCCCGTCTGGGAAAAGGATCCGACGGTCGCGGGGATGCTGAAGATGGCGGAAACCATAGACAAGGTGATTGGACCGAAACGGCGCTCAAAGGCCCAGATAGATAACGTGCGGTTTTTCCTGCACGTTCTCGATGGTGGGAAGGTGGGATTCGACCGAATATTTCGCAAAATGAATGCTCGCGGCAAGGAACTGACCCCATGGGAGAACCTGAAAGCAGTCCTCGACGATACAGTCCCAGTTGACATGGCCGTCGACTGGAAGGAAAAGATCGACGGCGAATGGTCGGAAACAACGTGGGAGGGTGTTGGGGGCGACATCGCAAGACTGGACCGATTCATGGAGCAGATCGTCAGGGTTGCTTATGCTCGGTTCACCGGCTGGAGTCACTTTGATGACGCACTAGACCAGATCGAGCAACGCCTTTCGGAAATGCCGGAGGAAGGGAAAGAATACGCGCCCTTTTCGGATGGCGAACGTCGTGATTTTTATGAAACGGTGCAAACGTGCTTCTCCGTTCTCAGGCCAATTTCATGCAACTGGGCTGAAGAACGGAACGAGAATGCGCTGTGGAGCACGAAACATGATGAAGGGCCTGTTTCTGACTCAGAAATCTGGGACGCCTTTGGCGGCAATGGAAATCCATCGGCACACGATGCCTTGAGGCTTCTGTATTTGGCGAAAGGTTGCTCTTTGATGACCAAGCAGACGGATGTCCGTCGGAAAATCCGTGTCCTCCTGAACATCGTGGATGTTGAAATGCCAGATCCTGACAAGTTTGATGCATGGTGTGAAACTGGGCTGGATTTTCTTCAAGGGAAGTTTGGCTTGTTGAGCGATAGGATGACGAAAACGTTTGGAGATTCAACTACCGGACAACTGGCGGACGAGCGCCGAAAATGGCATTTGCCAGAATTAGATGTAGTTACATTGGAGTGTGATGAACTCGTCCACGCCGGGAGCCTTCGCTTCGTTGGTTACGATGAGGATGCTTTCGATTCCGCCGCAGAAATACGCAATCGACTGGATCGAATTCGCGCCGCCATCGAATCGGACTGGTTTGGATTGTTTGATAATTTGTTCGCGCGGATTGCCTTGACATGGAATAACGGAATCCCAGGAGGAAGAACGATTCCTATACCACGTGATGATAAAAGGGGATGGCGTGACGAATTTCTCGTTCGCGTTGATTTTTTCAAGGCGATTCATGATTGGCTGAAACAGACACCCTTGCCGCAATCCGTTCCCGCGTATGTTGCGCATGTACGGGCACTTCATGAGACCGCTGGAGATCCATTGGGTGATTTCCAACGGATGAAAGAGGCAGATGGATGGCTTTGGCTTATCGTTGGCGCAAGAAAGCGTACGGAATCGGCTATTCGCCTCGACTGGAATGATAATGAAGCTATAAATCGGAAAAATCTCCTAGTGGAAGACGCTATTCGTTACCGAGATCCATGGCCTTGGTTTGAGAGTCGTGTCCCCGACATCTGGTATCGTGTTGACGTGAATGAGCCGACATGGTGGGAAACGACATGCCCAACCAAATATCATAAAACCGTTGACGAAGAAGGAAACGAGAATTTTGAACCTATGAAACCATAGTAACCTATCTTTTCGAACCTTGTGGTTGAGAGGGGAAGTGAAGAACGTTGAATCTCGATCTGCTGGGGTTTCATGTTCGCGAGGCGGCGCAGGAGCTTGACTTGCTGCTGGATGCGCTCCAGTATGCGACGGACGGGACGCGGCGGGAGGGCGGTTCAAGACGATGCGGGAAGCGGATGCGCAGTTCGACCGGATCGAGAAGTTCCCGTGTCCGCGTGATAAGTGTGGTTGGTTCGCGAAGTTCTGGCCGAAGGCAATGTCGAAACGATTCGGACGTAAATGACAGAATGAATATCGCGTGGTACACGCCTCGGTAACTGACCTGGTAGCGGGATTCAGCTATTACGCAAGGCATTCGGTCGTCTCGTAATGCTCGATGATGCGCATCAGGCGTGCCATGGCTTGCCATGAGAAAAGGTCGTTTGAAGTCTTGAAGGGATCGCAACCTTTCCACAAGAGGTACTGCTCAACGTCTTCCGTGTCCAGTGCGCAATGGCAAGGATTGCGGTTGCCCCAGAGTCTGTGATGTCGAAGTGTGTACCAGAGTGCGTTGCGGTGTGAGGCGTCTTCTGCTGACTTAATCGTGCCGGGGAAGGTTTCCTCTATTGCCTTTATAACCGGCAAGAGCGGGCACCAGCCCATTGTATGCAAAACACTTAGAAGAAGGTTCTCTGGAGGATAGACATCAGGGATTTTCTTGTTGGTCCTGATAAGATGCTCCAAAATATTCACACAGTCTTTCTTCATCAGATAACGAAGCACAGTCTGAGAAAGTTGTTTGCCACTTATGTCCATGCCGAGACAGAAGCTGGCGACATTGTCAGAAGATATAGCTTCTTCGGGGAGGTTCTTGGGTGCAATCAATTGACGATCCAGGAGTTTTGTCCCGTCCTTGAATTCAATTGTTTTACGAAATTGCCCTGATTGGCAAAGTGCTTGCGCTGCATACGTGATCTCTGAGATCGGTTCAAGATTCAGGGTGGTCCCTTCGTTCTTTATGTAAAGATACAGCGAGTAGACGGTCTTGTCATCGAGTTCGTCAGGAAGAATAATCGCCCGACGCCTTCCGAGCCACCGGCAGTATCCGTCCATGGTGGATTTTAGTTGTGTGCCGGATTGCGAGAGACGCGTCAGCGATGATTCAAGGGGGGCAAGATCGTGTAACAAGTGCAAGTCTCCAATTGTGACGGAAGCATTGTTCGTGCATCGGTCGGTAATGGAGCGGATTGTAAGATCCAGTTCGTGTGATAGGTTGTTCAGCGTGGTTATCAGGTCATTTGTGTCCATGGCTATCCTTTGCTTCATTGGCTCAAGGTTTTGGACAGCAAGAAATGTGCCAGTGAGGATTCTCGTGATGGGTGGTTGTCGGTGTGAGAGAAATCTGAGCAGCTGGTTAAAATTTGAACAGTGAAGGTTGGTGGATCGCCGATTGTCGGTCTTTTTGCGTGTTGGCACGGATGGTGCTATAGAAGGTGAGCAGGAAAGGAACAGCAAGAAGAAGATGGATACAGTGGAGCATATAAGTGTAGTTGACCATATAAGGAAACGGTTGGGGATGTACTGGTTGACGCGCGAAGGCATCCCCGACAAGAGCGTGTGGGTGTTCCTCCTTGACCAACTGGCCAACGAAATGGCTGAGGCGTTCGGGCGCGGGGAGCTGTCTTACGTGGACATTCGCGTGTCTGACGCGGATGCCCATTGTGACTATGGATGCAAGATGATGGCCATCGAATGCGATGGCACGCCTTGGACGGACGACTTGCAGGGCATTTGCTTGGGCCAGGTCAAGGGAGTCCTCGGCGAGGGAAGGAACCTGGGATTTGAATATGCGATGATAAATGCGCTTTCGCGGTTCATGGAAATTGAGACTTGCAAGGACGGAGAGTGGAATGCCGTGCAAAGCGTGGATGGCCATGTAGGGACTGTAGAGAGGTTATTCCCTGCGCTGATGGGTGCGGCCGGGAAGAAGCTGGTCCGCATAAGATTCATTCCCTCGGAGGATTATTATCGCAAAATAGATTTAAACGATGATCAGCTGGACGAGGTTGTGCAGGGATTGGGAAATGGTTTGGCGGCGAGATGCCCGGGACTTGCCGTTTCAGTGAATGGCCATCAATACATTTATGATGAAGAGATCGAAGGATATGTGAAGAAACATCTGGAAACAATTGAGGGTACGATATTCATGCAGCCGCGAACGTCAACTTGTGGCAATGTTTCGTTTTCATGCGGTGCAGTGCAAAGGCGAAGTTCAATTCGCAGGGTCTTCGGAAAGCTTCTGCTCAATGGGAGGGATGTAGTGAACTGTGAAATCAAGGAAAAGATTATGCGAATGGCGGTAGAAGGGCTTCTCGATTGTCGGAATTTTCCATCCTCCGGATACGACTTCGTCTTTGCCGTTGACGGGCAATTTCCAGAAATGCATTTCGTCGAAGAAAGAAACTGTTGCTACTTTGCAACGGGTTATGTGAATGACGATGATGCATTGTTACGGCAGTTCTTGTATGAGACGGGATGCTGTATGTTTAATGCATTCAAGGAGTACATGAAATGAGAAAAGGTAAATCAAGGCCGATGTGGCTGCTGGATTTGTACTTGAACAAATCGCCGGGCGTTATTTTGGTAGACGGCGACAGCAAAAAGGCTCCCTGCCTTGATCTCGCCTTCGAGATAGGTACGACGATGATGGAGATCGGCGACGCCCAGCGCTTGTGCGTATGGTCATGGAATGGATTCCACTGGGCACATGACCGACATTATCTTCTCACGGGCGATTCGGCGGTAGATACGCACTGCTGGACGGTTACAAAGGAAGACGGAATTATGCCGCCGGCGTTGAAGCCTTTGACGGGAACGCTGATTGAAGATCGAATCAACCTCAAAATTCGAAATTCAATCCGGCGTTGTATCCATACACCGAACGACATGGATGCCGAATCGATTGAAGCGGTTCGAGAATACGCAGGCGGTATTACGATTGTCAACCACAGGCAGAGGATCTCACTCGAAAATCTGGCGCGACTTAACAGAACAGTCAAGGCAAGTGGCAAGACCTTTGTCATTGTAAGGGAATTGCTGGATGCACATGGTGAACCCTATGAGGCCACTTCTTATGGAGAGCTCGCAATGCGGATCAGCGTTGAGCAGGGGACTGATCTCACCGAGTGTGCGGAAAGTATTATCTCTTTGCGTGAGCGAGATTACGGGCGATGGCGAAATTATATGCCGGCTAGTATCCTCTGCCGCCCGTTGAAGATCTGGAAGGATGACACGTGCAGTGACGAGTTTGTCATTAGGTGTGATGAGAATGGGCGGCTCAACATCGTTGCCTGTAATACTACAAGATAAAGAAGGAGTAGGAACAATGCACCAGGGTCTTAATTCTAGAGACAGTCACTTCGTAACGCCTGCGGAGCGAAAAGCCCTGGGCACGGACAACGTGCCGGAATTCTTCATGCACTTTGCAATCGCTGGACACGAATTGAACCATGCGTGGATCGACGAGATTCTGGACGCGCGGGCGTGGCGGATCTTTGACGCGGCGATACACGAGGCGGACGGGTTCTGGAATGTCGTTTCGCATGAGGATTTCGTCATCCTGTGCAGCAAAGACAGCCGGATTCCCGGACCACGTGCGATCAAGTTCATCGAGATGGTCGAATCGCTCTCGCCGGGCGTTGTTGCACGGGCTCGCGACGGGAAGGGCAACGATGCGCTAGCCTGTACGCTTTTGCGAGAAAAAATGAAGCCAGAAGATCGCACCGACCTATCCAAATGGCGTTGGACGATAGTACCGGAGTTGCAGAAAACATTGATACGATACGGATGTAAAACAAAGAAAGCAGACAATGGCAAAGCAGAATGACGAAACATTTGCGCTCGACCTTCATAACCGCGTGACGGGCGAGGAACTGGAAAAGCTGCTGAAGATGCAGCTGAATGCGCTGGCGGCGAACCCTGAAATGGCGAGTGCGCTGCCGCCGCTGATGGTGTGGGGTGCGCCGGGACTTGGAAAGTCGAGCATCCTGCGCGACGTGGCGCGGGAACTCGGCATCGGGTTCATCGACGTGCGTCTCGCGCAGCGCGAACCGGTCGACATCCGCGGGCTCCCCGTGCCGGGGCCAGACGGCGTGAAGTGGCTCGTGGCGAGCGAGTGGCCGCGCGATCCGAATTCGCGTGGCATCATCCTCTTCGATGAAATCACGGCGGCGGACCGTTCGCTGCAAGTGGCCGCCTACGAGTTCATACTCGACCGGCGGCTTGGCGAGCTCTACAAGGTGCCAGACGGATGGTACATCTGCGCGGCGGGCAACCGGACGGAAGACCGCGCGGTCGCGGCGACGATGTCCTCTGCACTCGCCAACCGCTTTCTGCACGTCGAGATGCAGGAGGACGCCGAGAGTTGGATCGTCTGGGCGCGGACGCACGACATCCATCCGTCCGTGATGGGCTTCATCCGCTATCGTCCGGGTAGTCTGTTCAATCAGGAAGGGGAGAACCTTGAGCGCGGCTGGCCGACGCCGCGTTCGTGGGAACGCGTGAGCCGGATGCTGGCGCAATTCGGGAACGGCAATGAGTCGCTTCTCCGTAAGGTCGTTTACGGCCTTGTCGGTAATCGTGCGGGCGTGGAGTTCATGGAGTTCCACAAGATCAACGAGACGTTCGACGACGTGTTGGAGATGATGACGAATTCGGAGAAGCCGATCAAGGTCCCTGACGCCTCCGACCGCAAATACGCGCTCTGCGCGGCGATGACGTACCTCCTTTGGCGAGGCAAGGATGGTGAGGAAGAGGCGCGCCGCATCGACGGGTTCTACCGCATCTGCATGGCGCTTTCGAGCGACTTCGCATCGATGGCGATGATGGACGCGATGGCGGGCAACAAGCGTGGGGCGGGATCGGTCTTCGCCGAGAAATTGTTCCGTCATCCACGGTACAAGGAATGGGCGGAGAAACACGGCAAGGCTCTTCGGAAACGGGTTTCGATAAATGTGTAAAAGATAGGAGAAGTGTTGCCAATGTGGAAATGTTGCCAATGTTGCCAATTCCAATGTTGCCAATGCCAATGTTCAGGGGGGATATTCTTCGCTGTACGTCATTTCTTTCATTGGGTATTGAAAATTGGTATTGGCAACATTTTCACATTGGCAACATTTTCAAAAGGAGAAAGGTGTAATGGCGCTTTCGGAAAAAGAACTTGCCAAGCTCAAGAAGGCGACGTATGCGCTGATGTGCCAGGACCGGCAGCGGCTGCTTGTGCGCTTCCCGTTTACGGGCGGAATCCTGATGCGCATGGAGTTTGTGCCGGTGAGGGACAGGCGGCTGCGCACGGCGGCGACGGACGGCGATCGGGTTTTCATGGACATTGCGTTTTGCGCCAAACTGTCTGCGGATGAGCGGCTGTTCGTCATGGCGCACGAGGTGTGGCATTGCGTTCTCATGCACATGCTCCGCCGTCAGACGCGCGAGCTTTTCGCGTTCAACGTCGCGGCGGACATGGAGGTGAACCGCATGCTCAAGAAGGAGGGATTGAGAACGCCGCCAGGCTGTCTGATGCCGAAAGACGAGTGGGATGGCTTGTCGGCAGAGGAGATATATGAATGCCTCCGCACGGAACCTCAGTCGCCACAGGCATCGGCGCAGGGCGAGGGGGATGGGGACAATCTCGGCGGTGGTCAATTCGACAAGCACGTATATGGCAACGATGCGGATAGCGGGGACGCGTCCCCGAACAGCAACGCGGCGCACGAGGACGATTCCATTCGCGACCAGTGGGGGAAAGTCGGTTTTGACAGGGATTACGAGCCAGTCATCACCAAGGACCTGGCGGACAAGATCCGCGAGCGGATCGTGTCGCTCGCACAGCAGATCGAGCGGACGCGGGGAAGTCTTCCCGCGCATCTGCAAGGCGTCGTGCGTGCGGCGCTGCGTCCGCAGATACGCTGGCAGGAAGTGCTGGCGCAGTTCGTGACGAGCTGCTATGGCGGATCGCGTCGGTGGTTGCCGCCGAACCGCCGGCATGTCTCGCAGGGGCTGTACCTGCAAAGCTCGCGCAAGGAGCGTCTGCAGGCGGCCGTGGCGATTGACACGAGCGGCAGCACGACAGCCGACCTGCCGCAGTTCTTCTCGGAGCTGAATTCGCTCTTGAATACGTTCGGAGACTACGAGCTGATGGTCATCCAGTGCGACTGCAAAATACAGAACGTGGAGAGATACGATGCCTACAATCCTTTTCACTCGCCGGAATGGGAGGTGTACGGACAGGGCGGTACCGACTTCCGTCCTCCGTTCGTTTATGTTGCGGAGCATCCTGAAATCGAGCCGTCGTGTTTCATCTACATTACGGACGGATTCGGTCCCGTGCCGTACAATCCTCCGCCCTATCCGGTTCTTTGGCTTCTGACTGGCGATGGCGAGAAACCTGCACCGTGGGGCTGGGAACTGCGGTTTCGCAACCCACGGCCGTCCATTTGACGGCTGGTCGTCGAGGGAGTCGCGCAAATGCGCATGCAAATCGGAACCGGAAATGGTATAATTTCGCCATGAGGATCAGCGTCAGTACGTTGCCACGGATTGCGGAATACGCGCGGAACGGGCGGGTGGTCGTGTTCGACACGGAGACGACCGGCTGTTCGTGGTACGACGAAATCTGCCAGATCGCCGCCGTGGAATACGTCGGCGGCGTGCGCGCGCGCTCGTTCAGCGCGTACGTGTGCCCGACGTGCGAGATGAACCCGTGGGCGGAGGCCGTGCACGGCCTTTCGGCGGATTTCCTCTCCGAGCACGGCCTCGCGCCGGAGGAGGCGATGCGGCAGTTCTTCGAGTTCCTCGGCAACGACGTGCTGCTCGTGGCGCACAACAACAAGTTCGACATGCGGATGCTGGACGGCGAGTGCCGGAAGTTCGGACTCTGCTTCTCCCCGCAGGGGGTGGAGACGTGCGACACGCTGGCGCTGGCCAAGCGCCTGCGTCCAGGCCTGGAGCGTTACGCGCTCGCCTATCTGATTGACGCGCTGGGCGTCGACGGCGTCAACAGCCACGACGCGCTTGACGACGCCCTTGCCTGCGCCGGCGTGTTCTTCACCCTTATTAACGGCAACGGAGGAATGCCATGAAATTGAGGATTGCATTTTGTGTTTCGCTGGGGGCGTGCGTCGTCCTGGCCCAGACGGCGGCGGAGTTCCATCCCTGCCGCGTGGCGGGCAAGACGATGCCCGGCGCGTGGGTGGTGGCGAACTCGGGCGAGATCGCGCAGGCGGACGAGAAGGGCCACTACGAGATCGTGCTTCCCGTGCAGGGCGTCTACTGCCTGAAGGCGATGAAGGACGGCTACGGCGAGGCGGTGCGTCCGTGGCTGGTTGTGCCCGCGCTGGCTCCGGTGAACCTGCCGCTGTGGGCGCTGCCCGACCCGAAGCGGCGCGTGGTGCACGGCAACCTGGGGCACCCCGCCCAGCTCATGATCACGGATTCGGGGCAGCCCGTGCGCGGGTTCGACTTTGCAGGCACGCCCGTGGGCGGCTATCCCGCCCCGAAGGGCGTGTGGCACCACGGGAACCGGTACTTCTGGACCGCGGGCGAGTACGCGTTCACCGCGACGGGCGAGGTGAAGATCGTCGAGTCGCTCGACTTCCCGGAGCTCCGCAGACGCGGTTGGTACAAGGGCGACTTCCACGCGCACATCGTCCACGGCGAGAACTTCTACCGCGCCAACCTCCAGCAGATGAACTTCATCTGCCGCGCCGAGCGCTACGACTGGATCTGGCTCTCGCAGGCGCACGCGAACGACGAATACCCGCTCGACTACGGCAGGCTCTGCGAATACCTTTCCGACGACAGGCTCTTCCTCCGCATCAACAACGAGTTCCCGAAGAACATCTACGGACACTACGGCTGCGTCGGCGTGCCGCCGCTTTCCCCGAAGGACTACGGTCCCGGCTACGCCGAGCGGAAGGTGACGAACCTCGAGCTCGCGGAGAAGACCATCTACGCGCGCGGGGGACTCGCCGTGCCCGTGCATCCCCTCTACGGCGACGTGGTGCGCGTGGACAAGGCGACGTGGCGCAAGACCTACGGCATGATCAACAACGAGCTGGTGCTCTGGCTCCTCTGCCGTCCGGACATGGTCCCCGTGGTCGACTTCTTCTACTTCCCCGAGGAGCGCGCCGAGAAGTTCTGGTACAGGCTCCTCAACAGGGGTTACACGCTCGCCTGCTCCGGCACGAGCGACGCCGCCTTCGACGTGGGGCGTACCCCCGGCGACTCCCACGCCACCTACGCCAAACTCGACAAGGTCGACGGCGACTCCATCGTCCGGGCGTTCAGGGAAGGGCGCACGATGGTCTCCTACTTCGGCGCGGGCGTGATCATCGAGATCGACGGCAAGACGTCGGGCGACAAGCTGCTGCCCGGCCCGCAGACGCGCACGCTCGCGGTGGACGCCTACGCCGATCCCGGAAAGGCTTTCACCCTGCGCGTGATCCGTAACGGCGAGGTGTTCGAGGAAAAGAACTTCACCGCGCCGGCGGACGGACACTTCTCCTTCACGCGCACGCTCGTAGAGAAGGAGAACGCGTGGTACGTGGCGATGCTCAAGAACGCCGGCTCGAAGTCCCCGCGTGCGGCCGCCTCGCCGATCTACTTCAGGGGCCCGGACTTCCAGCCGCCCGAGATCGTGCCGTTCCCCCGTCCGCTTCCGCAGAACATTAAGGACCGCCTTCTCTTCCTCACGCCGCAGGAGGTCGACACGGACGCCTGGTACGAGGAGCTCAAGCGCCTCCTCAAGGATGCGGGCGCCAAGAGATAGCGGCGTGCGAGTGAGGGAGATTTTTCAAACATGCAGGATTGGAGAAAGAAGATGAAACTGAAGAAGATTGTGTCGGCAGCGGTCTTGATGCTGGGGCTCATGGCGGCGGCGGGGGCGGCCGGCCTGGAGATGCCCGTGGTGGGGACGCTCGTGCCGCGCACGGCACCCGACCCAAAGGACGACCAGTGGATGATCGGGTGCGAACTGCTCGACCGCGACTTCACGAAGTTCGCGGCCTACAAGGACTATCTGCCGCAGCTCGGCATCCGCTCCATCCGTCTGCAGGGCGGCTGGGCGAAGTGCGAGAAGGTGAAGGGCAAGTACGATTTCGCATGGCTCGACGAGTGCGTGGATTTCGCCCTCGCGCACGGGCTGAACCCCGTGCTGGAAACGGATTACGGCAACCCGATCTACAAAGGCGGCGGCGGACACGATCTTTCTGGCGGCTTCCCGACTTCCGAGGAGGCGCTGGCCGCGTGGGACCGCTGGGTGGACGCCCTCTCGAAGCACTTCAAGGGACGTGTGCGCGACTGGCTCATGTGGAACGAACCGGACATCCCGCCCATGGACGGATCGCCCGCGAAGAAGCCCGAGGCGATCGCGGCGTTCAACGTCCGCACCGCCAGGATCATCCGGAAGAACATCCCCGACGCGCGTCTCGCGGGCCTCTCGCTCTGCGCGACCAGTCCCGCATTCCACGAGGCGTGCTACAAGGCGTTCGGGGATGACATCAAGCTCTTCTGGCGCTTCATCTACCATGGCTACGTGCCGGCGCCGGAGGAGAGCTACGGCAACGTGGAGCAGCTCAAGCGGCTCTGCGCGAAGTACGCGCCGCACGCGCGGATGTGGCAGGGCGAGAACGGCGCGCCGAGCGAGATGTCGGGTGACGGCCTCGCGCTCCACCGCATCGCGTGGAGCGAGGTCTCGCAGGCGAAGTGGGACATGCGCCGGATGCTCGGCGACTACGTGCGCGAGATTCCGTCCGCCGTCTTCACCATCAGCGACTACTTCCATCCCGGACGCGGCGTCGGCTGCTACGGACTCCTCCGCGCCGACTCCGCGCGCAACGTGGTCGGCGTCAAGCGGGCGTTCTACGCCGTGCGCAACGTGGCGACCGTGTTCGACTCGAACGTCACGCGCGTGCCGCGCCGAGTGTCGTCACCGGAAAGCTCGCTCCAGCTCTGGGAGTTCCGGCGCCGGGGTGCGCCCCTGTTCGTGTTCTGGACGACGGGCGAATGGGCACGGTCGAAGGAGAAGAACGGCTGGGCCATGGCGTACAGACGCCCCGGCGACAGCCTGGAGAAGCGCCCCGCCGTCTTCAGCTGGCCGGGCGCGCCGCTCAAGGACCCGGTGTGGGTCGACCTGCTCACGGGCGAGGTCCGCGTCTTCCCGAAGGACGGCATGAAGGCGTGCGCCGACGGCGTCATGTTCACCAACGTCCCCGTGTACGATTCGCCATGCCTCATCACGGAACGCGCGGCGATCGACGTCGCCGCCGGCCCGGCACCCTGCATCGCCGCGGGGGCGGCCCTGCCCAAGGCCGCGTCGCTTTCCCTCAACGGTGCGTGGCAGCTGAAGGGCTGGCCCACGCCCGACCGCGGGAGCGTGCGGACGCTGGAGGAGGTTCCCGCCGAGACGATCTCCATTTCCGCGAAGGTACCGGGCTGCTACGAGCTCGACCTCTGCGCGGCGGGCCTGCTGCCGAACCTCTTCTACGCGAACAACCAGTACGCCGCGCGGAAGTACGAGGGGCACCAGTGGCTCTACTCGCGGACGTTCACGCTCGGCGCGGTGGCGTCCGACGAGAAGGCGGTGCTGGAGTTCGACGGACTCGACACGCTCTGCGACGTGTTCCTTAACGGGCGCAAGGTCGGCGAGGCATCGGACATGTTCATCCCGCACGCGTTCGACGTGACGAAGTTCGTGCGCGCGGGCGAGAACGAGCTCGCCGTCCTCTTCCGCTCGCCCGTCGTCGAATCGCAGTTCAGCGAGATCGCGCCGATCGGCAACGCGGGCTCAACCTCCGAGCTCGAAGCGTTCCGCAAGCCCGCACACATGATCGGTTGGGACATCCTGCCACGCTTCATTTCCGCCGGCATCTTCCGCGACGCGCGCGTGGTGGTGCGCCGGACGGAGCGCATCCGCGACTTCTTCTGCGCGCAGCTGGACATTGACGTCGAACGGCGTTCTGCGCAGTATATGCTCGACCTCCGGTTGGAAGGGCCGTTCCGCCGCCTCGACACGTCGGAGATCGAGGTGACGGTGTCGCGCAAGGGCAAGGTCGTCGCGCGCCCGCGCACGAAGGTCCTGCACTGGACGCCGCGTCTCCGCTTCGGCATCAAGGACGCCGACCTCTGGTGGCCGCTGGGATTCGGCGAGCCCGCGCTCTACGACGTGAAGGTGGAGTGGAGGGACATCGCCACGAAGGAGGTCCTGTCGGAGAAGTCGTTCCGCCTCGGCGTGCGGAAGCTCGAGTTCATCCTCTCCGACTACGACATCGCCACGAAGAGCCCGGGCGAGATGAAGTTCGTCGTGAACGGCAAGCCGTGCTTCATGCGCGGGACGAGCTGGGTGCCCGTGGACGCGCTCCACTGCCGCGACAAGGACCGCATCATCCCCACGCTCGAGCTCGTCCGCGAGGCGAACTGCAACATGATCCGCGTGTGGGGCGGCGGACTGTACGAGCCGGAGATGTTCTGGGACTGGTGCGACGAGAACGGCGTGATGGTGTGGCAAGACTTCTGCTTCGCCTGCACGCAGTACCCGCAGAACAACACGGCCCTGCAGGAGCTGCTGCGCAAGGAGACGATCGAGGTGGTGAAGCGCCTCCGGAACCACGCCTCGCTCGCCATCTACTGCGGCAACAACGAGAACGACTCCGTGTTCCGCCTGGGGCCGTGGAAGGCGTATGGCGCCGATCCGAACAAGGACGTGTTCTCGCGCCGCATCCTGCCGGAGGTGCTGCGCGAGTTCGACCCAACCCACCCGTATCTGCCGAGTTCGCCGTACGTCGACTCGGACGTGGTGGCGGGGCGGACCCTTTCCGTGGAGGGGCACTACTACCGACGCTGGTGGAAGGGCGAGCTGTTCACCGCCACGCACGAGAAGTTCTACAGCGAGTTCGGCTGCCACGGCTGTCCGTCGGTCGAGACGATCCGCCAGATGTTCTCGCCGGAGTGCCACGAGCCGTTCACGAGCCCGAAGGAGAAGAACGTGATGTGGAACGTGCGGTACGTCCCCTACGTGCCCGGCGAGTACCTCTCCAACGAGCTCGTGCCGGGCGAGCCGCCGCCGGGCGCGTTCGAGTTCAACGACCAGTGGGTGAAGCGCGGCGTGTGCGTGTTCGAGAACTACCTCGCGCGCAGCAAGTTCGTCGCCTGCCGCAACCACCGCATGGTGCTCCAGATGCACATGCTCTTCGGCGACGTCGAGACGGACCTCGAGGGCTTCGCGCTCCAAAGCCAGTGCGCGCAGGCGGAGGGCATGAAGTTCATCGTCGAGCA
>JAFRSR010000139.1 GCA_017427485.1 Kiritimatiellia bacterium
GCTCAAGTCGTCCGACGCCGAATGGAGCGGCACCGTGGCGCAGGCGATCGCGTCCCTGCCCGCGCCCGCGCTCGACGCCGCCCGCGCCGCCTGGCTGAAGACCCTCCCCGGCGACGCGCAGGTCAAGCTCGTCACGGCCCTCGCGCACGTGCGCAGCCCGGCGGCGAAGGGCTACATCCAGGACATCCTGAAAAAGACCGATTTCCCGGCGGTGCGTCTCGTGGCCCTCGAAGGCCTCGGCCGCACGGGCGGCGCGGAGGACGCGAAGAAGCTCGTCATCTGGATGCATTCCGAGGATCCTGAGGTCAGCGCGGCCGCGCGCCGCGGCCTCATCCTTCTCACCGACGCGCGCACGAACCTCGTGCTGGCGGACGAACTCAAGAACTACGGGAAGGACCCCGCGTTCCTCGCGAAGCTCCTCGACGTGCTGACCGTGCGCAATCCCCTCGGCCTCGGCGGCGCGATCGCGCCTTACCTCGCGCATGCGGACGCGGACGTGCGCGTGCAGGCCTACAGGGCCCTCGCCCTGCAGGGCATGGCCCCGGAGATGCCCGCCGTGCTCGCCGCGGCCGGCAAGGCGACGGACAAGAAGGAGCGCAAGGAGGCGCGCCGCGCCGTGGCGCGCATCGCCCGCCGCATGGGCGGCGTGCAGTTCAAGGCGCGCCGCATCGGCAACTGCCGCACCGAGGCGTGCGGCGTGGCGGACTTCAACTGCGACGGCAAGCTCGACGTCATCGCCGGCCCCTACCTCTACCTCGCCCCCGATTTCAAGGCCCGCAAGGTGCGCGAGGTCAAGAGCGACGTGAAGGAGGACGGCAAGGGCTACGCCCACGACTTCATGAACCTGCCGCTCGACGTGAACGCCGACGGCAAGCCCGATGTGGTGAGCGGCAACTGGTTCTCGAAGGAGACGTGGTGGATCGAGAACCTCCTCCCGACCGACGCGATCTGGACCCAGCACCTGATCGAGCAGACCGGCAACATCGAGACCGGCATCCTCGTGGACATCGACGGCGATGGCAAGGCGACCGACTTCCTGCCCGACACGCAGGTCACCTGCCTCTACCAGCTCGGGAAGGGCGGCCCCGCGCCGTTCACGCGCGACTCCGTCTCGAACGACCGCTGCGACATGGGCCGCGGCTGCGGCGACGTGAACGGCGACGGCCGCAACGACGTGCTCACGCCCGTCGCGTGGTACGAGCACCTCGCGGACGGCGGCTGGAAGAAGCACCCGCTCAACATCGGCTTCCAGGGCGGCAAGCTCGGCCACGCGTCCAACCTCATCGTGTTCGACGTGAACAAGGACGGCCTCGCCGACATCATCGTCAGCTCCGCCCACAAGTACGGCATCTTCTGGTGGGAGCAGCTGAAGGAGCGCGACGCCGCCGGCGAGATCCAGTTCCGGAAGCACGTGATCGACGACACCTGGACCCAGGCCCACTACCTCGGCTGGGGCGACATCGACAACGACGGCGTGCCCGAGATCGTCACCGGCAAGCGCTTCATGGCGCACAACGGCGGCGACCCCGACGAGTACGGCCCGCTCGGCATCTACTACTACGACTTCACGCCCGGTCCCGACCCCGTGTTCAAGAAGTACGTGATCTCCTACGATTCGGACATCAGCGTGGGCCTCAACGTCGAATGCGTGGACCTCGACGGCGACGGCGACCTCGACCTCGTGACCACCGGCAAGTACGGCGGCCCCGTCATCCTCGAAAACAAGCTGAAGTGAGCGTAAAAGCGGCGAACGGTTTGCGGCGGTTTGCGGGCGAGCGCAGATCTCGCGATTGCGCGGCGCAGTGGGTTTTGGTATAATCCGCGGCGTTGAAGGTATGGAGGCGCCAACATGAAAGACATCAACACTGGCACCAGCGACTTTGCCACGCTCATAAACAACGGTGCGGTGTACGTGGACAAGACCGCGTACATGCACCGCATGGCTTCCGACAAGAACAACAACGTCTTGTTTGTGTCCCGTCCGCGCCGCTTCGGCAAGTCGCTCACGGTCTCCGCGTTCAAGGCGCTGTTTGAGGGACGGCGCGAACTCTTCAAGGGGCTGGCGATTGAGCGGATGGGCTGGAAGTGGCAGACGCATCCCGTGATACATTTCCGGTTCAACGAGCTGCGCACGGAGAGCGTGGAGGCGTTTGAGGAAGATTTCGTGAGTTATGTGGGCAAGCAGCTTCGCGTAGCCGGGCATGAATACGACGCCTCTGTTTCATACGCGCTGAATTTCGCCAATGCCATCGAGGGCCTTCACGCCAAGTCGCTTGAAGACCACAAGAAAGATCCGGAAGGAAAGGGCGTGGGCGTGGTGATCCTGATCGACGAATACGACGCGCCCGTGGGGCACGCGCTGGGCAACGTGTCGAAGGCCGAGGCGATACGCGACCGGATGTCGTCGCTCTACGCGCAGATGAAGGACCGCACGGGCTGCATCCGCTTCCTCTTCATGACCGGCATCTCGAAGTTCACGAAGCTCTCCGTGTTCTCGGCGCTGAGCAACATCGTCGACGTGTCGCAGGATGATGCATACGCCACGATGTTCGGCTACACGGAGGAGGAGCTGACGGCCAACTTCGAGGAGCACCTGCGCGCGCACGCCGCGATCATGGGGAAACGCTACGAGGATTACCGGGCGGAGATGAAGCGCTGGTACAACGGGTTCAGGTTCGCAAAGGGCGATCCTACGACGGTGTATAACCCCATTTCCGTCGCGTTGACCCTCAAGAAGAAGGAGGCGGAGGGATTTACCGCGACCTGGGCCACGACGGGGCGTCCGTCGATGCTGATGAACTACCTGAGGCGCGAGGATCTGCTGGCCCTCGACTACGAGAAGGTCGAAGAGGTGGCGGGCGCGGCGTTCGACGTGGCAGAACTTCGGAACCTTACCGCCATCGCGCTCCTCTACCAGGCCGGCTACCTGACGATCAAGGCATACGATGTGGACGTCGACGACTATACGCTCGGCGTGCCGGACGAGGAGATCCGGCGCGACCTTTCCACGCTCGTCGCGGGTGTCGCCGCGGAGCAGGATGTCGCCTGGGCGGCCAACCTCGGCAAATCGCTCCTGCGTTTCAACTGGCCGAAGGTGTTCGCCGGCATCAAGTCGCTCTACGCGCATCTGCCCTACGGGCCGAAGGAGGACGACGTACAGGAGTTCTCATACGAGCGCGTCCTGTACGCGCTCCTCGCCTCGCAGGGCATCGAGGTCGTGACGGAAGACCGTCAGTCGAACGGCCGCGCCGACGTCGTCGCGAAGCACAAGAAAGGCATCTACATCTTCGAGTTGAAAGTGGACGATCCTGTGGATCGTGCCTTTGCGCAGATTCGCGAGAAGAACTACGCAGCGCCGTATCTTGCCGATCCGCGTCCCGTCTGGCTCGTCGGTCTTTCCTTTGACTCCAAGACGCGTCACCTCGTTGATTGCGCGGCCGAGCGGTTTGTGGAAGAATGATACCATTCCAACCAGGGAGAACGATAAAATGAAATTCGGACGAATGGGAAAAATCGCTTCGGGGGGGGCTTTGATATTTCCTCGAACGCTGGGAATCCTCTTGCTTTTGGCGATGGCAGGTCAGAGCGCATCCGCTGTGGACAATGCCTGGTACGCAGTTGCCAACGCGCCGGACCGGCTGTGGACGACGGTGGCGGGGTGGCAGTGCAACGCCGGCGCGTTGGGGCGTCTGCCGAGGTTTGACGACACGGTGACGCTGAACAGCAATCAGACCGGGCCAGACAATCCGATCGTCATCCCGGCCGGATACGATGCAGAGGTGACCAATCTGTGGATTGCCTCGATTGCCGGGAATGCGAATAACTATGCGTCGGATGGGCGCATTCCATCGCTGACGCTCTACGGGACGCTGCAGACGCCGAGCAACAAATGGAGTTCGACATCCATCACGGTCGGTTACGCTGCGGGCGGGTTCGGGTTGATGCGGATCGAGGAAGGGGCGATGATCACGAACGCGAACCTGACGATTGGGAATTACGGCATCGGCGTCGTCACGAACAATGGCGGAAACCTCTTTTTCACGTCTGGCGCGGATCGGAACTTGACTGTCGGGGGATATGCTGCCGGTCTCGGGACGTTCGTGCAGAACAGCGGTCTGACGAAGGGCAAGATGCATATCGGCCTGGGCGGAACGGGAACGGTCGAGGTGGCAGGCGGCGAGTTCGCTTGCGAGAACATCTTCGTCGGCGTCACTTCCAAGGGCAGTCTGCTGATCAAGGGAGGGACGGTTGCGAGCACGATCCACTGCGGCTGGCAAGATAAGTCGCACGGCACCGTGGAGATGAGCGGAGGTACATTGTCCTACTCTCCGGTGATAGGACGGAATGCCTCAGGTGAATTTCGATTTCGGGGCGGTGCGTCATACATCTACGACCTGAGGTTGGGTGATATGGCTAAGGGGTATGGTGTGCTGGACGTGAACTCGCCCACGCGCTTTGATGTCTCCAGTTCGTTTCTCTGCGGGTATAACGGACGCGGCGTGGCGACGCTCCACAGCGGCATGCAGCAAGTTTACTTCAAGATCGGCGGCAACACGAACCATGTGAGCGAGGTGACGATCCTGGATGGGGCGACAAACCGGGTGGGAAGCTCCGTGAACGTTGGTGGCTACCCGATGCCTGCGACCGAGGGCGGCACGGTGGACTACAGCGGTTATGGTTTCTTGACGCTCCGCGGCGGTACGGTGCATTTCTACAACGATTCCGGATCCGTGAATTTCTTCCTTGGAAGGTATGACGGCGGCTGGGGGTGCCTGCGCGGATACGGGAAGATCGCGCCGAAGACACCCGGCGCGACGAACATCCGTATTGGCGGCGGCAACTGCATCATCTGTGCGGACGGTGAGGGCGAGGAGCGCGCCCTCGACCTTAACGAGTGCGTAAACATCACCAACTTCTTCGGGGAGGCGAATGTCGCGACCTCGACCAACGGCTGGTACGCGGTGAACAAGGGGCGCGTCCGCTTCCCGCGCACCTGGTTCAGCACGGCTTCGGCCGAGCGGTGCATCGGCGATTCGCCGTATGCCGCGACGCCGCGCTTCGTGAACAGCGTGCGGTGTTCGTTCACGGGCGTGTCCGGCAGCGCCACGTTCTTCCGTGGCGGACTGTACGCGACGGATTGCGAGAGCATTCCCGCCGGCCTGCCGCCGGGCGACGTGATCGGCGTGTGGGCCTTCGGGCTGTTCAACGCCATCGACGGTAACGTCAAGGTCTCATTCTCGACGGCTTTGCCGACCTTCCGCTACGACCACACGAAGGTGCCGGCTGGCCGGCCGCTGAACCTTTTACGTTATAATGGGACGACGTGGGTGCGGATCGGCCAGGCGATGCCGAACGACGATCACCTGATCTCCGCCGAGTCGGCGCTTACGCCGCTCAGCAGCGGCTCGATGAACATCGGCTTCTTCGCGGTCGTCGTCCCGAAATCTGGCACGACGGTCCTCTTCCGGTAGGGAGTTGGCCGTGTAGTCCACCACCCGCGTTGCGCACGAGAATGTAAATGAGGATAACTTCTGAGTTTTTAGACAGGATTACAGGATTATCAGGATTAACAAGATTATGAAATCAAGAATCCTGTAAATCCTGCAAATCCTGTAATCCTGTCTCAACAAGTTATAGGCAAGAAGAGTAGAAAGTGTAGAATTCGTGGAGGTTTGGCAATGAACCGTTTGTTGTTAGTTGCATGCGGTATGGCGTTTTGTTGTTCCGCGCAGGCGGCGCGTCCGGAGGCCGCGCCCTACCGGGGGCCCGTCAAGGTCACGTTCCTGGGCGACGTGATGTGCCAGGGGCCGATGCTGAAGGCCTATTCGACGGGCGACGGAAAGTACGACTTCTCGGAAGTCTTCGCCGGTGTGAAGGGCCTGCTCGCCGAGTCGGACTATGTGTTCGCCAACCTGGAGACGCCGATCGCGCCGGACAACCAAGACCTCACGCACGAGCTCTACTCCTTCTGCTCGCCGCACGAGTTCGCGGAGGCCGCGAAAGCCGCCGGCATCGACTTCGTCTTCACCGCGAACAACCACTGCCTCGACCGCGGCCCGGCGGGGATTCCCCGGACGGTCGCGGCGCTCGACAAGATCGGCCTGCCGCACACCGGCACCTTCGCCACCGCGCAGGACGCGGCGAAACCCCTGGTCGTGGACGTGAAGGGGTACAAGATCGGCGTGCTCTCCTACACCTACGGCTCGAACGCCTTCGCCAACAACCAGTATCTCTCCGAGACGAACCGCTTCATGGTGAACCTTTTCCAGGAGCAGGAGCTGTCGAACCCGCTCGCGCGCGCGTGGATGCGCAACCGCAAGTCGGAGGAGGGGCTCCGCTACGTGGAGTACGAGAAGAAGAACCGTCCCGAGAACCTCACGCTTCCCGTCTACGAACGCCAGGAGCCGCACGAACGCGAGCGGAAGGAACTGGCGGCGGACGTCGCGCGGATGAAGGCGGCGAAGCCCGACTTCATCGCGATGAGCATGCACGCGGGCGGACAGTACAACCCCGCCGCGACGAAGTACACGAAGGAGCTGGCGGAGTTCATCCGCGGATGCGGCGTGGACTGGATCGCCGGCTCGCACGAGCACGTTGTGCACGGCGGCGACTTCTCGAAGTTCGGCGAGAGCCGCCTCACCACCTATTCGCTCGGCAACTTCTGCGGGCTGAACGGCGTGTGGCAGGGGCCCTACGACAAGCTGGCCGACCATTCCATCGCCTGGCACCTCTACCTCGACCGCAAGGGGGACGGCACGCCGTTTGTCGCCAAGACCACCTTCAGCGTGCTGAAGACGATCCGCGACGCGGATGGCGACCGGATCCGCGTCGTTCCGGTGGCCGACTACTACATCCGCCAGACCGACCACGCCGTGCGGCAGAAGCTGCGCGCCGACCTGATCACGGTCGCGAAGAGGTTCTGCGGAACCGACTTCGACCAGCTGGGCGTCTGCGCGGAATATCCGATCGCCGAGACGGCGGGCTTCACGGTGGACAAGGACATGCCGGCGGGGAACATCGAGCTGGACCGGATCGACGGGAACACGGTGTGTCTCCACCAGGAACTGCGCGACACGACGGGCGAGTGGTTCTACTGGGCGTTCCGCGTGAAGGGCGCGCAGGGGCGGACGCTGAAGTTCTCCTTCACGAACAAGAAGAGCGGCGGCGGGCCGGTGGGCGTGCGCGGTCCGGTCGTCTCCACGGACGGCGGCAAGACTTTCTCGTATCCGCTCGACGGCAAGAGCCGTCCGGACGGCTTCACCTACACGTTCGGCCCGAATGACGCCGAGGTGCTGTTCTACGAATGCCATCCGTACGTGCGCGCGAACTGGGACGCGTTCGTCAAGCGGCACGCCGACGCGCTCGGCAAGTCGTTCGTCGTCGAGACGCTGTGCAAGTCGCGCAAGGGCGCGGACGTGCCGTGCGCCCGCTTCGGCTGCATCGGCGGCGAGCCGAAGTTCCGCATCTTCATGTCCGCCCGCCACCACTGCAGCGAGACGATGGCGAGCTGGGTGCTGGAGGGCGCGGGCGAGGCGTTCCTCGCGGACGACGACCTCGGCCGCTGGCTGCGCGCGAACGTGGAGCTGATGATGGTGCCGTTCACCGACTACGACGGCGCGCAGGCGGGCGACCAGGGGAAGAACCGCGGGCCGCACGACCACAACCGCGACTACGTGGAGTTTCTCTACCCCGAGACGAAGGCCATCACGGAGTGGATCGGCCGCCACGCGGGCGGGAAGCTGGACATCTTCCTCGACGTGCACTGTCCGTGGATCCGCGGCAAGTACAACGAGTGGCTCTACACGCCGTGGAAGAATCCCCAGTTCATACCTGACATTCAGGCGGAGCACCGCTACTCGCAGCTGCTGGAGGCGCTGCAGTGCGGCTCGATGCGCTACCGGGCGGCGGACGACCTGCCGTTCGGCGTCGCCTGGAACAAGGGCACGAACTACAAGCAGGGCTGGAGCTCGGTGATCTGGGCGTGCCAGAAGGTGAAGGGCCTCAAAGTGGCGCGCACGTACGAGGTGCCGTTCGCGAACGCCAACGGCGCGGTCGTGACGCCGGAGACGTGCCGCGAGCTCGGGCACGACACGGCGAAGGTGTTCAGGGCGTTTCTGGGTGGAGGTGACGGCGCGTCCGGAGGCCGCGCCCTACCACTGGGGGAAGCGGCGTCTCGCCGCTTCGACGCGGCCCTACCGTGCGTGTCGGGCGTGTATCCGCATCTTGCGATGTACAACAACGAGGGGGAGTGCGGCACGGGCGCGGTGGTGCCGTGGGCGGGGGATTTGTGGGTGGTCACGTACGGTCCGCATTGCCCCGTGGGCTCCAGCGACAAGCTCTACCGCATCAAGCCCGACCTCACGCGCGAGACATTTCCCGCCTCTGTTGGCGGTACGCACGCGGACCGCATGATCCACCGCGAGACGAACCAGCTCCTGATCGGTCCCTACGTGATCGACGCAAAAGGGGACGTGCGCGTGGTGCCGCCCGCGCGGATGCCGGGGCGCCTCACGGGCGCGGCGCGTCATCTGACCGACCCCGCGAACAAAGTCTACGTGGCGACGATGGAGACGGGCCTCTACGAGCTTGACATGCGCACGCTCGCCGTCAACACGCTCATCCGCGAGGACGGCATGAACGACAAGGCCATTGCCAAGCATTTGGCGAAATGGAACCTGCCGTGGCCGACCGGCTGGGACGCCGCCCCCGTCACGCATGCGCCCGGCTACCATTCGAAGGGGCTCGCCAGCGGTTTCGGGCGCGTGTTCATCTCGAACAACGGCGAGAACAGCGCCGCCGCGCGCCGCGACCCGTTCGTGCCGTCGGGCGTGCTCGCGTGGTGGAACGAGCCGGGAAAGGACTGGACGACGATCCGCCGCTGCCAGTTCACGGAGATCTCGACGCCGGACGGCATCTACGGCAACGAACATCCGCAGGCGAATCCCGTCTGGGCGATGGGCTGGGACGCGAAGAGCGTGATTCTCGCCGTCACCACCAACGGAACCGACTGGGTGTACTACCGCCTCCCGAAGGCGTCTCACGCCTACGACGGCGCGCACGGCTGGAACACGGAGTGGCCGCGCATCCGCGACGTGGGTTTCGAGGACGGCACGCTGCTCGCGACGATGCACGGCACGTTCTGGCGCTTCCCGCGCGGCTTCTCGCCGGCGAACCCGAACGGCATCCGTCCCATCTCCACATACCTCAAGGTGATCGCCGACTTCTGCCGCTGGGGCGACCGGATCGTGTTCGGGTGCGACGACCAGACGAAGGACGCGTTTCTCGGCAAGCGCGGGCTCAAGAAAGACGCGCCGCGCTGCACGCGCTCCCAGAGCAACCTCTGGTTCGTGGAGCCGGAGAAGCTGAAGACGTTTGGTCCGCCGTCGGGCGAGGGCTCTGTGTGGCTGAACGAGGACGTGAAGGCGGGCGACGTGTCGGACCCGTACCTGCACGCGGGCTACGAGTCGATGCGCTTCGCGTTCACGCGAGCGGACGGCACGTCCGTGAAGCACGAGCTCGTCCAGGAAGGGGACTGGGTGCACGTGAAGTGCCTTGAGGACGCGAAAGGCGCGACGGCGCGCTTCCGCTACGGACCCGCGCCGTGCAAGACGCCGGAGCTCGACGCGAAGAATCCGTACATCACCGTGACGGACGACAACGGCAAGGCGTGGCGCTTCCCGAACGTGAGCGGCGACACGAACGTGGTCTGCCGCGAGATCGCCACGGAACGTGATTTGCTGTACGTGGGCGGCGTGTGGTACGAGGCGCCGGCGGAGAACGCGGGCGGCTTCGCGGCGTTGCGTCCGATTGCGCTCGCCGACGCGCCCGTGAAGTCGCTGCGCGGGGAGCGCGGCCTCATGTACCTGAACGAAAAGCCGATGGTGATCGACGACCTCTGGGCGAACGGCACCGCCCCGGCGGCCTACTGGCTGTGGGAGAGCAGGAGATCCCTGCGTTGAACCCGATTGACGGGCGGGGGCGCGTGTGGTAGGATATGCGTCGAAAGCAGCACAGAAGGTTTACGGAGATGAACATGACGCATCCAGAGGTCGGCACGGAGGTGTCGGCATGAAGATACTGATGATCGGCGACGTGGTGGGGAGCCCCGGTCGGCGCATCCTGAAGGAGCAGTTGCCCCGGATCCGCCGCGAGCTCGGCGTGGCGGCCGTGGTCGTCAACGCGGAGAACGCAGCCGCCGGCAGCGGGATCACCGTGGCGCTCGCGCAGGAGATCACCGCGGCGGGCGTGGACGCGATCACGCTCGGCGACCACACGTGGGGGCAGAAGGAGTTCGCCCCCACCATCGGCCAGCTTACGAATACCGTGCGCCCCGCCAACTATCCGCCCGGTGTGCCCGGGAAGGGGTGGCTGCTCGTCACCACGTCCATCTGCCGCTTCGCCATCCTCAACCTCCTCGGCCGCGTGTTCATGAACCCGGTCGACTGTCCGTTCCGCGCGGCCGACGCCGCGCTGAACGAGATGCCGAAGGACGTGCCCGTGTTCGTGGACTTCCACGCCGAGGCAACGAGCGAGAAGATCGCCCTCGCCCACTACCTCGACGGACGCGTCACGGCGGTTGTGGGCACGCACACGCACGTGCAGACCTCCGACGCCGTCGTGCTGCCCGGCGGCACCGCGTTCCAGACCGACCTCGGCATGACCGGTCCGTGGTATTCGTCCATCGGCCGCGACTTCGGTCCCGTCCAGCAGAAGTTCCTCACGGGCGTCCCCGCCCGCTTCGCGGTGGCGGAGGGCCCCGCGACGCTCGAAGGCGCCGTCATCACGTTCGATCCGGCCACGAAGAAAGCGTCCGCCATTGAGGCGTTCCGCTACCGGGAGGCGCTCGCATGATCGCCTACGTCAAGGGAACGCTGGCGGAGAAGACGCCCTCGCGCGTGATCGTGGACGTGGGCGGCGTCGGCTACGAGGCGTTCATTCCGCTCTCTACGTTCGACCATTTGCCGGCGGCCGGCGAGGCCGTGAAGCTCTTCACCTACCACTGCGTGCGCGAGGACTCGCAGCTGCTCTACGGCTTCGCGACCGAACGCGAGCGCGAGATGTTCGAGCTCGTCACGACCGTTTCCGGCGTGGGGCCGAAGATTGCGCTCGCCGTGCTTTCCGGTCTGACCATCGGCGATCTCCAGCTTGCCATCGCGGAGGGCAACGCGAAGCGCCTTGCATCCGTGAAGGGAATCGGCAAGAAGACGGCCGAGCGCATCGTGATCGACCTGAAGGACAAGGTGAACCCGATCGAGGCCGTGGCGAACGCGACCGCCGCCTCCGCCGACGACGCGAAGGCGGGCGTGGTGCGCGACGCGCTCCTTGCGCTCACTGCGCTCGGGTTCAACGAGGACACCGCGCGCAAGCAGGTGCAGCAGGTGCTGGCGGACGACCCCGCCGTGTCCGACACCGAGACGATCATCCGCCGCGCCCTCAGCGGAAAATGAGCGAACGGCTGGACATCGTCCTGATGGCGCGCCACCACGACTTCTCGCGGTCGCGCATCAAGGGCCTCATCGAGGCCGGCTTCGTGAAGGTCAACGGTGAGGTCGTGACGAAGGCCGGCGCGAAGGTGGACGAGTCGGACGCGCTCGACGTGTTCATCCCACCGCCCGTTCCCGCCGTGCCGGAGCCCGAGGAGATCCCGCTCGACGTTCTCTATGAGGATGAGCACCTCCTCGCCCTCAACAAGCCCGCCGGACTCGTGGTGCACCCCGCACCCGGGCATCTCACCGGCACGCTCGTGAACGCGCTTCTCGCGCACTGCCCCGACCTGAGCGGCATTGGCGGCGTGTCGCGTCCGGGCATCGTGCACCGCCTTGACCAGGACACGAGCGGGGTGATGGTGGTGGCGAAGTCGCAGCGGGCGATGGACGTGCTCACGCGCGAGTTCGCCTCGCACGCGAACGTGGAGAAGACCTACCTCGCGCTCGTGCACGGCACGCCCGTGCCCGCCGAAGGGCGTGTTGAGAACCTGATCGGGCGCAGTCCCTTCGACCGCAAGAAGATGGCGATCGTGGACCGCAACGGGAAGGTGGCCGTGACGAACTACCGCGTGGTGGCGTCGGCGCGCGCGGTGAGCCGCGTGGAGTGCGTGATCGAGACGGGGCGCACGCACCAGATCCGCGTGCACATGGCCTCTCTCGGCACGCCCGTGGTAGGCGATGCCGTCTACGGCCGCCCGCGCCTCGACCGACAGCTCGACCCGCCGCCCGCGCGCCAGCTGCTCCACGCCTGGCGTCTCGCGCTCAAGCACCCCGTCACGCGGGATCCGATGGTTTTTGAGGCGCCACCGCCGGCTGACTTTGCGGCTCCTTGGGCGCCGCCAGCTTGATCTCGACGGGCACGAAGAGGTCGGGGTTGGCCGCGCGGCGTTGGATCTTGTCCGCGTATTCGTCGCTGTAGTAGCGGTCGGAGTCCGTGCGGTCGCGTCGTCCGTTGTACCGCCGGCATGCCTCTCGCCAGCCGTCGAACGTTCCGTCGGGGCGCGTTGCGGCGGGGCGTCCCGACACGCCGAAGCCCTTGCGCGAGAGGTACTTGATCGCCGCGCGCACGTTCGCCTCGGCCGTTCCCTCGTTGCGTTTCGCGGGCTTGTTGAGTCCGAGGAGCTTCTTCTCCTCGCCCCAGTCGCCGGGTACGTTGACCTGCAGCGGGTCCGTCGCCCACGCCGCCTTCGAGCGGGGGCCGTTACCGCCGGACTCCTCAATCATGTGCGCCTTGACCTGCGCGGGGGAGAGGGAGGGAATCTTCGCCGCCTGCGCGGGCGAGCCGCCGCACCAGGCGGCCTTGTTCGCGTTGAATTCGGCCGTGAGGCGCGCGATGAGCGCGTCGTGCCGCTGGTAGCGCGCGGACTCGAACCCGCGGAACACGGGGAGTCCCGCGCCGCCGGCCTTGGCACGGGGGATCTTCCGCTTTTTCGTCTTGTCCGGAAACCACTTCGCGATCCACCGCTCGATGGCGTAGACCGTCTTCATCTCCTCGTCCGTCACGAAACGCCGGTCGATGTAGATTTCGCCGCGGTCGTCGAACACGAGCTTCCCGAGACCGGCGGTGTTCACGGTATGCCGCGCGCCGCGCTCCGGCGGCACCTCGGCGATTCCCCGCCTGCGCAGCTCGGCGGCGTGCTTCGCCTCGCGCGCGGTGGCGCGCTCGAAGATGTCGGCGGCCTCCAGCGCCAGCGGCAGAAGCTCGGCCACCGCCCTGGGGTCGATCGTCATGCGTCCGCCCGGCAGGACGGGGCGCCTTTGCTGCGGCCGAAGCGGCGAGACGCCGCTTCTCCCAGGAGCGGATCGCGCCTGGATAGCCTCTGCACCCACTGCGCCGAGCAAGCCGGCCACGGCCAACGTCAAAAAGACTGTCATGTGTTTCATGGCGCACATTATCGCACATCCCCGTCGGCCGCGCAACCACGAATTGCCTTGATGGGGGGAAGGGAAAATGCTATCATGGGGGCGTTCGAACGCCAGAAGGCAATAGGAGAAACGCATCCATGAAGGCAATGAGCAAAAGCATTCTCGTCATGGCGGCCGCAACGGCCGCGTGTGTCGCGGCGGGAGGTCCGTCCGACTACAAGAAGACCGTGCAGCGGCGCGTCGCGCCCGCCGCGGTGGAGACCCGCATCCCCGGGCGCACCCTCGTCGACTTCGGAAAGATGGCCTTCGGCTTCCTCGAGTTCGTGCCGCCGCCCGGCGCGCGCGGTCCGTACGAGGTGCGCCTCGGCGAGCTGCTCAAGCCCGACGGCAGCGTGAACATGAAGCCGGGCGCGACGATCCGCGCTGCGCGCGTGACTGGAACGATCGAGGCGGACGGCGTGGTGCGCGTGCCGCTCGTGGCGGACAAGCGCAACACGACGGGCGGACGCGAGGGCGGCGCGATCCCGATCCCGCCTGAGCACGGCGTGATCATGCCGTTCCGCTACGCAGAGGTGTTCCAGGCGCCGTTCGCCGTCACGAAGGACACGGTGCGGATGGTTGCGATCAACTACCCGATGGACCTCTCCGAATCCTCCTTCTCCTGCAGCGACGAGCGCCTCAACCGCATCTACGACCTCTGCAAGCACACGATACTCGTCTCGTCCTTCGCGGGGCTCTACCTCGACGGCGACCGCGAGCGCATCCCCTACGAGGCCGACGCCTACATCAACCAGCTGAGCGACTACGCCGTCCACTCCGATTACTCGCTCGGGCGTGCGAGCCACGCCTACCTGATGAAGCACCCCACGTGGCCGACGGAGTGGAAGCAGCACTCGATCTTCATGGCGTGGGCCGACTGGATGTGGTCGGGCGACACGGGCGCGCTCGCGGAGTTCTACGAGCCGCTGTGCAAGGAGAAGCTCCTTGAGAAGTACCGCCGCGCGTCCGACGGCCTGCTCGCGACGGGCGGGGAGCGTCCGCGCGGCAAGCTCGTCAACGCGAACGGCGCGGCGGACATCGTCGACTGGCCCCTCTGCGAACGCGACGGATTCGTCTTCAAGGAGGTGAACGCCGTCGTGAACGCGTTCTACTACCGCAACCTCCTGCAGATCGCGGAGTTCGCGCTCGCGCTCCACAAGCCGGACGACGCGGGCTTCTACGGGCATCGCGCGCGCGACGTGCGCAAGGCGTACAACGACGCGTTCTTCGACGCGAAGCGCGGCGTGTACCGCGACGGCATCGGCACGGACCACGCCTCGCTGCACGCGAACGCGGCGGCGCTCGCGTTCGGGCTCGTGCACGGGAAGGACGCGAAGCGCGTGGCCAAGTACTGCATCTCGAAGGGCATGGCCTGCAGCGTCTACTTCGCGCAGTACCTGCTCGAAGGCCTCTTCAACGCGGGCGAGGCGGACGCCGCCCTCGCGCTCATGACATCGTCCGGCGACCGCAGCTGGCTCGGGATGATGGAGCAGGGCGCCACCACCACGATGGAGGCGTGGGCGGTGAAGTACAAGCCGAACCTCGACCTCTGCCATGCCTGGGGCACGCCGCCGCTCAACGTCATCTCCCGCTACGTGCTGGGTGTCACGCCGCTCGAACCGGGCTTCGCGAAGATCCGGGTGCGTCCGCAGGTCGGGTCGCTCGCGCGCGTCGAGGGCAAGGTGCCCACGGCGAAGGGTCCGGTGAACGTGCGCGCGGAAGCGGGCGTGCTCACGGTCGACCTCCCCGCCCCCGCGCGCGTCGAGTGGGCGGGCGTCGTCCACGACGTCGCCGCCGGTCACCACGTCTTCCGCTGAACGAGCACGCTGAAAGGGGCTCTCCAGGTTCTTCGCCAGCGTCGGCATCGTCCTGATCCTGCGCTAGGCGAGTGGCAGACGCATGGATCAGGCGCTGCGGCATTCCCGGCGCAGGACGGCGGCGGTGTAGGCAAGCGCGTCCTTGCTGAATCCCGAACAGATGTACACGTCGTCAGCCGCGCCTTCGCTTGAAAGGCGCAGGCGGTGAAAAACGGATGTTCCGTTCCTGCCGCGGTGGACGCTTTCGACCTCTTCGACTTTCGTTCTGTAGCCGTACGCGAAGCGCTTGGTCCAGCCGATGAACCCCACGCCCGTGAAATACGTGCCGCGTCCGTGCGAGAGCGTCAGCACGCGCTTGCCGAAGAGCATGAAGAGACTGGCGGAGAGGAGGACGACGGTACCGATCAGGAAGGGTATGCCGAAGAGCGACCGCTGGAGGTCGAACGAGTGCTGCATGAACTGGGACCCGTAGATTCCCGTCAACGAGCCGCCCGACCAGATGCAGGTGAAGGGGATGAAGAACAGGGCCAGCGGGCTGATCCGCTTGAACCGGATGGTCGTCACCGGCCAGATGTCGTCGCTGTCCGTCTTGACCGCGAGGTGCGTTGGCGGCGGCGCGGAAAGCAGCGCGGCGTCGTTGCGTCCGTCGTCTTCCACGGCTACAAGGTCTTCGACCCTGATCATTTCGCCGCATTTCGGGCATCGATAGGTTTTCATGGATGTTTTTCCTCGGCGGGAATTATAGCACATTTTTATGTGGTATAATACGCGCATGGCAACAAGGACAGTATTCGGCATTATTCTGGCCTGCGCGGGGACGGGCGGGCGCGTGGTCGTGCCGCCGGGAACGTACCTGATCGGCTCGATCTTCCTCGGCGACGCGACGGAACTCCACCTGGAGAAGGGAGCGACGCTGCTGGGGAGCCCCGACCTGGCCGACTACAACGCGCCCGACGCCTACCCGCAGAACTTCGGCAGCGTGAACGAGGGCTGGAGCGCCAAGCACCTCGTCCTCGCGATCGAGAAGAAGGGCGTGTCCATCACGGGACGCGGCGTGATCGACGGCAACGGGCGCGCCTTCTTCGGCGACAAGCCGCTCTGGCGCGGCAAGGTGGCCTGGCGCGACGGCGCCATCAACGCGCGCGACTGGAAGCACCAGGGACGTCCCGGGCAGGAGATCGTGTTCATCGAGTGCAGGGACGTGTCGGTGCGGGACGTGACGCTCCGCGACATGACCTGCTGGAGCTGCTTCTTCCACGGGTGCGAGAACGTGGTCGTGGGCGGGTTGACCATCCGCAACGGCCTGCTCAACCTCAACACGGACGGCATCGACGTCGACTCGTGCCGGAACGTGCAGGTGGGCGACTGCGACATCGAGACGGGCGACGACGCGGTCACGATACGCGGATGCCCGGCGAAGCTCAAGGATCCCGCGAAGGCGTGCGAGAACATCCGCTTCTCGAACATCGTCTGCCGCGTGTCGGCGGACGGCATCCGCGTGGGCGTGGGCGACGGGACGATCCGGAACGCGCACGTCTCCGACATGAGGATCGAGCATTCCGGACGCGGCCTGCACGTGCAGTGCTGCTATGGCAAGAAGCCGCGGAAGGGCGTCGACATCTCGGGCGTGAAGTTCGAGCGCATCACGATCCGCGACACGGCGCAGGCGATCCTCGTGGGGGCGGGCTCGCCGCATTCGAAGGCGAAGCTGGGGAACATCAGCTTCGACCGCATCGACGCCGAGAGCGAGATGCCGGTCACGGTGGCGGGCGGCGGCGAGACGCGCGTGCACGGCGTGTCGTTCGCCAACTGCACGTTCCGTCCGGTACGCTCGCGCGAAGGGCAGGTGGTGGACCGCGAGGCGGGCAAGCTCTCGGGCGACGACGACGGCGCGATCCGCATCGAGCAGGCGGACGGCGTCTCCTTCCGCGCCTGCACGCTGCGCTGGGACGGCAACGCCGACGCCCATGTCACCCGCGCGTTCTCGCTCCACGACGCGCAGCCTCCCTCCGTGGACGCGTCGTCCAATCTCCCCGACCGCCCCGCCCCTTGACAAGAGAATGAAAGGGTGGACATGAAAAAGGCAATCATGCTGGCTCTCGCCCTCATGACGGGGGCGGTTTCCGCGGAGTTCAAGGCGGGCTTCGCCCGGGTCGACGCCACGCCGCCGCTCGGGATCCCGATCGTCGGGTATTTCCACAAACGCATCGCCGACGGCGTGCTGGATCCGCTCTACGTCGACTGCGTGGCGGTTTCGGACAGCACCAACAGCGCGCTCATCTACTGCGTTGATTCCCTGGGTCTCCGCAATGCCTTCATCGCGAAGGCGATCCCGGCGATCACGGCGGCGACGGGCGTCCCGGGCGAGAGGATATACGTCCACGCGACGCACACCCATACGGGTCCGGCCTCCTGGACGAGGGGCAGTTTCTCCAAGGAGGAGAACCTGCTGGTGACGCGGCATGCGAACGCGCTCATCGACAAGATGGCGGGCGCCGGGAAAAAGGCGCTCGCCGACAGGACTCCTGCAAAGATCGGCGTCGCGAAGACCGTCTGCCGCAACGTCTCCTTCATCCGCCGCTACCGCATGAAGGACGGATCCGTCCGTACCAACCCCGGAGTCACGAATCCCAACGTCAAGGAGCCTCTCGGCACGCCTGACGAGACGCTGCAGCTTGTCCGCTTCCGCCGCACGGGCGCTCCCGACATCGCCATTGTCAACTTCGGCACGCACCCTGACTCCATCAAGGGCACGAAGATCTCCGCCGACTGGCCAGGCGTCGTGCGCAACACGTTCGAGGCGGCGGTCGGCGACGGCGTGAAGTGCCTTTTCCTCAACGGCGCGCAGGGCGACGTGAACAACGCCCAGCGTTTCCCGCCGCCCGGACGCGCCGCGCTGAACACCGAGCAGAAGACGACGCGTCCAAAGGCGCGCGCCATCCACATGGGCCGGGCGGTGGCCGGCGCGGCGCTGTCGGTGTGGGACGTGTGCGAGGAGATTCCAGCCGGCCCCGTCCGCGGCATCGTCGCCAGGCATCCGATGCCCGCGAACCTTCCGACCGCGGACGAGATCAAGTGGGTGGAGCTGTTCGACGCCGGCCGCCGGAAAGAGATTCCCCTTGGCAGGATGGAGATCATGACGCTCACGAGTCCCGGCTCGCGCGTGCGCAGGATGAAAAAGGGGCGGGACCACTTCAACATCCTCGTCTCTTCGCTCGCCATAGGCGACAGTCTGGCGTTCGCGGGCCTGCCGGGCGAGCCGTTCGTCGACATCGGCCGCGCGGTCAAGGCGCGCTCGCCGTTCCGCACGACGATCGTCACGTGCCTTACCAACGGCAGCGAGGGCTACATTCCGTCCACCAAGGCACATGCCGACGGCGGCTACGAGGCGCTTTCGTCGCGCTTCGCGGCTCCCACGGGCGACGAGCTCGTCGACGCGCAGGTGGAGCAGCTGAAGGCGCTGAAGGGCGACGCAAAGTCCGCCGCTCGCAAGTGACGGACGTCGGATCGGCTTGGCACATGTGCCGCGGCATGCTCCATTTCCCCATTGACGGGTACGGCGGGGATGTGCTAGACTACTTTCTGCTTAGAAAACCGTTTTCTCATTTGAAAGCAGAGGAGTCGCGTGAAGAAGGTCGGAAAATACGAGATCCCGAGCGTCCGGGCGTGTTTCGCGATGCTGGAGAGCCTGTCGCACCATCCGGGCGGGGTCTTGCTGTCGGAGATCGTCGAGGCCGGCGTGCTGCCGCTCGCGAGCGCGTTCCGCATGTCCGTGGTGCTGGAGAACCTGGGATACGTGGCGCGCGACCCGGAGACGAAGCGAATCCGCCTCACCGACAAGCTGCTCCTCCTCGGCCAGCGCGCGCTGACAGAGCGCGGCCTGCTGGAGCTGTCGCAGGGCGTGCTGCGCGCGCTGCGCGACAAGGTCGACGGCACGGTCCTCATCGGCGTCCGCGACGGCGCGTCGTTCGTGGTGCTCGACCAGGTGATCGGCTCGCGGATGTTCTGCTTCGTCTCGAAGCCCGGCTACCGGCTCGAGCTGCACTGCTCCGCGCCGGGGAAGGCCGTGTGGGCGTTTCTGCCCGAGGACGAGCGCGAGGCCCTGTTCCGGCAGGTGAAGCTGACGCGGTACAATGTCCGCACGAAGGCGACGGCGGCGGCCGTGCGCGCGGACCTCGCCGCCACGCGCGAGCGGGGCTACGCCGTGGACGACGCCGAACAGTTCGACGGCGTCTACTGCGTCGGCGCGCCCGTCCTGGACAAGACGGGCTACCCGATCGCCGCCATCTGGACGACGGGCCTCAAGACGGACATCAAGCCCAGCCACATCCCCGCGATCGGCAAGGCCGTGCGCGCCGCCGCCGGGAAGTTGTCCGGACTGATGGGTTTTCAAGAAGCGTGATTTCAACGATAACATGAAGAGGAGTGGAACGATGAAGAGCATGAAGATTAAAGATTGCCTGTGCGCGTGGGCGCTCGCGGGCGCAACGTGCCTTGTCTGCGCCTCGGCGCGCGGGGCGACCGACTCGCTGTGGATCGGCGGGGCGTCGGGGAACTGGAACGACGTCAACAACTGGAGCGGCGCAGTCGTGCCGAACGGCGCGGATGCCGTGGCGCGCATCGAGTCGGCTTCCGACGTGACCATCTCCGTGGGGAGCGGAACCTACACGGTGGGCGCGATCTACGCCTCGGGCGGCAACCACAAGATCGACGGAGGAACGGGTACCATCAACTTCAACGCCTCGTCGGGAACGGGCGTGGTCGACGTGGCGGAGAACGTCACGCTGGCCGTGAATTGCCAGCTGGACGCATCCGCTTCCTACGGCACGGCACTTGCGAAGACAGGCTTCGGCACGATCCTCACAACTAACCAAGTGGGCAGGGTGCGCCCTTTCAACGGCATTGACGTGCGTGAGGGCACGTATAACATCTCCCATGTCAAAGACCATACAGACGGTGTCAGACCTGGCGGGCGCCTTACCGTACGTTCAGGTGCCACGGCAAAGGTTTTCTTCCAGAACCTGCTCGCAAATGACACGGTGATCGACATCGAGAGCGGGGGCGTGTTCGACTTCAACGGGAAGGGGGACCTGATCAACGCCATCACGGGCGGCGGAGAGGTGAGGAATGCGGGAACGGTCAGGCTGGGACTCAAAGGCGGGCCGCATGTGTTCCGGGGGCGTGTCACGTCCGGCATAATCCAGCTCTATCGAATCACCTCCATCACTGACTGGGGATATGAGCCCGACGACTCGAAGCGGCTGTGGGTACTGGGCACGCCCGACGGAATGTCTGGTGCCGACATCTTATTCGATTCGGGCCTTGCCGGTGACCGGCTCCTCTCCTTCGCGCCGGACGCGGGCGGCACGTTCTGGGTCAAACACATCGGCTTCCGAAGCGCCCAGCCGCTCGTGTTGGAGGACACGGAAGGCAATCCCGTGACGGTGCGGACCACGCCGGACGCATCGGCCCTTGCGTCCGGCCGCATCACGGGGAAGGGCTCGTTCGTGCTCCTGAGCGGGGCCAACACGAACATCGCCCAAACGAACGACATGGTGACGGTCCTAGGCACGTACGGGTGGACGGCTGGCACGAACACGTTCGGCAACGGCGTGGCGGCGCACGACGCGGTGGTGACGTCGCTCGCGGCCGTGGACGTGCCGAAGGGCGCGGTGCTCGTGCGGCGCAACGCGACGAACGAGGTCTGGGACGCGACCGAACTGGTTGGCATGGGGACGGTGATCCAGGACGCGCCGTCCGACTGGTCGCTTCCGCTCTCGATGACTGGCGGCACGTTCCGCGTGACGGCACGCGCGGGCGCGAACGAGGTGGCGTTCAGCGGCGGCAACTCCACGAACGTCACGCTCGACCTTTCCGCTGCCCCGGCGGCGCGCATCGCGTTCACGGGCGGCACGCACCACTTTCCGGTCCTTTCCGGCGAGGCGACGCGTACCTACCGTCAGACGGGCGGCACGGTCTATGCAGGCCCACTTTCCGGACACGTCTCCGCCGCCTCGCAAAGCGACATCTTCTACACGATGACGGGCGGCAGGCTGTACAGCACCACGTTGAACAACTACTCGCGCGGCATCGGCCTCGACATGAGCGGCGACGCCGAGGCGTACCTCCGCTTCGGCGGCGGTAACAAGATGTACCACCGTCTGGCCTCGGACGGCGAGAGCCACACGATCCGCCTTCGCGACAACGCCTTGTTGAACGTCGACTGGATGCATCTCGGCTCGGCGTCCTCCGCCGTGCAAACGCCGGCGCTTGATCTACAGGGTGGCACGTTTCAGGTGAGCGGAACACTCTCGCTGCTGGGTTATTCAGAGGCGAACTACGCGAACTACACCGGCAGCTTCATCCTCAACGGCGGGCTCGTCCGCTCCACGGCGCAGGAGTCCTGGTGCACCTGGGAGCTGAACGACAAGTTCACCGCCTACGTCGGCGCGAACGGCGCGCGCTTCGACGTGCCCCGCGAACATTGGGGAAGAAGCTTCTACTTCAAGGTCCCGCTCCTGACCGGCGTGTCCGAGGGCGTGGACGGCGGCGTGGAGAAGACGGGCATGGGATGGTTCGTCGTGTACAAGACCGGCACGTACACGGGACCGACCCGCGTTCTGGGCGGATCGATGCGGACAAGCGACGAGACGCAGGGGGCGGCGCCGTTCGGCACGGGGTCCGTCGTGCTGGAAAACGGCACGCTGCTCGTCACGCGCGCAAACGACCAGAGGATCGCGACCGCGCCCGGCGCGACGGTGACGTATCGCGGCGGTTCGCTTCTGGGAACATACGCGAACAACGTGGGACAACTGCTGACACTCGGCCCGGCGGACGCGGAACCGGGATCGGTGCTCGTCCGCGGCGGGCATGGCGTGCTGGGCATCATGCCGCGCGGCGTCACGGACAAAGCGCTGGGCGTCGACGAAAAGTTCGTGGTGAACGGCGGCGTGCCGCTTGACGCGCAGACCGGCCTCGTGGCGGCGCCGGTGTTCGGTTACCTTAAGGAGTCTGCGTTCGGCTGGTGGGCCTTGACGTTCCTGACGTACGACGATGCGGTTGGCTTCAAGGAGCCGACGTACGTGGAGGGCCTCGGCGGCGGCAACACGTCCGTGGCGCGCATCTCCGGGGCGGTCGTGACGCTGACGGCGGATGCGCACGTGGGCGCCCTCGACCTGCGCTACGCCTCCGGCGCGGGCGGCGTGTCGATTGCCTCCGGCGCCACGCTGACGGTCGGCAACGGCGCCGGAACGATCGCGCCGATCCTGATGAACAACTACAACAAGTCCGCCGCCAACGCCTACCAGTCCATCATCGGCGCGGGCTCGCTCGACTTCGGCGCGGCGGAAGGCCTCGTGGTCTGCAACCAGAACAGGTACTGGCTGGACAACGCCAGCTGGTTCCTCGCCGCCCGCATCGCCTGCACGATCAAGGGATCCGGCGGCGTGACGTTCGCGGGCCTTGCGGAACATTCCGGCCATTCCGACCTCGAGCTCCGTGCCGCCAACACATATTCGGGCGGCACGTGGATCGAGCACCTGTGCGTGAAGCCGATGGTCAACGGCGCGTTCTCGTCTGGGGCCGTGACGGTGGACGGCAACATGTCGACCGGCGGCGGCATCTGGATTCCGCAGAACTCGGCGATGTCGACGCTTCCCAACGCCATCTCGCTGTCCGGAAACGGCAGGTTCGTCGACCTGGAAAACGGCAAGAACCTGTTCGAGACGTTCGGCGCGCTGCGCGCGGACCGGACGGTGAACGTGACGGGGGCGGTGACCCTGCCCGCCGACGCGCGCATTTCCGCGCTCCGCGCGGGAACGCGCCTGATGCTCTCCGGCGGCGTGTCCGGCGCGGGCCGGCTCTTCGTCTCCGGCGGTGGCACGGTCGTGTTGCCGACGGCGAACGCCTACGCGGGCGGCACGGTCGTGGAGGGCGTCTTGGAGGTGCAGGACGCGGCCGCGCTCGGCACGGGCCCCGTGACGGTGGCGAAGGGCGGCACGCTGCGCTTCGCGAACGCGTCGCCGCTGACGGTCGCGAACGTGATCACGGGCGAGGGCGCGATCGAGTTCGCGGGTTCCGCGCCGGTGACGCTGA
>JAFRSR010000140.1 GCA_017427485.1 Kiritimatiellia bacterium
ACACGACCATCGTGTCCTACAACGACAACTCCGCCGCCGTCAAGGCCCGCATCGACCAGCTCTCCCGCCAGATCGACGAGACCACCTCCGACTACGACCGCGAGAAGCTCCAGGAGCGCCCGGCGAAGCTCGCCGGCGGCGTGGCGATCATCAAGGTCGGCGCGGCCACCGAGGCGGCCATGAAGGAGAAGAAGGACCGCGTGGACGACGCGCTCCACGCGACCCGCGCGGCCGTTGAGGAGGGCATCGTTCCGGGCGGCGGCGTCGCCTACCTGCGCTGCCAGAAGGCGATCGACACGCTCCAGCTCACGGGCGACGAGAAGGTCGGCGCCGAGATCGTCGCTCGCGCCATCGAGGCCCCGCTGCGCAAGCTCGTGTCGAACGCGGGCCAGGAGGCGGCGCTCGTCGTCGCCAAGGTCAAGGCCGACAAGGGCTCGAACGGCTACAACGTTCGCACGGGCGAGTACGCCGACCTGATGAAGTGCGGCGTCGTCGACCCGGCCAAGGTCGTGCGCACCGCCCTCCAGAACGCGGCCTCTATCGCGGGCCTCCTGCTCACCACGGACTGCATGGTCACGGACCTTCCCGAAAAGAAGGACGCCTGCAACTGCGGCAACCACGGCGGCCAGGGCGGCATGGACGGCATGATGTAATCCACGCCTGACATGCCAGACGAGACGGGCACTCGGAGTCTCTCCGGGTGCCCGTTTCCGTAGCTTATGAATCGTATTCTCTTTGAGCCAGACGAAATCCGCGACGGTCGGGCGACCTTCTCGGGCGTCCGCGCCGAGCACGTGCTGAACGTGCTGCACGGCGAGGTGGGGCAGACGCTCAAGACCGGCGTCCTCGATGGTCCGATCGGCACGTCCATGATCGAGCGCATCGAAGGGGGCGCCGTGACCGTGCGCTGCACGCACGATACGCCGTCGCTTCCGCCGTGGATCGACCTCATCCTCGCGCCGCCGCGTCCGCGCGTGATGAAGCGCCTCCTGCCGCAACTGGCCACGCTTGGCGTGCGACGGATATTCCTTGTCGGTGCCGAGAAGGTGGAGAAGGCCTTCTGGGGCGCGCAACTTCTCAAAGAGGAAATCTACCGTCCGCTTTTGATTGACGGCCTCCAACAGGCGGGCACCACCATCGTGCCGACAATCCATATCGCAAAAAGTTTCAGACGTTTCATTGATTTTAAGCTAGATTCAGATTTCGGGGGACAGTCCCCACGTATTGTGGCGCATCCGGCGGCGCGCTCGGCGAGCGCGCCCTACCAAGCGATTTTATGGGGACAGTCCCCAAATTTACGGGGACAGTCCCCGGAATTTCCGTGCGGGGCGCGCGCCCTACCAGTGTTGGCGGTGGGGCCGGAAGGGGGATGGACGGATGGTGAAGTGGCGCGGCTGGAGGAAAAGGGGTTTGTGCGCATGTCGCTGGGGCCACGCATTCTGCGCACGGACACGGCGCTCATCGCGCTCCTCAGCCGCCTCATGCAAATCTACGACACCTGACCGAGAGGATTGCGAACCGAGGGGGAAATCCTGTATAATGTCGGCATGACAAACTGGATTGACTTGCTGATCATCGGCGTGTACCTCGTGGGTACGACGCTTTTCGGGTGCAGTTTCTTCTTCAAGAAGAAGGGCGGCGACGAGGCCAACACGTTCATGACGGGCGGCGGCCGGCTGCCGACATGGGCGATCGCGCTCTCGGTGTTCGCGACGCACGTCTCTTCGATTTCCTTCCTCGCGCTGCCCGAAGGCGCGTACGACAAGAACTGGTGGGGGTGGATCAACTCGATCACCGTGCCGATCGCCACGCTTGTCGCCGCCGTCTGGTTCGTGCCGTTCTACCGGCGCGCCACAAGCGTCTCGGCCTACTCGTTCCTGGAGCAGCGCTTCGGCACGTGGGCGCGCATCTACGCGAGCGCGTGCTTCCTTGTGATGCAGAGCGCGCGCTCGGGGATCATTCTGCTCCTGCTGGCGATCCTCGTCAACCAGCTGCTCGGGTTCTCGTACGAGTCGATCATTCTCGTCACGGGCGTCGCCACGCTCGTCTACTCCATGATGGGCGGCTTCGCGGCCGTGGTGTGGGCGGACGCGATCCAGTCGCTGATCCTCATCGGCGGCACGCTCGTGTGCGTGGTGTGCCTGCTCGTCTTCACGCCCGACCTGGCGGTCAACGCGCAGGCCGCGTGGGAGGCCGGCAAGATCTCGCTCGGGTCGATGTCCCTGACGGACTGGGGCAGCAACACGTTCTGGGTGCTGTTCTTCTACGGCATCTGCATCAATCTCCAGAACTTCGGCGTGGACCAGTGCTACACGCAGCGGTACGTGGCCGCCAAGGACGCGAAGGCCGCGGCGCGCTCCATCTGGGGGTCGGCCTGCCTCTACGTGCCCGTGACGCTCCTCTTCACTGTCATCGGCACGCTCCTCTGGATGTACAACCACGCGACGGCCGCGGTGCCGGAGGGGATGAAGGCGGCCGAGGTGTTCCCCTGGTTCATCATGCACAAGTTGCCGACGGGCGTTTCAGGACTCCTGGTGGCGGCCATCATCGCGGCGGCGATGTCCACCGTGGCCGCCACGCTCAACTCAGGCTCCACGGTGCTGCTGGAGGACTACTGGAAGCGGTTCTGCCCGTCCCTCGCCGATGATTGCGCGAACATGGTGTTCCTGCGCGTGATGACGGTGCTGCTGGCGGCCGTCTCGATCGGCATCGCGCTCGCGGTGGTGTGGATCTGGGGCAAGGACAACAAGACCGTCCTCGGCATGTGGTACACGCTCCAGGGCGTCCTCTCCGGCGGCATGCTGGGGCTCTTCCTCATCGGCGCGTTCTCGC
>JAFRSR010000141.1 GCA_017427485.1 Kiritimatiellia bacterium
ATTCGTCATTTCATTTTCCATGCACTCCGTTATATATCACGCAGAGGTGCAGAGAGGCAGAGTTTTAAGAGATTACGTCGCTTAATTGGTGTCGTAGTTGTTTTCACCAATTGGGTGAAAGAAATTTCCTGGTCGTTTCTTATCATATCTTTCTTTTCCTTCTGATTTTTGACTTTTCTCTGCGCTCTCCGCCTCTCTGCGTCTCTGCGTGAGACATTCAACTAACGAGTATAGGTTCATTGTTTGAGGACGTAAGACGGAGGACAAAAGACAAAGGACGTCCTCCGTCTTCTGTCCTTTGTCCTCTACTTCACCAGCAGCATCGTGGCGTGCGGGCGGTCGATGACCTCCAGCCTGTGGAAGTCCACGCCGCCCCAGTAGGTGCCTTCGCCGTGCCCTTCCCACCAGACCGTGTTCCATCCCGGCTGGAGCGTGCCCGGTTCAAACGTCTTGTCGATGCGCGTCCCGTCCGGCGAACCTTCCGTGGTGAAGAACTCTTTTCCATTCATCCATATCGTGAACGGCCACCGGTTCAACGTGTAGCCATATTGGCTCACCAGCGAGGACCCGGAGTTCGAACCCTGCCCGACAATCTTCGACGTGTAGCGGAACTGGTAGTCTTCCACCAGTTCCGGCGGCACCCAGAACAGGTAGTGTCCGGTGCGCTGCCAGTAGTTAACGGAATTGCCGCCGATGATCGCGCGCTGGTAGCGCTTCCAGTTCCATTGACCGGCCCACATGCGGGACTGTACGGTGCCTTCCTGCGAGAACTCGCCTGTGCCGTTGTTGTCCGTCCCGATTGCCGCCGAGCCGTTCATCTCCACCACGTCGAAGGCAATCGACGAGGCAGATCCGCCCGTCCTCACGAGGCGCAGCGTCGCCGCACCCGAAGCCAGCACGGACGTGGGAACGAACCACATCTGGCTTCCGCCCGCCGCAATCCGCTTCGAGCCGAGCGGTCGCCCGTTCACGTACGGCGCGAGAACCGTGTAGCCCGTGCCCGGCGCGGCCTTGACGCGCAGAACGTAGGGGACGAGGTGCGATTCGGTTCGGAGCGTGAAGTTGATCGTCACCTCCGGCTTCGCCGCCGAGAGCGTGCCCCTGAAACGGTACCACGGGTCGAAATCGGCGTCGACCGCGTCCGGCGTCTCGTCCGCCGCGCCGAACTCGGCGGCGGATCCGTTTTCCGTGCCCATGCGGAAGAGCGGCGGCATCTGCACGAACGCCTCCGCAATCTCGTCGCGCGAGAGCGCGCGCCGCCACACGGCGAGGCGCTGGAGACTGCCGTTGAACCCCTTCGCGCCCTGGCTGCTGCCGTCGCCACCGCGCTGCCAGCCGCCGATCCCTTCGCCGCCGATGTATGAGGAACGCCCCGCCTCCGCGTAGCGCGTCTCGTTCGTGAAGCAGCCGGTGTCCTGTCGGATGACAAAGAACACGACGCCGGTGCAGGCATTGTCGCTGCGGCGCGCCTCAGACGCCGCGAACGTCACGTCGCACCGCCCGTTGCCGAGGTTCTTCATGCTGTAGGCGACGTCATACCAGCGGTTCGTATAGATGGGAATGCTGTCTCCCACCGAGAATCCGTGGTTGCCCTGGATGCAGTAGAGACGCCCCGGATTGGCGGTCATGGCCGTCTTGGCTGAAAAGCCGAACTCGGATCCGAACGCCCTGTTCCAGTCGAGTCCGTTGTTGAAGAAGATGGTAGTCGAGTTACCGAGATTGTTGTAGGTGAAGTTGCGCACGAGGATGCGCGCGACGACGGTGATCTCGCCGGGAAGACAGCGCGGAATGGCAATGCCGTTGCGCCAGGTGTTCGTCAAGCCCGGATTCTCCTGCACGTTCGGCGGGAAGTCGAGGCACGTGGCGCCCGTCCTCGTGAGGCCGCGGCTCGGCATCGAGATGTCGGTCGTCTTCCACGTCAGCTTGTTGCAGCCGTCGGGTGCGATGTACATCGTATGGCCGAGGTTGGAGGCCGAGCCGTTCGCGTTCGTCGAGCCGAAGGCGAGCGCGTTGCGGATTTCGCCCGCCTGCACGACGCCGTCGCCGTTGAGGTCGGTGTCGAAGTTGAAGATGTAATGGGCGTCGCTCCACACGTCGCCCGTGCGCAGCCGCGCGAGGTGCACGAGACCGCCCGCCTCCGCGCCCGTCGCGTCCGTGCGTCCGCCCATGCTGAACGGACTCGTTCCCGTGGCGTGGGGAATGAAGGCGTCCGTGGCCGTGTCCTTCACGCCCGCCACGCCGTTCTGCACGTACGGCACGTACGCGTGCGCGCCGGCCGTGGCGGTGGAGAGCGTGCCGCCGTAGAAGCGGCCGTCCTGCATGAAATACGAATAAACTCCGTTCGCCCTGTGCGAGGCGCAAAACGACATCGTCATGGTGCCGGTTTTCGTACGGGTCGTGTTGATGGTGAACCGCCGGGTCTCCCTTCCTCCGATGGCGACCGAGGCGAGGTTGTTGGGGCCGTCCAACGTGATGACCGTGCGCCACGGCTCGGGGTCGATGTTGGTGCTGGCCCAGTTCCCGTCATCGTCCTTGAATCCCCATGCCCAGTAGTACGAGCTGTTGATGTAGGCGGAGACGGTGCAGGGGTTTGCGATCACGCTGAACACGCACTGCTGCGACGTCTGCACGTCCTCCAGCTCAATTTCCGCGGAGATCTTGAGCGTGGGGTCGGGCACGATGCCCGTGTCGATGGCCTGCGCGCCGGACGTGACGAGGTAGGATATGGGGTAGGTCCCTCCGGTGGGGAAGAGGAAGAACCGCGCCACGGCGCCACGCCGCGCGTTCGACGGCAGTTTCGACGTCACCGTCGTCGCGTTGGCCGGCACGGTGCAGACGCGCTCGTTGTTCGGCCAGGCCGCGAAGGACGTTCCCTTGTCGGAGTCGCCCCACGCGCACCAGAGCTCGCGCGCGGACGACGCCGCGTCGACCGCGAACGTGGCCGTGCCCGGCACGTTGGGCGACCCCGTGAGCGACGTGAGCGTCACCGACGCCTGGAGCGTCGCGCCCATCGCGACCACCGCGAGACCAGCCACAATGAACCTTCTCTTCATGCTGAACATCCTTTCAAAGATTTTCATACGGCGTGTATCATACCACATTCCGCTCCGTAATTGAAGCGGAAATCAAGTTTCATGTCTCAAGCTCCCCTCTTCCCCTCCCCGCTAGTTCCGCACCTTGATCACGAGCTTGCGGATGCGGGCGGGCTTGTCCGTGGTGCAGCCCGGCATGTGCAAGTCGATCTTCGGGAAGAAGACGGCGAACTCGCCGGGGCGCACCGTGAGCGGACGTGTCTTGACGGCGTAGAGCGCGTAGTCGCGCGCCTCGTCGAACGGCTGCTCGACCGCGTTGCGCGGCAGGTCGCACACGCCGATCGTCTCCTCGCCGGTGATCGGCGCCTGGATGTCGATGTACGCGCGGTGCGCCTCGCCCTTCTCGCGGGGATAGGGCTTCAGGTCGCATTCCTGGATCATCGCCCAGCAGTTGTCGCCATCGATCTCATAGCGGCCGGGGGCGAGCGTGGCGAGGTCGGGGCGCTTCATGAACGCGAACGCCTTCGCGAAGCGCGGGTGGAGCGCGGCGTACTGGTCGCAGTCCGCGATCTTCGCGTGGAGCGGCTCCGTAAGGCCGCCGGGGCGGTACGCCGTCTCGTCCCACATCACGCGCCGGTGGAAGTCGAGCGCGCGGGCGCGCGCGGCGAGCTCCTCCGGCGTGGGCGTCACCTGCTGCAGCGTGCCGCCGGAGATCTCGAAGTCCTTGACGTTGCGCGCGAACACGCCGCACGGCAGGTCCACGTTTCGGAACCGGACGCGTTCGGCCGCACGCGACGCGTTGCCCGTCACTTCGGAGGCGATGCGTTGCACGCCGGAGACGTCCGAGAACACGATGTCGCTGAACTCCGCCTCCTTCGCGAACTTCGGCGAAACCTGGCAGAAGAGGAAGGCGTCCACGCGGAAGTTGGAGAAGGATATCCGGCTGATGTCCACGCCGCGGGACTCCTTGTTCCAGCTCGAGACGAGGTTCACGGCCGTGCGCGTATCCTCCACCACGATGTTCGAGAACGCCGCGTCGTGGATGCGCCCTTCGCCCACGCCCACGCGGATCGCGTTGCAGGGCGAGGAGAGCACGCAGTTCGCCACCGTCACGTAGGCGCAGTCGCGCGCCTTCCGGAGACGGCGCGCGCATGCGCGCAGCGTGATGCAGTCGTCCGCCGTGGAGATGCGGCAGTCGCTCACCGTCACGCGCGCGCAGCAGTCGATGTCGATGCCGTCGCCGTTGTGGGTGTGGAAGCCGGTGCGCACGTTGTGGATCCAGAGTCCGCGCGCGGACACCTGCTCGCAGCCGTGGAAGAAGCACGACCAGTACGACGAGTCGGCGAGCTCGAGGTCCTGCACGCGCACGTCGCGCGACTCCACGAAGTAGAGCATCTGCGCGGGACGGAACGGGATGCCGCCCTGACTCCAGCGCTCGCCCTTCGGCCCCACGAGGAAGGCGCGGGAGTTGCCGTTGATGCGCCCCGGGCCGCGTACGGTCACGTTCTCCTGCTCGATGCAGAGGAAGAGGTGCCCGCCCTTGTGGGCCTCGTTCACGCTCGTCCAGTTCTGCGGACACACGTCCGGCGCGTTGTAGTCCGCCGGATCGGCGCTCGCGCGGATCTCCGCGCCGGGGCCCACGTGGAAGTCCACGTGGCTCTTCAGGAAGATCGAGCCGCACACGTACGTGCCGGCGGGCACCTCCACGGTGCCGCCGCCGGCCGCG
>JAFRSR010000142.1 GCA_017427485.1 Kiritimatiellia bacterium
ACCGCCGCCGCCGGACAGAACGCCGCCGAGAGCCCCGGCGGGATCGCCGCCGCCATCAGGCGCGGGCTCAAGTCCGACGCTGCCGCGGCGGCGAAGGCGGCGCTGGCGTCAGGCCGTGCGCCGGTTGAGGTGATTGACGGTGCCGTCGTGCCGGCCCTCGAGGCTGTTGGGCGCGGATTCGAGGCGAAGACCGTGTTCCTCCCGCAGCTCCTCATGGCGGCGGACGCCGCGGGCGCGGCGTTCGACGTGATCCGCGCCGCGCTCGCGAAAGCCGGCGGCGCGCCCACGAAAGTGAAGGGGCCGATCGTGATCGCCACCGTGAAGGGCGACATCCACGACATCGGCAAGAACATCGTGCGCGCGCTCCTCGAGAACTACGGCTTCAAGGTGATCGACCTCGGACGCGACGTGGCGCCCGAGGCGGTGCTGGAGGCCGCCCGGCGCGAGAATTGCCGTCTTGTGGGACTGTCCGCGCTCATGACCACCACGGTCGGATTCATGGAGGAGACGATCAAGCTCATCCACGCCGAGTTGCCCGGGTGCAAGGTGATGGTCGGCGGCGCCGTGTTGACGGCCGAGTACGCCGCCGAGATCCACGCCGATTTCTACAGCCGCGACGCGATGGGGGCGGTGCGCACGGCTGAGGAGGTGTTCGCATGAGGATCGCGGGCGGAGCGTGGCGGGGACGTGCCCTGAAGGCGCCACCCGGCGACGCGGTGCGTCCCACGCAGGACCGCGTGCGCGAGGCCCTGTTCTCGATGCTGATGCACGAGACGCCCGGCGCGCGTTTCCTCGACCTCTTCGCGGGCGCGGGCGGTGTGGGTCTTGAGGCGCTCTCGCGCGGCGCCGCGGACTGTACGTTCGTGGAGCTCGTTCCGCGCCATCTCGCCGTCCTGAAAGCCAACGTCTCCGCGCTCGCCGCCGATGCGCGCTGTCAGCTCGTGCGCGCGGACGTCTTTGCGTGGCTGGAGACCTTCGCGGGCGTCCCGTTCGACGTGGCATTCGCCGATCCGCCCTACGAGTTGGGCATCGAAAAGGGGTATGCGGCGGTGCTTGCCACGCTTGCCACGCGGAACGTGGTGCGTCCGGGCGGGCTCTTCGTGGCCGAGCTCACGTCCCGCCAGACGCCCGACGAGTCCCCTGCGTGGGACCTCTGCCGCGACCGCGTCTACGGCCAGACCCGCCTCGCCGTCTACCGAAGAAAGGAATCATTATGATAATGGAAGGCATGAAAACAAAAACGATTGTCTGTGCGGTGGCCGTGAGCGCGGTCCTTTCGCTTTTTGCCGAACCGAACGGCCTGGCGGGCGTCAAGTCTGTCGGAGATGCGATCTGCACGTTTTCCGATTCCGTGGTGATGTCCAACGGCATTGCCATTGTGGACTATGTGCTGAAGCCGGAGGCGGAGAGCCACATCCGATGCCGGATTGCTCTGCCGCCACCGGAGAAGTGGCGCGGCGAGTTCTGGGGCATCGGAAACAGCAGCTTCGGCGGCGCGCTGCCGGACACCTACGGGCTTTCGGCGGCGATGAACGCCGTGGCGGCCACCACGGATCTCGGAACGTCCGCCTACATATCCAGAGCGGGGCGCGCGAAGGACGTCCCGCCTGCTGTCCTGCACGATTACGCCTGGCGCGCGACGCACCTCATGACCGTCTATGGAAAGCGCATCGTGAAAGCGTTCTACGGACGGGACGCGCGGCATGCCTATTTCCGCGGCGGGTCGTGCGGAGGCCGACAGGGACTGACCGAGGTGATGCGCTTCCCGACCGACTACGACGGCGTCCTCTCGTCCATCCCCGCCGCGTTCTCTACCGTGAGCAGCGCGCAGTTCGTCAACCTGTACAGCCAGACGCACGACGACCAAGGACGGGCCCTCTTCACCCGCAAGCAGCTCCGCGTGGTGGCCGACGCGCCCATCGAATACATGAAGGACCGCGACCCGAAGCCGTATGCGGGGAAGGTGCTGGCCTGTCCGTTCCTTTCGGAGCACGACGTCGAGGGGTTCCTCGCGCTCGCTGCGAAGAAGGACCCGTCGCTCGCGGACCCCGATCTGCAGCGGCGGCTCAAGAACATCTTCATGGGCGTCTCGCGCAACGGGAAGACCGTCTGCCACGGCATGTTGCCGGGCGCGTTCTTCGGGTTCAAGCGGGGACGCGACTTCGAATGCAAGGGCGGTTCACTCGGGACTCTAAGGCGCCGGCGGCTGGGCGTCGACAAGGCCATGACCTGGGACGAATACGACGAGGAGGTCGCGCGCAACGGAAGCCTCCTAAACGCCTGCTCCACCGATTTGAGCGCCTTCCGCGACCGAGGCGGGAAGCTGATCGTCCTGTGCGGCTGGGAGGACCAGACGACGCCGAGTCCGGAGACCGTGGCCTGGTACGAGATGCTCGCCGAACGGAACGGCGGCTACGGCAAGACCGGCGAGTTCTGCCGTCTTTTCGCCTTGCCCGGCCATGCGCACGGCGGTGGGAAGGGGCGCATCAGCACGGCGGGCGGCTACACGATCAAGCACCTTGACCTGCTTCGCAAGTGGGTCGAGGAGGGGAAGGCGCCGGATACTTATCCGCAGCTGTGGAGGGAGATGAACCTGACGATTCCCAATCCGCCGTATCCGTTCATGTGCTACCAGGACAACAGCGGCAACTGGAAGACGAAGCGGTATCCCGAGGGCATGGTGCGTCGTCCCGATCCTGCGTACATGCCGTGAGCGCGGGAGTGGTCGCGCGTGTCGCCTGTCAGGCAAGGCTGGATTTCGACGCGCGACATGCGACATGCGACACGCGCGACCGACATGCGACACGCGACGGAATTGTAACGGTTCTGTTACATTTCTTAGACAATCTTTTGACAGTTTCACATCTAGGAATTAGCGCTGAAAGGTGCTATTCTTTTCGCGTGACGTGCCCGTAGGTGCGCTCCGAGCGGTTCGGGGTGCGCGGGCGCACGAAATTGGCGATAGCGCGAGGAGTCAAGAGGCGATGAAAATAGTCGTGCAGAAGTGGAATCGGATGTGCTCCACGCGCATGTCGCAAGGTCGAAATGTCGCCGCGCCTGTCGCCTGTCGCGTGTCGCTTGTCAAAAACAACATCTCAAAAGCAAAGCAAAAGGAGTCTATGAAATGACCACAAACGCCCCATCCCTTGCACCGAACGGTCCTACGCCGATTATCGGAAAGTCAGGCGGTTTTCGTAAAACACTTTCCTTCGGGCTGACTTGCCTCGTGTATTACGCCACGGAGCTTTTCTGCCGCAGAAACTTTAACCTCAAGAGTGACCCTCTCGGCAAGACATTTGGCCAGATGATTGGTGCAGCGAGAAGCGCGAAGCAGAATATCGTGGAGGGATCGGCGCGTGCCGGAACGAGTCGCGAGACGGAACTGCGTCTTTATGATGTCGCGAAGGGTTCTCTCGAGGAACTGGCCGGAGACTATGAGGATTTCTTGATCGTACGGGGCGAGGTGCCGTGGAGTGAGAAAGATCCAAAGGCCATCAAGGCGCGTAACATTGCGTTTGACGAATTCACGGCACACGACGACTTGAGGCATAATTTCGGAGTCCATTTGATGTCGATGCGCAAGCGCTTTGCGTCCGCACTTGAAAATGAGGATCCAGTAGTCGCAGCGAATGCACTTCTGGTGATAATCGACAGGGCCTGTTCGCTGTTGAGGCGGCAGATGGATCGTCTCGGCGAAACATTTCGCGAGCAGGGAGGTTTTACAGAGCATCTCACAAAGGTCCGGTTGGAGCACCGCAACGAAACACTCGCCAAGGACCCTGATGCGCCGAAGTGCCCGAAGTGCGGCGGGCCGATGCGAAAGGTGATGGCCAAGAAGGGGGCGAATGCCGGGAATCCGTTCTGGAGCTGCGCGGCGTACCCCAATTGCAACGGAACGCGGAACTGGAGTTGGAAGTGACACGCGGCTGCTGCCCCCACGCGCATGTCGCACGGTCGAAATGTCGCCGCGCTTGTCGCCTGTCGCTTGTCGCTTGTCAGGAACCACTAACCAGCGTGAAGCGCCAGCTGGGGGCGGTCGCCGACTCGACGGCGACCGACCGCGCGATCCGGTAGCCGGGCACCCACAGTACCTCGCCGGTCGCGGCGTCGCAGATAAGGGGCAGGTTGGCGCGCACGGAAGGCGGTACCTTCGACGTCACGAACACATCCTGCAGCTTGCGGCTGTGTCCGTTGAGTCCGGTCGGCGCGATGCGGTCGCCCGCGCGCCAGCGGCGCACCTCGAGAGTGTGCCCCGCGAGCGCGGCGCGGCTCATCTCGCAGGTGGCGGGAAGCGAGCCGACGGCTTCGGCGCGGGGCGTGTAGCCGGTGGCGGGGGAGATGGTGAGGAGGAAGGGAGCGTGTTTGAAGCGGCGAGACGCCGCTTCCCCCAGGGGAGGGTCGCGCTTCAGCGCGACCGTCGGCGCGAGTGGCGCCGGGGAGTGAACGGACTTGAAGCGGCGAGACGCCGCTTCCCCCAGGGAAGGGTCGCCGCGGAGGATGGCGGCCGACTTGCAGAGGTGTTCGGTGATGAGCGGGTCGAGGTGTTCGCGCAGGAAGGGGAGGATCACGTGGCGCACCTTGTTGCGCAGGATGGACGTGTCGGCGTTCGTGGCGTCCTCGCGCCACGTGAGGCCGCGGCGGCGGAGGTAGGCGCGCAGGTCGGAATCGCGCAGGCCGAGAAGGGGGCGGATGAACGTGATGCCGTCCACGTGTGAGACTGGTTTGAGCCCGGCGAGTCCTTCTGGTCCCGCGCCGCGCGCCATGCGCATGATGAACGTCTCGGCCACGTCGTCGGCGTGGTGTCCGGTGGCGATGGCGTCGAGTCCGAGCTTGCGCGTCATGCGCGCGAAGAACGCGAGGCGCGTGCGGCGCGCGGCCATTTCGAGCGACTCGCGCGGCCGTCGCCGGATGCGCGCGCGGAGCGTATGGCAGGGGAGGCCGAAGCGCGCGGCGAGCGCCTCCACGAAGCGTGCGTCGTCGTGCGAGTCGGGGCGCAGCCCATGGTCGACGTGCAGCACGACGGCGTCGAAGTCCAGCGCGTCGCGGAGGTCGGCGAGCGCGGCGAGAAGGGCCGTGGAATCGGCCCCGCCCGACACGGCGAGGCCGAGCGTCCAGGTTCGTGGTGTCTTTCGGCTTGTTGGCATGTGCGCATTATACCATTTCCGTTTGACCCCGTGGGGGATGTTTGGTAATCTACTCGCCCATGAAGGATTTCGGTTTCTATCTGGTGATCACCAATCCGGTGGTCGGCTACGCGCGTTGCGCCGAAGCGGCGGTGCGCGCGGGCGTGAAGATCGTCCAGCTGCGGATGAAGCACGCGGCGCGCGAGGACATCCTGCGCGAGGCGCGGGAGATGCGCCGCGTGACGCAGGGCACGGAGACGCTGTTTATCGTGAACGACGACCCCGCGCTCGCCGCGGAGGCGGAGGCGGACGGCGTGCACGTGGGGCAGGACGACATGTCCCCCGTCGAGGTGCGCGCAAAGTTCCCCCAGCTGAGGGTGGTTGGGCTCTCCACGCACAACCTCGACCAAGTGCGCACGTCGTGGGACCAGCCGATCGACTACATTGGCGTGGGGCCGGTGTACGCGACGCCCACGAAGGATATCCCCGACCCGACGCTCGGGCCGGAGATGGCGGGGCGGATGATCGCCGCCGCGCGCGTGCCGGCCGTCGCGATCGGCGGCATCAACGCCGAGACGCTTCCCCCCGTGCTCGCGGCGGGCGCGCGCAACTTCGCGGTCGTGCGCGCCGTGTGCCAGTCGCCCGACCCCTATTCGGCCATTTGCAAGCTCCTCGAGATCCATGCTTGATTTTCAGAACATATCCGTCCACTACGGGCTCCAGGATGTCCTCACGAACGTCAGCTTCCGCGTGAACAAGGGCGAGCGCGTGGGCGTGGTGGGGCCCAACGGCTCAGGAAAGTCCACGCTTTTCAAGATCATCCTCGGCGAGCTCTCCACGGACCACGGCGAGCTCGTGATCGAGGAGAGCCCCACGATCGGGTCCACGCGCCAGCACCCCGAGCCGGACACGCCGGACGAGACGCTCCTCGAGTACGCGATGCGGGGCGTGCCGGGGTTCTGCGAGCTCGAGGCGAAGATGAAGACGCTCGAGGCGCGTCTCGACGCGGGCGAGACGTCCGTGCTGAAGGAGTACGGCGAGGTGCAGACCGCGTTCGAGCACCTCGGCGGCTACGACCTCGAGACGCGCGTGAAGGTGGCTCTCGGCGGACTCGGCTTCGCCGTGGAGGAGTTCGCGAAGCCGTTCGCGTCGTTCTCCGGCGGCTGGCGCATGCGCGCCGAGCTTTCGCGCGTGCTCGCGAGCGAGCCGGACCTCCTCCTGCTCGACGAGCCGTCCAACTACCTCGACCTCCCCGCCGTCGACTGGCTCCAGCGCTTCCTCAAGCTCTACAGCGGCACGCTCATGCTCATCTCGCACGACCGCTACCTGCTCAAGACGCTCACGAGCATCATCGTGGAGGTGGATGCCGGCACGTGCACGCGCTACGAAGGCGACCTCGACTGGTACCTGCGCGAGCGCGAGGTGCGCTACCAGCAGCTCGTCCAGGCGAAGGCGAACCAGGACCACCACCGCGAGCAGCTGCAGCGGTTCGTGGACCGCTTCCGCGCGCAGGCCACGAAGGCCGCGCAGGCGCAGAGCCGCCAGAAGCTCATCGACAAGATCGACGAGGAGCGCATCGTGCTCCCGAAGCGCTACTCGCGCCGCGGGCGCCTGCGCCTCGCCGAGCCGCCGCCCTCGGGCATCGAGATGTTCCGCTGCGAGAACATGTTCTTCTCCTACGACGGCGTGAAGAATGTGCTGCACGACGTGACCTTCAACATCGCGCGCGGCGACAAGGTGGCGGTGATCGGCTACAACGGCCTCGGCAAGACCACGCTCATGCGCATCATTGCGGGGACGCGTCAGCCGACCGCCGGGAAGGCCGTGCTCGGGCACAACGTGGTGTGCGGCTACCTCAGCCAGGAGTTCGCCGAGACGATCCCGCCCGACCTCACCGTGTACCGCAACGCGAAGAACGCGATCCCGCCGGGGATGAACGAGAAGAACTTCCGCAACCAGCTCGGCGCGTTCGGGTTCGACGAGAACGACGTGGAGAAGCCGGCGGGCGTGCTCTCGGGCGGCGAGAAGATCCGCCTCGCGTTTCTGCGCCTGTTCCTGCAGTGCCCCAATTTCCTCCTCCTCGACGAGCCCACCACGCACCTCGACCTCGACGGGCGCGCGCTCCTGCAGGACGCGCTCCAGAAGTACAAGGGGACGATCCTCCTCGTCTCGCACGATATCGAGTTCGTGCGCGCCGTCGCGACGTCCGTGATCGAGATCACGCGCGAGGAGGTGCGAACCTACCCGGGCGGCTACGACTACTACTGCGAAAAGAAGGCGCAGCGCGAGGCCGCCGGTAGGGCGGGGCGTCTCGACCCGCCGAACGGTAGGGCGGGGCGTCTCGACCCGCCGAACGGTAGGGCGGGGCGTCTCGACCCGCCGACTACGGCGCGTCCGGAGGCCGCGCCCTACCAGAATCCAACATCCGCAGCCCCAAAACTCACCTCCAAGGAGCTGCGGCAGCAGCGTGCCGCCGAGCGCGCGAAGCTCGCGCCGCGCGTGAAGGAGCTGAAGCGGCGCGTGGAGACGGCCGAGCGTAAGCTCGACGAGCTGCAGAAGGCGCTCGACACCGCCTCGGAGGAGCTCTTCAACCCGAAGCCCACCACCAACTTCGCCGAGGTCAACCGCCAGGTGCGTACGATCCAGTTCGAGATCGACCGCTACACGGCGGACTGGGAGGCCGCCGCGACGGAGCTCGAACAGCTTTCGTGATTGACAGTCGGGGCCGTGCCGTGCTAAACTTACGGCATGAAATCACATGTATTCCTCTTTCTTGTGGTTGTCGCGGCTTGCGCGACCCTTCCGGCGCGGGCGGCGCTGACGGTGACGGCGACGAACGGCGTGGAGTCGCTCACGCTGACCTTCGACGCAGCGGCGGACGTACGCGAGCTGTGGTGCGCGTGGGACGACGCCGACAAGGGCGCGGGTTTCGCCGACTGGGCGGAGAGCGAGCGCGTGGCGATCGTCGCGGCCGACGAGACCGCGCTCACGGTGGCGCTCCCGAACGACGCACGGCGCGCGGCCTACGCGCGGTTCTTCCTCTTCGAAGGCGGCGCGTCGTACCCCTGCGCGTTCATCCGCGGCACCGGCACGCAGTACCTCAACACGGGTTATTTCGCGACGCCGAAAACCTCCATCGGCATGGAATTCGAGCTGGAGGACCTGTTTACGGTGCAGCAGATCGTCTTCGGCTCGGAGGGCTCGACGTCCATCGTGCGCGCGTACATCAACGGAAACGGACTCTGGGCGTGGGCGTTCATCGACGGCGCGACCGGCAACTGGAAGTCGAGCGACGTTCCGTTCGATCATCGGCGGACGCTCATCACGCTGGACGGCTACAACGACCTCTATTCCATTTCCGTGGACGGCGTGGCCGTTCATAGCGAGGCGATCTCCGCTGCCGTCGCCGACACCAAGCGCACGGCGACGTGCGACGTGCCGATCTACCTGCTCGCCAGCCGGAATACGCAAGGCGGCGACGTGGGGCAGATCATGAAGGCGAAGTTCTACGGAGCGACGATCGATGAGGAGGGCGTGCGCCAGCACACCTACGTGCCGTACGTCTCCGCCGGCGTGGCGGGCGCATATGACAGTGTGGCGGACGCGTTTCTCGGCAACGTGGGCACGGGCGAGTTCGTGCCGGGCGGCCGCGGCGGCGACGTCTCGGGCGCGGAGGCGGGCGAGGCGCTCGACCTCGACGCGGTGCGGGGCGGCTCGGCCGGGCCGGAAACGGTCTACGTGAACGTCGGCAAGACAAAGACGGTGGTCTTCGACGGACCGGCGACGATCGACTACAGGCTGGTGAAGATCGGCGAAGGCACGCTCGTCCTGGAGGGGACGCGCACGTTCAACCATGACGTGATCATCTCCAACGGCATCCTGCGCGCGAACTGGGCGACGAGCGGCCTCGCCGGCACGCATCTGGGAATCTGCAACGCCGGCTCAAACGCCAATCTCTGCTATTTCCAGGAGACGAGCGACTCGTTTACGGCGTCGGTGGCGGCGAGCGGTCCGGGCACCGTGGAACTGTACGGCTATTCGGGCGTCATTCCGTTCCAGCAGGACCTTACCGTCAATTTCGGCGGCGACGGGCGGACGGTCACGCGCGGCGCGAACGGGTTCAACACGACCAGCTTCTGGCTGACCCACAGCAGCTCGACGAACAGCACGACATTCGTGAACAACATCGACTTCGCGGGCCTGAACCTCGAGAGCAAGGGCAGCGGCAGCGGCACGGCGTTCTACACGGGGTACATTACGAACTCGACTTCCACGACGGCGGGCGTCTGGAACTTCTGGGGCGGCAATATTGTACTTGTAGGCTCGAACGGCGGACGGACGAGAGACGTCTATGGTTATCAGGTCAACAACCATGCCTCGACGCTCATCTTCTCGAACGCGACTATCGAGGTCACGCACGACTTCCTCGCGGGCGCCGACAACAACCAAGTGTCGCACACGACGCTCGTGAACTGCAGGCGGTACGCGCAATCGGCGAACTGGGACTTCATCTCCGGCGCAGCCGGCACCACGCTGGTGATCGACGGTGGCTCGTTCGAGCGTCCGAACGCTTACATGATCGTCGGTTATACGAGCAACAGAAAGGGAACGTGCACCGTCACGAACGATGCCGTTGTCTCGAGCCAACAGATCCGGACATACCCCGACGGATGCTTCCGTCAATGCGGAGGAACTTCCTCGTTCCTACGCCTGATTCAGTACGGCGGGCTTGTGGAGTTGCACGGCGGCCGGATGAACCTGACGTCGGGCGAACAGCATGTGGGGTCTTCCAGTCCGCAAGGTCCCTCGACTTTCGCGATGTACGGCGGCACGCTGTATGTCTCGGACGGACAGAACATGCAGATCGGTTCCTACTCGAAGGGCTGGTTCCATCAGGAGGGCGGAGAAGTGTCCGTCCCGAACTATTTCGCCGTGGGCCGATACGCGGCCGGCGACGGGCGACTGGACGTCCACGGCGGCACGTTCACGCACCGTAACCAGGGTGCTATCCGCATCGGGGAGGACGGTACGGGCACGGTGTCAGTGGCGAACGGCGGCACGTTCGTCGATCTGGCCGGCAACTCGCCGATGTCCGCGAACGCCAAAGGCGTGGGCACGCTCTTCCTCTCGCCCGACGGCGTATTTGAGACGCCCCAGCTCAAGGCCGGAGCGGCCGGGCGCGACAACGGCGTCGTTTTCAACGGTGGCACCCTGAAGCTGCGGACGAACGGCTCGCCGAGCGCGTTTCTCGACTCGACGCTCACGCGCGTGACGGTATCGCCCTACGGCGGCGCAATCGACACGAACGGCAAGGGCGACTTCACGCTGAACCGCGCGCTGGGTCCGACGACGGACGCGGGCGACCTCTCGGAGGCGCTGGCGCACCGCTGGAGCTTCAAGGGCGGCTCGCTCGTGGACAGCGTCGGCGGCCTGACGGCGACGGTGGGCGGCACCGTGGACCTGGAGGACGGCGCGGTGCGTCTGAAGGGGACATCCCGAGGAACGAGCTGCGTCAACCTCGGCACGGACCTGCTGCCGACGGACGGGCGCGGCGCGACGATCGAGGTGTGGGTGACGCCGCTTTCGTTCAAGAGCTGGGCACGCGTGATCGACTTCGGCCCGGGAAGCGAGGGCACCGGAAAGGACCTCTACTTCTCGTTCAACGACGGAAATAACACGGCAGAGGCCCGGGCTCACTTCCGCACCATCAATGCGACTCTTAACTGCTATATCCCGTCGGCTGCCATCGCGCCGGGACGCACCTACCACATCGCGCTCGTGTTCGCGCCGCAGCCGGACCGCAAGATGCTCTGCACGGCGTACATCCGCGACGCAGATACGGGCGACCTGCTGAACACGGGCAGCGGGACACAGGCCCTAGACTGGACGCTGGGTGACATCCCGCAGACGAACGGATGCTGGCTGGGCCATTCGAGCTACGCCAGCAACAACGACCCCGACGCGCGCTACCACGAGGTGCGCATCCACCACCGCCCGATGTCGGCCGCGCAGGCAGAGGCGAGCTGTCTGGCGGGTCCTGACGCCGTGTACTACTTCCGCAAGAAGGGCGCGGGCACGCTCACGATGACGGGCGCGAACACGTACACGACCGGCACGGCCGTGGACGGCGGCACGCTGAAGCTCGCGAGCGGCGCGACGCTGCCCGCGACGGAGATGTGGGCGGGCTCGGGGGCGACGCTCGACCTGAACGGCACCTTGCAGACGGCCCGCGAGCTGGGCGGCACGGGCACGGTCAAGGGCGGCACGCTCGCCGTAACGGACACGATCCAGCCGGGCGGACGCAAGACCGTCGGCACGCTCACGGTGGACGGCACGTCGCTCACGTCTGGCACCCTCGTCGTGGACACCGGTGCGGACGGTACGTGCGACTGCCTCGCGGCGACGGGCACGCTCGACCTCTCGAACCTCTCGCTCGCGCTCAGCGACGTGACGGCGCTCGACGAAACGAAAATCTACACGATTGCCACGGCGCCGAGCTTCACGGGTTCGTTCGCCGGCGTAACGCTCCCGAACCGAAAGTGGCGCGTCTCCGTCGCCGATACGAAGGTGAAGCTCGTCTACGCCAACGGAACGGTACTATATTTCAGGTAGCAACGGACGAATTGTGCTATAATTTTCGCCATGAAAAAGAAGGATCGTACCGCATGACGGAACTGGACAAGAAACTGGCGAAGGCCGCGCGCGAATGCAGCGCGGATGCTGTCCGTCGTACCTTTGAGGCAGGGCGTCCCATTACGATCCTGGTCGGGAACAGGGTCGTCCGCAGATGGGCTGACGGGCATGAGGAACTGGTTGAGGAGCTGCCGCCGCGATGATCAGCCGCTTTCGAATGGTCGCCGGGCCGAACGGCTCCGGAAAATCAACGCTTGCGGCGTGGCTTGCGCGCGATTACGCGGTCAACTTCTACACGATGCTCAACGCCGACGACGTCTATGCCCTCGTGCAGCGCACGCGGGCGTACTTCGCGCCATTTCCGATTGACGGCGCATCGCTCGCCGCGTATGCCGGGAGCACGAGCTACGCGGACGCGGAGAAGGGGCGGTTTTCGTCGGGCGAGATTTCGGTCGATGCGGACTGCGTGCGCTTTGCCACGGCGGAGTCGGTCAATTCATACACCGTTGCCCTGCTCGTCAACTTCCTGCAGGACGAATGCATCAACCGCGGCATCAGCTTTTCGCAGGAGACCGTGTTCTCCCATCCGTCCAAGGTGGCCGCGCTTGCCAAGGCGAAGGCGGCGGGATTCCGTACGTATCTGTACTATGTTGCCACGGACAGCGCGTCCATCAACGCCGACCGCGTCGCCGAACGGTACGCGCTCGGCGGTCACGACGTGCCGCCGGACAAGATCGTCGCCCGATACGTCCGTTCACTTGCGAACCTGCCAGATGCAATGCCGCATCTTTCGCGGGCTTTTTTCTTCGACAACTCCGGCGCGGAAATGCGCTACCTCGCAAGTTATTCCAAAGATTCCGGTATAGACATCCTCGTGCCTGAAGCCGATTTGCCGCAGTGGTTCAAGAAGTCTGAGATTGTGAAGAAGGTGCAACTATGAAGCGACTGATGTTGTTTGCAGTTTTGGCGGTCGGGGCAAGCATGCCCATCATGGCGGCGATGCTGGACCTGGCGGGGACGGACATGACCGTCTCCGACGTGACGGCTCTCGCGTCGTACGACGGCGTGACGAACTCGTCCGCAACCGCCGCCACGCTCACGTTCAACATCGCCGACGACCAGTCGTACGACCTGACCATCGGCGGCAACGTCGCGGTTGTGAAGGCTGGCGCGGGCACGCTCTCGCTCGGCAAGGCCGACCGCACCTTCACGGGCGGCACGACGGTCTCGCAGGGCAAGCTCGTCCTTGCCGAAAACAACGCCAAGGCCCTCGGCACGGGCACCGTCACCGTCGCGGACGGCGCGACGCTCGACTTCAACGGCGCGTTGAGCGGGGCGCACGGCGCCATTTCATCGGTCTACGCCGAGGGCGCCGGCGTCGACGGCAACGGCGCGCTCGTCAACTCGGGCGCGAATCACGTCAACAAGTACCTGTCGTCATCCGGCGCATTGTACCTGACGGGCGACCTGCTCTTCAACCCCTCGAACCGCCTTGATGTTGGGAACATCTACCCGCAAGGGCATACGTTCCGGCTCAAGGGCACGGGCACGAATTCAATTACGGCACGCGTCAACCACTACTACAACCCACAGGGTGGCGACATCAGCATCGAGCATGGCACGTATCTGGCGTACGAGGGGGATTCGTTCGGCAATACCGCGAACAAGAGCACGGTCTATCTGCGCGGCGGCGTATTGTGTGTTTGGCGTGACGGCGACACCTCCCTCAGCGCAAGCCCGGTCGTGGTCGAGCAGGCTTCGACGGTTCAGTCGTTGGCCAGAAACGCCAACCGCAACATGTACTTCGCAAAGCCTGTTACCGTGAATGCGCCGTTGACGCTTGCCCGTGCATCTGGCAGTACGACTGGGCATATCGCCACCATCGGCGTCAACAACAGCGAGAACGCACTGGCCGGCACAGGTCCAATCACGGTCGAGGGGGGCGTGAAGTTCACGTACGCGGTCGCGTACACGTCGGCGAAGAACACGTATTCGGGTCCAATCATTGTCAAAAACACCGGAACGCTGGGCATCGGCGCGGGGAAACGCGGTGCGCTGACCTCGGGATCGGTCACCAACAACGGCACGGTCGCCTACAACTGCACGAAGGACGTAACGGTCTCGCCGAGGGAGATTGTCGGCGGCAAGTTCACGCTCCCGACGGACCTTGTGCCGGCCGACGGCGCGCAGTCCGTGACGCTGACCGTGAACGGAACCGTTCTCACGAACGTGGCGACGACGGTCTACCGCAATGCCTTGACGCTGGACGGCGGCGCGAAGGTGGACGGTGGCTCGATCATCCTGGGGGAGTCGTCGGACTATGCCGGACAGCTGACGCTCAAGAACTGCCTGGTGACGAACATGACGGCGAACTCGTCAATCTACCGCGGCGTGCTGACGCTCGGCAACGGCGCACGCTGGGTCGCGCCTGAGCAGCGCATGAACCTCTCTTGGCAGTCCAAGTGGGAATACACCAACACGGTCGCCACGCTTAACATCGAAGAGGGGAGCGACACGACGATCGGGTATCTCAACTGCGGCCATAACGGCGGATTCCCGTACACCAACATCGTCGACGGCGCGGAGGTCATCTATCATGTGAACATGACGGGTATCGTGAACCAGGCGGGCGGCACGTTCCGTACGACGGGTGCCTATCCGGCCAATGGCGAGCCGGACGGCATCCGCCTCGGCCACTACACGTATGCGCGGACGTTCTGGAACATGACGGGCGGCAAGCTGATCGTCGGCGAGCCCTACCGCCTCAACATGGCCATCGCCGGACAGTCCACGTTTAACCTGTCGGGCGGCGAAGTGTTCACCACCGAACTGAACCTAAGCGGACGTTCGAACGACACCGGGTATGGCATCTGGAACATGACCGGCGGCGAGCTGAACATCGGCACGAACGGCATCCGCATCTCGACTTCGAAGAACGTCGCCTATCAAGTTAACCTCGGCGGCGGCATTGTGCGGGCCTCGTCGGAGCGGGGCTTCTCGTCCAACTTGAGGATGAACCTCACCGGCGCGAGCGGAACGAACGTGACGTTCGACACGACGAACGCGACGGTGACGCTCTCGGGCGTCCTCTCCGGCGCAGGCGGCCTCGCGAAGGCGGGCACGGGCACGCTCACGCTCTCTGGCGCGAACACCTACGCGGGCGCGACGCGTCTCCTGGACGGCACGGTCGCCTTCACACAGGCGTATCCGGGCGGGGACCTGGAGCTGCCCGCCGCCGCGACGGGCGGAACGTCCGCACCGCTTCTCACAGCGCCATCCTTCGCGTTCGCCGCCGGGAAGGGCGTGCGCGTGACGGAGGCGGACGCGCTCGACGCCTCCACTTTCGGCCCGTCGAAGACGCTCGTCTCGTCCTCTGCGGCGCTGGCGGCGCTGCCGTCGCTCACGCTGGTGGCCGCGGACGGCACGCCGCTCGCGAACGACGGCAAGTGGATGCTCTACCTGACGAACGGCGGCAAGACGCTGAAGTTCGGTCCCGTGCGCGGCACAAAGATTCTTCTGCGGTAGTCGAAGATAATAAATGTCGCGAAATTGAGAAAACGGAATTTCGCGACATTTCTAATTTACAACTCAGAAAAACGTGGTATACTACATGCCATGTTGAAGAAACAAAATATTGAAACGCATAATTCCGTTCAATTCATCGGTCGCAAGGAGTATCTTGAAGACTTGGAATCGCTCTGGCGGAAAGCGACGAGTTCGCTAATCGCCTGTCGCGGGAGACGGCGAATTGGCAAGTCGACCCTGATACGCGAGTTCGCCCGCCGGACATCCAGCGCCTACATCGAGATTGAAGGGTTGCCGCCGGACAAGGAGATGACCAACCAGCGGCAGCTGGACCATTTCGCGGAGGCGCTTGCCGCACAGTCGGACGCGCCGAACGAACCGTTGTCGAACTGGATCGAGGCGTTCCACCGGCTTGACGGGCAAATAGGCGATGACCGGCGCACCGTGGTTCTTCTGGACGAGATTTCATGGATGGGCGGATACGACATCAACTATCCGGGCGCGCTGCGCACGGCATGGGAGACGTTCTTCCACCGCCACCCACGGCTTGTCGTTGCCATCTGCGGTTCCGTTTCGGCGTGGATCAAGGAGAACATCCTCGACAACACCGGCTTTACCGGGAGATTCTCGCGCGACTACGTTCTGCCGGAACTGGACCTTGCGGAATGTGCCGCATTCTGGCGAAGTGCGAAGGACCGGGTGTCGGTTCGCGAGATATTCGACGTGCTGTCCGTCACGGGCGGCATCCCGCGTTACCTCGAAGAGATAGATCCCGGACTCTCGGCAGAGGAGAACATCAGGCGAATGTGCTTTTCCACGAGCGGCGAGCTCTACAAGGATTTCGATGCGATATTCAGTCCGATATTCGGCGAGGACGCCGTGCTGAAGCGTCGCGTGCTGGAGGCGTTGGCGGACGGCCCGATGTCCGGCGTGGAAATCTCCAATCGCCTCGAGTTGAAGCGCAACGGCCGCGTGTCGTCCGTGCTTCGGGAACTGAAGGAGGGCGGGTTCGTGTCCGACGATCCTGGCCTCAACCCCGAGACGGGCAAGGATATGCGGACGGGCAAATACCGCCTGAAGGACAACTACACCCGCTTTTACCTGAAGTACGTCCAGCCGCGCAAGACGCAGATCGAGTCCGGCAGTTTCCGCTTCGCGTCGCTTGGCACGCTGCCTGAATGGAATGCGGTCATGGGACTCCAGTTCGAGAACCTGATCGTCAACAACGCCATGTCGCTGATTCCGTACCTGCATCTCGGCAATTCCATCGTGGAGTCCGCCGCTCCCTACCGCAACGCACGGCGAGACGCGGAAGGCAACAAGGGCGGATGCCAGATAGACCTGTTGATACAGACGCCCATGACGGCGTATGTCGTGGAGGTCAAGCGGAAACGCGAGATTGACGAGTCGATCATCTCCGAAATGCAAGGCCGCATCGCGCGGCTGCCGTTGCGCAGGGGCATGACGGCGCGTCCCGTCCTGGTGTACGAAGGCGAGCTCGCGCCCTACGTCGAAGGTTCGGGATATTTCGACGCCGTCATCCCCGCCGCGAAGCTTCTTGGCCGATAGCCCCCCATTGGTGGTTTGCCCATTCGGGCGAACTTTGCTATACTTTCCGCAAAGGAAAAGGTGACGGAAGGAGCACGCCGCATGACGGAACTGGACAAGAAACTGGCAAAGGCCGCCCCGAAGGCGCTGTGATTCTCGTTCGCTAGATAAACGACAACGGAGATAAAAATGAAAAGACGCGAATTCCTGAGACTTGGAACTGTGGCGGCGGCGCTGCCGGCCGTGCGGTCGTTTGGTGCGGTGGCGGGCGGCGAACTTCCGCCGTGGGCCGAGGCTAAGATCGACGAGGCCGTGGCCCGGTTCCGCGCGTGGAAGGGCGCGGACGAGGTGGTGTCGTTCACGTTCGTGACGGACGTCCATTCCCATCTGCTGGAAATCGCGTCCAAGCCGGACTTCTCCAATTCGCGTTACCACGTACTCTTCGCGCAGGCCGTGGCGGACCGCGCGGAATGCGATTTCCTCGTGGACGGCGGCGACCACGACTACGACAACGGCAACCCCTCGCCGGAGAACGCCCTGAAACGCATGGCCGTGACCAAGCACGTCTACGAGGGCTATGCGGCCAAGCCCGTGCTCTTCTGCCTCGGCAACCACGACCACGGTTCGTACCCGGCCGACAAGAAGTCCCCGCGCCCCATCTCCTCGGCGCTGTTCGGCGACACCTTCAACGGCCTTGCGGAGAAGCACGGGTTCAAGCTCGCGTTCGGCGAGAACAAGTCTTGGGGCTTCTACGACGTGCCCGGCAAGAAGTTCCGCGCCATCTTCTGCAACACCTCCGACGACGGCTACTACGGGGTCTCGGTCTCCCAGCTCGACTTCCTGAAGAAGGCGCTGGAAACGATGCCGGAGGGCTGGACCGCCGCCGCGTTCGGTCACTACTGCGTGTTCAGCGAGATCGGGCACTGGAAGAATCCCAACATGACGCTCTTCTCGTGCAAGCGCCGCAAGGAGTTCATGGACGTTCTCGAGTCGTTCGTGCAGAAGCGCCCGAACGCGCTCGCGGGGTATTTCTGCGGCGACAGCCACTTCGACAACGAGATGGAGCTGCGGGGCGTGAACTGGACGATCTTCCAGGGGTACGGCGGCGTGGGCCGCGCGAACAAGCCGTGGGGCGCGCGCACGGTGTCGTTCAGCCGCGCGAAGGACATGCTGTTCGACATCGTGGCCGTCAAGCCGTCCGTCGGCGAGTTCAAGATCTTCCGCGTCGGGGCGGGCGGCCCGGTCTGCGACCGTCTCTGCGTCTTCCACAACAGGTTTTAGTGATATTTAGAAAAGTCTAGTCCTTCGTGTCGGTCGCGACAAGCGCGACCGCTCCCGCTGGCGGTTTGCCCAAGAGGGCGATGTATGCTATAATTTGCGGCAAGGAGAAGCTGACGATGAAAGCAAAGGCATTCGTTTCTTGTTTTGTGGCGGCGATGGCGGCGGGCGCGTTCGCGGCGGACGCCTATATCGAGGGCGACGGCACGCAGGCGATCGTCACGGACTACTATCCGAACCCCGCGACGAAGATTGTGGCGGACTACGCCTACACGGCGACGACGCCAACGCAGATGGCCGTGTTCGGCTGCGAGGGCAACCTCGTCGTCCGCCACTACATCAACGGCAGCGGCGGCTACGCGTTCGCGTTCAGGGATTCGAGCGGCGACTGGCTTCCCGTAGTCCCCTCTGGACAGCTCACGGTGACGACCGACCGGCGGACGTTCGTGCTGGACGGCCCGAACAAGACGGCGACGCTTTACACGGACGGCGAAGTGACCGCCACGCGCGCGACGGCCACCGCCACGAAGACGGCCAGCATGCCGCTCGCCATCTTCGCCTACACCTCCTCGTGGTACCTCAGCGGGCAGTCCGGCTGCGCCAAGCTGCGCCTCTACTCGCTCGCCATCTACGAGAACGACGCCATCGTCCACTACTACAAGCCCTACCGTTCCATCGACGGGAAGTTCTCGGGCCTGAAGGACCTTTGCACGGGGAAGATACTGATCGACTACCTCAGCTTCGCGCCGTTCGCGTGCGGCGGCGACATTTCGGACGATCCGACATGGGATCTCGACGGCGTGGCGCAGCCCGCGTACAACACGCCGACCTACGTTGACGACACCGGCGACGATCTCGTGATCGACGCGCCGCTCGGCGCATGGGTGCTGGAAACGCCCATCAGCACGACGAAGCGCACGGTGAAGACGGGGCGCGGCGCGGTGGTGCTGCCGAACGGCAACACGTTCGGCGACGAGTTCGCCGTCACCAACGGATTCGTGGCGGCGGACTACGCGGCGAGCGGACTTTCGTCGACGCACATCACCCTCTTCGGCACGAACAACATGTTCCCCGGCATGCTCGTGCCGTTCGGCAGCACGTTCACGGCGCCCGTGGCCGCGAGCGGCGCGGGCACGATCAGGATCACCGGCTGGGCCGGCTTCAGGCCGTTCGACGCCGACCTCACGGTGAACCTCGGCGGCGACGGACGGCTGCTGACGAACGGAGAGGACGGCTTCACGCCCACCGAGTTCGACCTCTGCTGGTCGCGGCACCACACCCTGACGTTCGAGAACGACCTCGCGCTGAACGCGCGGTCGTTCATCCTCAAGAACAGCCTGATGTCGAATCAGAAGCCGATGTACCTCACGGGCCGGATCACGGACACGTATCCCACCGGCAACGGGTCGGACATCAAGTACTACGACGGCCCGGCCGTGTTCGTGGGGCGGGAGGGGCGCGTGGACATCGAGGGCCTGCGCGGCTGGTTGATGTACAGCGGGTCGCAGTATTTCTCCAACATCACGTTCCGCGCGCGCAAGGACGTCAATTTCGGCGGAGGCGCCGCCTTGGCCGTCGCGACGTTCAAGGACTGCGACAAGTGGGGCACGGACGCCTGGGACTTCATCAACGGAAATCCGGGCACGATGTTGACCGTCGACGGCGGACGCTGGTCGTCGCCGCTTCGCTTCAACATTGGCTATACGACGGCCGGTAAAACGGGAACGCTCATCATCACGAACGACGCGCAGTTCAGCTTGTCGTGTCTCCGCCAGAACAGCGGCGTCATCAACATGTATTCCGGCATGTTCGCGATCACCAATTCCGGCGACAACAGCGATTCCGCCATCGGCAGGCGCGGAGACAACAACGAGCAGGCGCCCCTTTCCTCCTCCGCCGATTCCGTGTTCAACCTCTACGGCGGCACGCTGCGCGTGCGCGACGGTATCAACTTCCAGATCGGGGGAACGCACAGGGGAACGCTCAACCAGACGAGCGGAACGTTCAGCGCGAACGCTTGGATGTGCGTGGGGCGGTATGCGGCCGGCAACGGCCTCTACAACCTCCATGGGGGCGAGTACGTCAGGCGCGGGGACGGCTATTCGGACGTCATCGTGGGCGAGCTCGGCACGGGCGTCGTCTCCGTGGCGAACGGCGGCGTGTTCTCCGGCCGGGCGACGGCCGGCGTGCGGATCGGGCAGAACGCGGGCTCCATGGGCGCGTTCATCGTCTCGCCGGACGGCACCGTGACGACGCGCAAGTTCTACGGCGGAAGCGGCGCGGGTTCGCTCGTCTTCAACGGCGGCACGGTGAAGGCATACGACGCGAGCGCCTCTTCGGCGTTCATCGCGAGTGACCTCGCCCGCGCCACGGTCACGCACTACGGCGGCACGTTCGACACGGACGGGAAGGGCGACTTCACGTTCGCCAAGCCGCTCCTGGCCGCCGCAAACGCGAACGAGGTTTCCGAGACGCTGGCGCACCGCTGGACGTTCGACGGAGCATCGCTCGCCGATCCGCTCGGCGGCGCCGACGCGACGACGGTGGGCAACGTGACGTGGACGAACGGCGCGATCCGCCTGACCGGCGGCGCGAACGGCTCCAGCCAGGTCAACCTGGGCACGGACATTTTCCCGAAGGACGGGCGCGGCGCGACGATCGAGATGTGGGTGACGCTGAAGGCGTTTTCCAAGTGGGCGCGTCTCGTGGAGTGCGGCTACTCGAGGGGCGAGGGTGCGAACACGAACTTCTTCATCTCCGCCAACGTCGGGTCGTCGACGAATCCGTGGCGGTTCAGAGTCGGGTTTGTCGGCGAAATCACCGCCACGCACGTGATGCAGATGAACCGCATGTACCATGTGGCGGCCACGTTCGACCCGCGGCCGGACGGACGCTGGATCTGCCGCGCCGCGCTGCACGACCCCGCGACGGGCGCGCTGATCGACGAGCTCGTCTACACCTCCGCTGTCGGATGGAAGTTCCAGAACATGCGCTTCAATGACGGGTGCTGGCTCGGTCATTCGTCGTATGACGCCGACAATGACCCGAACGCAGAGTACCACGACATTCGCATCCACCACCGCGCGCTGACGGAGGCGCAGCTCACGGCGAGCGCCACGAACGGACCCGCATACCGCTTCGCGTTCCGCAAGAAGGGCACGGGCATGCTCACGCTCACGGGCGCGAGCACATACAAGGCGGACACGGCGGTGGACGGCGGCGCGCTGAAGCTCGCCTCGGGCGCGACGCTGCCCGCGACGGGAATGTCCGTGGCCAGTGGCGCGACGCTCGACCTGAACGGTGCGACGCAGGCGGCGGAGCGGCTGGAGGGCGCGGGCACGGTGAAGGGCGGTACGCTCGCCGTGGCGGGTCCGATCCTGCCGGGCGGCGAAGGGACGATCGGCACGCTCACGGTGGACGGTACGGCGCTCACGTCCGGCACGCTCGTCGTCGATGCGGCGTCGGACGGCACGTGCGACTGCCTGGCGTCGACGGGCGCGCTCGACCTCTCGCACCTCTCGTTCGCGCTGGGCGAGGGCTCTTCGCTCGACGAGACGAAGATCTACACCGTCGCCACGGCGCCGAGTTTCACGGGCGCATTCTCAGACGCGGAGCTGCCGAACTTCAAGTGGCGCCTCGTCGTTGTCGGCACGAAGGCCAAGCTCGTCTACTCCAACGGCACGGCCGTGATTTTTAGGTAAGGATTGACATGAAGCTCATTATCACCATCGCCGGGCTCGGCGGATTCCTCTACGGCGTCGACTTCGGCGTGATTGCCGCGGCCGAGCCGTACATGAAGGCGATGGGCGTCTATACGGACGGCCAGATCAGCCACATCGTCGGCGCGGTGCTGCTCGGCGGTTTGGTTTCCTCCATCACGGCGGGCTGGTTGAGCAATTTCTTCGGGCGCAAGAAGATGATCGTCGCCTCGGCCGCGATGTTCCTCATCGCGATTCCCGTCGTGAGTCTGTCTCTCGGCTCGTATCTAGCCCTTTACGCCGGACGCGTTCTGCAGGGCATGAGCGCCGGATACATGGCCGTCGTGATGCCGATGTACCTCACCGAGACGCTGCCGCCGGCGATTCGCGGGCGCGGCACGGGCGTGTTCCAGTTCTGTCTCGGACTCGGTCTCGTGGTCGCCGCTGGCGCGGGGTGCCTCGTCGCGACTTGGTATGGCGCGTCCGACACGGCCGACGCCGCCGGACGCGTCGCCGCCTGGGGCGCGAACTTCTGGTGGACGATGCTGCCCGTCGCGGTGCTGTTTCTGGGGAGCCTGAAGTTGCCCGAGAGCCCGGTGTGGCTTTCTCGTGGTTCGCGGCTCGCGGTTCGTGATTCGTGTGATGACACGACCCACGACCTACGAACCACGAACCACGAACCACGAACCACGCTTCTCCAGCGGCGTTACGTGGTGCCGTTCCTGCTGGCCTGCCTCGTGCTCACGTTCAACAAGACGACGGGGATGAGTTCGTTCACGAGCTATCTCGTGACGATCCTCCACAGCGCCGGTTTCGAGGGCATCTTCGCCAACTGGGGACAGCTCGCGGTGAAGCTCACGAACATGCTCGTGACGCTCGCGGCCGCCGCGCTCGTGGACCGCAAGGGGCGCACGTGGCTCTTGAAAGTGGGTACGGGCGGCATGACGATCGGCCTTGCGGCCATCGGAGGCGTGTTTCTCGCCATCGAGCGCTTCGGCGTGCATGCGAATAACTTCACGGGGCTTCTCACGCTCTTCTCGTTCTTCTTCATGCAGGTGTTCTATGCGCTCGGCCCGGGGCTCTGCGTGTGGCTCGTGCTTTCCGAGCTGATGCCGCACAGGATCCGCGCGAACGGCATGGCGATCGCGCTTTTCATGAACCAGCTCGTCGCGTGGGGGCTCGCCTCCTGGTTCCGTCCGTGGGTGGCCGCGTGGGGCTGGTCCTCGATGTTCTTCTTCTTCGCCGTGAACGGCGTCTTGTACTTCATCACCGTGCTCTTCATCCCCGAGACGAAGGGCAAGTCGCTAGATGAGCTGGAGACCCTTTTCGAAAAAACAAAGAACTAGAAAGTTGAGGTACTACATGTCGTCTGTCCATCGTCGTCCGTCCTGCATCCTTCGTCTTCTGTCCTCCGTCCTCTGTCCTCTCATCGCCCTAGGAACATTCTCGGCAACCGCCTTGCAGATCGTGTTGCCGCCCGAATGCGGCGAGAAGGCGCATTGGATCGCCGCGCAGGAGCTGTCGCGCTACTGGCAGGAAATCTGCGGCGAGCGGCTGGCGATCGTTCCCGCCGCGACGTCGGGCGAGAAGGCGATCCGCTTCGCCGCGTTGCCGCCGACGAAGGATGGGTACGACGCGTACCGGATGAAGTCGGACGCGGCCGGACTGGAGCTCGCCGCCGTCAACGGACGCAGCGCGCTCTACGCCGTATACGACTTCCTCGAGCGGCGCGGCGGCTGCCGTTGGTTCTGGGACGGCGACGTGGTGCCGAAGGGGCCTGCGCCGGACATCACGGGCCTCGACGTGCTTGAACACTCCTCCTTCGAGTTCCGCGGCCTCCGCTACTTCGCGCACCGCGGCCTCACGCGCTTCCAGGCGGAGCACTGGGGCCTCGAGGACTGGAAGCGCGAGATCAACTGGTGCGTCAAGCGCCGCCTCAACCTCATCATGCCGCGCATCGGCATGGACGACGCGTTCCAGAAGGCGTATCCCGATGTCGTTGATTATCCTGACCCTGCCAAGCCCCTCCCCGAGGCGATGCCAGGTTACGACAACCGCTCGCTCTTCTGGTCCCTCCAGTTCCGCGGCCTCCTGCGCAAGTCCGTGTTTGACTACGCCTTCGACCGCGGCGTGATGGTGCCCGAGGACTTCGGCACGATGAGCCACTGGTACTCCCGCACGCCGTACCAGTTCCTCGACACTGTTAAGCCGGACTTCCTGCCGCAGGAGGGCGGGTGCTACGGACACCCCACGGACCGCGTGTGGGACGTGCGCGAGGACAAGTGGCTCGACGCCTACTGGAAGCTCACCGAGGCGTCCATCTCCGCCTACGGAAAGCCCGACCTCCTCCACACGATCGGCCTCGGCGAGCGCCTCTGCTACAAGGATCGCGCAGCCAACCTGCGCCTGAAGGTGGACGTCCTGAAGCGCCTGATCGCGAAGGCGAAATCCCATTACCCCGACAGCCGCATCCTCCTCGCCGGCTGGGACTTCTACCTCACCTGGCACCCGGAAGAGGTCTCCGGGCTTCTCAAGGAGCTCGACCCCAAGTCCACCATCATCTGGGACTACGAGGTGGACGCCGTGAGCAACGACCTGCTCGGCAACAAGATCAAGGGCGCGAACAACTTCACGCGCTGGGACGTGATCGGCAAGTTCCCCTACACGTTCGGACTCTTCATCGCCTACGAGAAGGCGCTCGACGTCCGCGCCAACTACCCGCTCATTCTCGAACGCCAGCGCGCGATCGCCGGCGACCCGTTCTGCAAGGGGTACATCTTCTGGCCCGAGTCGTCGCACACGGACATCCTTCTCCTGCGCTACTTCACCGCCAACGCCTGGCGGGCGGACAAGATGGATGTTGACGCTATCCTGTCCGAGTTCTGCCACGACCGCTACGGCAAGCAGGCGGATGCCTTCGCCGCGATCTGGAAGGACGTGATCCCGCTCGCGCGTCTGCTCGGCTGGGGCGGCGGATGCATCACGGACGCCGTGGACGGTTGTCCGAAGCGCAACGACCCCGCCGCCTGGAAGAAGTCGTTCCCCGCCGAACTCGCCTGCACGCCGCGTCTCTTTGAGGCGCTCGCCGCACTTGACTGGGAAGGGGACTTCGTCCGCCGCGACGCCGTGGACCTCGCCCGCACGGCCGCTGACCGTCTCATTTCCGCCGCGCGCGGCAAGCTGCTTTCCACCTACCACGGTTGGAAGGCAGGCAAGGCGTCCGCCGCAGATGTCAAGAAAACCGCCGACGCCTACGTCGCCCTCGGGCGCGCCTTTGCCGATCTTCTCGCGCTCCACACGGACTACTCGCTCTACGAATCCTATCTGCGGCTCGACGCGGTGGAGAAGATCCGCAACCCGGACTTCGAGCACGTGCTCTACGACAACGCCTCGTGCGGCTACTGCCGTTCGCACCAGTACGAGGTCGCGCGGCATTGGGCCGTGCCCGCAATGACGGATCTCGCGAACATGCTCGCGGAGCGCGCCGCGGCGGGCGATAAGTCGCCCATTCCGCCACTCAACCAGGACCGCTACCGCGTGCGGAGCCTCCATCGGCCGCTCGCCGAGATGCGCCCCGCGCTCCCGCGCACGCCGGAGAACTGGCGCCGCGTGCTCGGCGACCTCTCGGCCGCGGCGCGCTTCTTCACGACCCGCTGAGGCTCACCCGAGGTACGCGCCCTGTTTCTTGAGCGTGTCCACCAGCGTCGCCGCGTCAAGCGCGCGCGGCGCCACGGTGTTCTTCACGCACAGAGCGGCCGCCGTGCCGGCCGCCTGCCCCATCGCCATCACGGGCGGCATCACGCGCACCGCGCCGGCGGCCTCGCTCGTCGCCGAGAGGCAGCGCCCCGCGACGAGCAGGCCGTCCACGGCCTTCGGCACGAGGCAGCGGTACGGCACGCCGTACCAGTTGCCGTTCTTCACGGTCACGTACTGGTTGCTCATGGGGCCAAAGCGTCCGTGGATGTCCACGGAGTTCGCGGCCAGCAGGATCGAATCTGCCGGCACGCGTCCCTCCAGGCAGTCGTCGACCGTGAGACGGTATTCGCCGAAGATGTGGCGCGACTCGCGCACGCCGACCGTCGAGCCCGTGCAGAGGAGGCGCGCATCGGCGCAGCCCGGCACGTACTTCTTGAAGAAGCGGAAGATCTGGTCCACCTGCGCGCGTCCGGCGGATTCCGCCGCGCTCCAGCTTTCGGGATCGGTGGAGTTGACGCCCATGATGCGCGAGGTGTTGATGAACCACTCGTCCTCCTTCACGCCGCGGAAGAGGCCGATCGAGACGCGCTTGAGGTTCCAGTCGCCGGCGGCGCGCGCCTCCGCGACGCGCCAGTGGAGCGAGCGGTAGTTGACGCCGTCCTTGCGGTAGAAGTTGTCCTTGTTCGCCTCGATGTCCGCCGTGATGGCCTTGAGGTCGCAGTTGCCGATGCGGAAGAACATCGTCGCGGGCTGCACGCGCTTGCCCTGCGGGTCGCCGAACTCCGTCGGCACGCCCGCGCGGAACGCGACGTCGCCGTCGCCCGTCGCGTCAATCACCACCTTCGCGCGCACGTCGCGGAAACCGGCCTTCGTGAAGAGCGTCGCGCCCGCGACGCGCGTCCCGTCCATGAGCGGCTTCACGAAGTCCGCGTGGAAGAGAACCTTCACGCCGGCCTCCGCGCACATCTCGTCGAGGAGGAGCTTCAGCGCCTCCGGTTCGAATGGCGTGCAGTGGTCGTGTCCGACCTTGATCCAGCTCGTGAACGCCGTGCCGGCGCGGCAGTCCTTCGGGTGGATCGCGCCGCCGCGCGCGACGAGGCGCTCGACGATCTCGTTGAAGAGACCGCGGATGATCTGCACGGAGCCCGTCTTGTCGTAGCACGTCATGAACGGCCCCACGAGGCCGCGCGTCGCCATGCCGCCAAGGCAGTTCCCGCGCTCCACCACCAGCACGCGTGCGCCGTTCCGCGCGGCGGCAATGGCGGCGCACGCGCCGGCCGGCCCGCCCCCCGCCACCAGCACGTCAACATCCCCACTGGGAGAACGGACATCTTGTCCGTTGCAACTGGGAGAACGGGCGTCTTGTCCGTTCCCGGCCGTCGCCGCGCCCACCACGGCGGCCAGCGACGCGCTTTTCAAGAAACCTCTTCTGTTGCATTCCATTGTCTTGTTCCTTCCTTTGGACGAAGATTGTCCTTCGCGCAGGATTTCTCCCGTCGGCAGTCATTTTAGCAAACCCCCTGCGTACGGTCAATTTCGGTTCTTGCCGTGCCAACAGAATCTTGGTAATATGTCTTTTGCTGAAAAAGGAAAAACTGGCAACAAGTAAAATTTTCAAGGAGACAAGTCAATGACAGGCGACACGCGACATGCGACAGGCGGGACGATGGACACGCGACATGCGACAGGTTGCTCTCTGAAAGGAGTTGCTTTGTGAAAATCAGATGTGCTCTGACACTGTTTGTCCTTGCCGTGGTGGCAACACTTCGCGCGGCGGACATCACACTCGAGAACGAGGCGTTCCGGCTCGTGCTCGCGCACAACGGCGAGGCGAAATCGCTCGTCGTCAAGAAGACCGACACCGAATGCCTGATGCCGGGCGTGCGCGTGCCGTTCGTCACGATCGTGCAGAGCCGTCCCTACGACAACGAGTACAAGCTGATCCTCCCCGCAAAGCCGTGGCGCATTCCCTCAACGGGCATCGTGCAGCGCGGCAACTGCCTGGAGGTTCGCTTCAAGGACGAGTTCTTCGTTTTGAAGCTGCGCGTGAGGAAGGCGGCGGACTACATGCTCTTCACGCCCGAAGGCGTGGGCTACGAGATCGAGGCGTTCGGCGACAAGCGTCCCACGGAAATCGACGCGCTTGAGTTCCTGCGCCTGCCCGTGCGGGAGCGCGCGCATTTCGGAAAGTGCGCGAACGTGGCGTGGGACGAGCCTGCGGCCGTGGCGGTGATGGCCGAGGAGCCGTCCGTGGAGGTCGACGCGCGGCGTTCGGAGGGGACGGAAGGCTGGCGTGTCTTCCAGGCCGGGACGATCACGCCGCTGGGTCTGTGGGAGAAGGGGGCCGCGCTGATGGCGACGCCCGCCAAGGGCTTTCTGACGGCGGTTGATTCTTTCGAGCGCGACTGCTCGTTGCCGCGCGGCGCCGCCATGCGGCGCGACCCGCTCGCGGCGGCAAGCTACTGGATGATGGGCGCCGTCAATCCCGCGAACGTCGACGAGCACATCCGCCTGATGAAGAAAGGCGGGTTTCGCATCGGAATGGTCTCCTATTCGGCGTTTGCGTCCACGTGCGGCCACTTCGCCTGGCGGAAGACCTACCCCAACGGGCTCGCGGACCTGCGCGCCGTGGCGGACAAGATGCGCGCCGCCGGCATCGTGCCGGGGCTCCACTTCCACTACAACAAGGTCTCGACGGACGACGCGTACGTGAGCGGCGGCGTCCCCGATCCGCGTCTCGCGACCGTGCAGCACGTGGTGCTCGCGCGGGACGCGTCGCCGACCGACACGACGCTCTGCGTGGAGGGCAACCTGGCGGCGCTGCGGCGGGAACGCGGGCGGCGGCTCGTGCTGTTCGGGCAGGAGCTCGTCTCCTTCGAAGGCGTGTCCTCGAACCTGCTTGTCGGCGTCCGGCGCGGCGTGTACGGCTCGCGTCCCGCGGCGCATCCCCGCCATGCGTACGGACGGCACCTCGACGTGGACGACTGGCCGCGCTTCATCCGCATCGACCAGGACACGGACCTGCAGGACGAGATTGCCGGCCGCCTGGCGGAGCTGATCAACGGCGCGGGGTTCCGTCTCTTCTACTTCGACGGGGCGGAGGACACGCCCCAGCCGTTCTGGCACTACGTGCCGTTCGCCCAGCGCCGAGTGTGGGAGAAGGTCAAGACGCCGGTCATCGCCGCGGAGACCGCGCAGAAGAGCCATTGGGGCTGGCACATGTTCGCGCGCGGGAACGCGTTCGACGTGTTCGCGCCCGAGTACACGCGCGCGGCGATGGAGAAGTACGTGCTGCGGTGCGCGCGCGACGCGGCGGACGACTTCTCGACGGTCAACTTTGGGTGGATCGGGGTGCGGGCGCCCGGCGACCGCATCCGCGTGGCGGATTTCCTGGCGCGCAGCGGGAAAGTCCAGACGACGGCCGGCACGCAGGTGGACCAGATCGAGTACATCGCCTGCAAGGCGCTTGCGTGGAACGCGCCACTTTCCGTCATGGGCAACCTGGACGTCTTCAAGCGGCATCCGCGCGCGGACGAGCTGCTGGCGGCGCTGAAGCGGTGGGAGGACGCGAAACTGGCGGGTACGATCGCGCCCGAGGTGCGCGAGGCGATGAAGGACCCGAAGCGCGAATGGTCGCTCCGTCCCGCGAAGGACGGCGGCGTGGAGCTCGTCGAGACGACGAGAGCCTGCTGGTTCGGTGTGCCGCTTCGTCTCGCCGTGTATGTCGGCGACGGCGCGCGGTCCGGCGGCGTGTTCCGCTGGCTTGAACTGACGGCCTGCGCGCGCGGGACGGAGACCGTGCCCGTGGACGCCCCCGCGATCAGGGCCGGCGCGCTTGACGGCGTGGACGTGCTTGTCGTGCCGGGCGGCAAGTCCGTCTTGATGGCGAAGTCCCTCGGCGCGGACGGCCGGTCGAAGGTCAAGTCGTTCGTGGAGCGCGGCGGCGGCTACGTCGGCACGTGCGCGGGATGCTGCCTCATGATGGAGCCGACGAAGGACCATCCCGACATGCTGAACATGATACCGTTCACGTTCGGTCCGCAGGGCGGGAAGGACGTGGCGGATCTGCTCCTCGATTTCAACGACCGGGCCGAGGCCCTGACGGGCATCAAGAAAGGCAAAAAGCGCGTCAAGTTCAGCAGAGGCCCCGTGCTGATTCCGTCCAAGCCCGTCTCGAACGCGGTGGTGGAGGTGGTCGCGACGTACGCAAGCGACGTCAATTCGACGGGTGAGGGTCCGCTTCCCTCAAAGGCCGGCCAGGTCGTGGCGGTCGCAGGGACCTACGGCCGGGGACGGCTCTTCGTCCTCGGCGTGCATCCCGAAAACGACGCGGCCGACCACGACATCCTGCGCGGCGCGTTCAAGTACGTGACGGGCCGGGCCGTCGAATGGGACGTCCCGCAACGGCGGCGCGGACAGCTCGCCGTGGGCGTCGTGACCGACGACTCGTTCGGCGTGGGGTCCGCGAAGTTCATCCAGCGTCTGGTGCGCGCGGGGGAGTTCGAGCTCGTGCCGCTGAGCTCCCTAATCGTCTCCAGCGGGACGTTGCGCCATCTTGACGCGGTGCTGATTCCCGATTGCATGATGGGGGATAAACCGAGGACGGGACTTTTCGGCGACAATCTCGAGCGGACGCGCGAGTTCGTCGACCGCGGCGGGCGCATTATCGCGTGGGGCCGCGCGGCGGAACCGGCGCGGCGCATCGAGCCGCGCATCGAACTTGTCGCCGACGGAGACTCCGCCCTCGCCGCGTTGCGGGCGTTCGCGGCGGAACCCGTCCCCGCCCCGCCGCCGCTTCCCGGCAAAACCGCAAAACCGCTCCGCGCGGCGATCTACGCCGACAAGGGTGGGTCGAACGTCGCCGTGGCGGAGATGCTGTCCCTCGCCCCGGAGTACGACCTGAAGGTGCTCAGCGCGGAAGACTACCGCAAAGGGGCTTTGGATGGCGTCGACCTCCTCGTCCAGCCAGGGGGCGGTTGCCATTCGCAGTACACCAACCTGGGGCCTGACGGCGTGGCGGCGCTGAAGCGGTACGTCATGGGCGGCGGACGCTATTATGGCATCTGCGCGGGTGCGTTCCTCGCCTCCCAGCCCGTGCCGACGACGAAGCGCGGACCCTCGCGCGTCGGTCTGATTCCGTTCAAGGACGACACGCCCCAGCACTATCGCGGATGGGCGCCGATCAAGGTGTCTTTCACCGACGAGGGACGCGAGGCGCTGGGACTGTCCATCACGAACAGCACGGTGATGTACTGGGGCGGCCCGGCGCTTGTGGCCAGCGAGGCCGTTCCCGATTCGGACGTGAAGGTGTGGGGGAAGTACGCCGGACAGCTCATCAACACGTGCTCGTCGAAACCCGTGAAGGAGATGGCGGGCAAGGCGGCGTTCGTCGGCGGCCGCGTCGGGAAGGGGCGCGTGTTCCTCACCTGCCCGCATCCCGAAAAGAGCGAAGCCAACTTCGGCATCGTGCGGGGCGGGATCAAGTACCTGACGGGCGTTGCGCCCACGCCGGTCAACCACGACAGGGTGCGTGGCGCGGTGTCGGTGTACTTCCGGGCGGCGAAGGAGAAGTCCGCGGCCGAGTTCTACCTCGGGACGCTGCTCCGCGACAGGCGTTTCGACGCGACTGCGGGGTCGGGGCTTGAAGCGGACCAACTTCGGCATCTCGACGCCGTGGTGATTCCCGCGCTGCGCGAGAAGAATGACGAGGACATCCCTCTGCTGAAGAAATTCGCTGCGAAAGGCGGTCGCGTGGTGATCGTGGCCGACACGGAGAAGGAGCGCGAGCTGTCCGGCGCGATCCCCGGCGCGGTCGAGGTCGGCACCTACGGCGAGGTGTTGGACGCGATTCTCCGCAACTGAAGCTAGCGGCTCCTGACGCGGGCGACGGCGGCGTGCCAGCCGGCGAGGGCTGCGTCGCGCGCGGCGCCGTCGATTGACGGCGTGAAGCGGCGGAGCCCGCCGGCGTTGGCCTTGAGTTCTGCGGGGCCGGTCCAGAAGCCGACGGCGAGTCCGGCGAGGTAGGCGGCGCCGAGGGCGGTCGTCTCGACGCATTCGGGCCGCTCGACGGGAACGCCGATGACGTCGCACTGGAACTGCATCAGAAAGTCGTTTGCCGAGGCGCCGCCGTCGACGCGCAGCGCGTTGAGCGCGATTCCGGCGTCCTTCTTCATCGCCTCGAGGACGTCCGCGGTCTGGTACGCGAGCGACTCGAGCGTGGCGCGGACAACGTGGTTTTTGTTCACGCCGCGCGTGAGTCCGAGCACCGCACCGCGCGCGTACTGGTCCCAGTACGGCGCGCCGAGTCCCGTGAAGGCCGGCACCACGTAGCATCCGTTGGTGTCCGGCACGGACCGCGCCATCGCCTCGGAGTCCGCCGCGCGCGCGAGCAGCCCCAGCTCGTCGCGCAGCCACTGGATCGCCGCGCCGGCGGTGAACACGCTGCCTTCGAGCGCGTACGACACCTGTCCCCCGACGCCCCACGCGATCGTGGTGAGGAGCCCGTTCCGGGAGGGCACCCGCCGGTCGCCTGTGTTCATCAGCATGAAGCAGCCGGTGCCGTAGGTGTTCTTGGCGTCGCCGGCCGCGAAGCAGGTCTGCCCGAAGAGCGCGCTCTGCTGGTCGCCCGCGACGCCCGTGATGGGAAGGGGAGCGCCGAGGACGTCCGGCGCGGTCTCGCCGAAGCCGCCGCTCGACAGTCGCACCTCGGGCAGCATCGCTTTCGGGATGCCGAACTCGCACAGGATGTCGTCGTCCCACGTGAGCGCGCCGATGTCGTAGAGCATCGTGCGCGAGGCGTTCGAGTAGTCGGTGGCGTGGACCTTCCCGCCGGTGAGGTTCCAGATAAGCCACGTGTCAATCGTGCCGAAGAGGAGGCGTCCCGCCTCTGCGTCCGCGCGCGCGCCGGGGACGTTCTCAAGGATCCAGCGGAGCTTCGTGCCGGAGAAGTAGGCGTCGGGGAGGAGGCCGGTCTTCTCGCGGATGGAGTCCGCAAGCCCCCTGCGCCTCAGCTCGTCGCAGTATTCGCTCGTGCGGCGGCACTGCCAGACGATTGCGTTGTAGACGGGCTTTCCGGTTTCGCGGTTCCACACGACCGTCGTCTCGCGTTGGTTGGTGATGCCGATGGCGGCGACGTCGCCGGGTTCCGCGCCGGCCTTCGCGACCGCCTCGCGCGCGACGGCGAGCTGCGTCTCCCATATTTCAAGCGGATCGTGCTCGACCCAGCCCGGCTTCGGGTAGATCTGGCGGAACTCCTTCTGCGAGACCGACGCGATGCGCCCGGCGCGGTCGAAGAGGATGGCCCTGCTGGACGACGTTCCGGCGTCAAGCGCCAACACGTACTTTGCGTTCATGCTCATTTCCTTGCCTATAACTTGTTGAGACAGGATTACAGGATTTGCAGGATTTACAGGATTCTTCTGATTTCATAATCTTGTTAATCCTGATAATCCTGAAATCCTGTCTAAAACCACTCAAGACCACGGGAACACCTTGTACAGCCACACGGCGGCGAGCGCTCCGACGAGCGGTCCAAGCACGGGCACCCATGCGTAGCGCCAGTTCGCCGGCGCCTTGTTCGCCATCGGCAGAAGGGCGTAGACGATCCGCGGGCCGAGGTCGCGGGCGGGGTTGATGGCGTAGCCCGTGAGTCCGCCCAGGGACATGCCGATCGAGACGATGATGGCGAACACGAAGAGGTATTTCAGGCCGCCGGCGATTTCCGGCACCTGGGCGATTCCCTTGATCGCGAACACAAGCACGAACGTGCCGAGGGCCTCGGCGAGGAAGTTGAACGGAATGCACGGGATACTCGGCGTCGTGCAGAAACAGGCCCGCTTGGCCTCGCCATCGGTTGTTGCGGCGAAATGCTTGCAGTAGAGCGCCCACACGAGGAACGCGCCGAGCATGCCGCCGAGCATCTGCCCGGCCACGTACCAGCCGACGAGTCCCGGCGCAAGGCTGCCGTCCACCGCGAACGCGATCGTGAGCACGGGGTTGAAGTGCGCGCCCGTCGTTTCGCCGAAGATGAACGCCGGCAGCAGCACCGCGAGGCCCCACGCGATGGTGATCTGCACCGTGCCGCCGTCCTTCATGCCGGATTTCTCCAGTTTCACGTTCGCCACCACTCCGTTGCCGAGCAGGATGAGGATCGCAGTCCCCACGAGCTCCGCGAGAAAACAAGTTGTTCCGCACGTTGTCATTTCGCTTCTCTCCAGTTTTGCCGTTGCTGTTGCTGAAAGTATACCACATTCCCCGACATCGGCGCAAATGTCCATTATCGTGAAGTTGCGCTGCGGCGTGTGATTCTGTGGTATAATATCGGCCATGAAAACAAAGAAACTCCTCCTCGCCGTCGCGGCGCTCCTCGCCGCGGGAACCGCATTCGGCGCGATCCGCGCCGTCACCCCCGTCGCCTGGAAGGGCGACCCCGCCTGCTGGCAGCAGAAGCGCCATGCCGAGAAGATGGCCGCCGTCAAGGGCGGCGGCGCGAAGGTGGTGTTCATCGGCGACTCCATCACCCACTTCTGGGAAAGCAAGGGCAAGGAGCAGGCGCAGAAGTACTTCTCCGAGGGCGACATGAAGATGCTGAACCTCGGCACGAGCGCCGACCGTACGGAGCACGTCCTGTGGCGCCTCGACAACGGCGAACTCGACGGCTACGAGGCGAAGTGCGTGCTGCTGATGATCGGCACGAACAACTCCGGCCACTTCAAGAACTTCTCGGACGAGCCGCCTGCCGACACGATCCTCGGCATCAGCGAGATCCTGAAGAGAATCCGCGCGAAGCAGCCGAAGGCCGTGGTGGTGCTCACGGCGATCTTCCCGCGCGGCGCCGGCGAGACGGATCCGTACCGTCTCCGCAACGACGTGGTGAACGCGCAGATCCGCAAGTTCTGCGACGGCAAGACCGTGTTCTGGTGCGACTTCACCGATCGGTTCCTCGACAAGGACGGCGATACCAAGTGGGTGATGCCGGACCGTCTGCACCCGGGGGCGCAGGGCTACGAGATCTGGTACGAGGAGGTGAAGCCCTACATCGACTACGCGCTTTCGGACGGCAAGCTGCCGTGTCCGAAAAACCGTTTCTCGAAGGCGAAGACGCACTTCGAGAAGGCCAACGAGAGTAAGCCGGCGCCCGTCGTCCCCGCCACGCGCATCGAGGGCGCAAAGGTGAAGAACCCGAAGCGCGGCGACTGGTGGCTGAATCGCCTGCGGCAGAAGCGCGACCAGATCGCGGCGTCGAACGGCGAAATCGACCTCGTGTTCTTCGGCGATTCCATCACGCACAACTGGGAGCGTTCCGGCAAGGGGTGGCTCGCCAAGCTCTCCGAGACGTATTCCATTCTCGACATCGGCTACGGCGGCGACCGCACGCAGCATCTCGTGTGGCGCGGCGAGAACGGCGAGCTCGACGGCTACAAGGCCAAGTGCGTCATGCTGATGATCGGCACGAACAACCGCGAGCCGGTGGAGGACGTCGCGAAGGGCGTGCGCGAGGTGCTGGACGTCATCGCCCGGAAGCAGCCGCAGGCGAAGACGCTCCTGTTGCCGATCTTCGTGCGCGGGGAGGGCCCGAACAACGCGCGGCGCATCGCGAACGAGCAGGTGAACGCCATCATCAAGGGCTATGCCGACGGCGACAAGGTGATCTGGTGCGACTTCAACGCCAAGTTCCTCGACGAGAAGGGCGACACCCAGTGGATCATGCGCGACCGTCTGCATCCCGGCGACGCGGGCTACAAGATCTGGACCGAGTCCGTGTTGCCGTACTTCAAGAAGATTTGCGGCAAGTAGCCGATGCGCGCCAGTCGCGCTACGATTGGACGGACTTGCGGTAATGTTTTGCGTCAATGCCTGAATGCGTTCGGGATTCTGTGATATAATAGGCGAAATCTTGAAAAGGAGGATTCCTCGATATGAACGCGAGAAAGACGATAGGCCTTGTTTGGGCGGTGGCAATCGCCGTCGTCGCGCAGGGAGCCGAAGTCGAATCAGTCAAGAGCGCAACCGGGCAAGGCGTCTCGATCTTTGACCCTGCCACATGGGGCATTTCAGGAGTCCTGTCGTCCGCCGACGACTACATCCTCAAGCACAACGGCATTTCCGTGAGCCCGAGCCGCTACATGGACGCGACGACGAAAGTCGCCACGTTCCCTGGCAACTCGCTGCACCTGCGCGCATCGTTCCAGCCGGATAGCAGGGGGTATGTCCTTGAATTCCCGCGCGCGGGACTCTTCTTCGACCAGAATGGCATCTTCCGTACGTGGGATACGTCCACGACGCCGGGAACGATAGGCGTGACGGGAACGGCCATCACCGTGACGAGTCCGGATTCCGCACCGGCGAAAATCATGTCCACGGCCGCGCCCCCCGGGGTCATGACATGTGATTTCTGCGCGCCGCTGAACGGCGCGGCCGGGACGCGGCTGCAGGTGCAGCGATACTCAAACTCAACCTATCCGGGCACCATGACGCTCCGTCTCCTGAACGCTTGCACGAACTTCTTCGGCACGATCCGCCTGGAAGGCAACAAGAGCACGCTGGTGCTGGGAACGCCAGAGTTCCCGGGGACGGTGCGGCTGTGCTACACGACGGCGGGCGGCACCAGCACCCTGACGGCGCTGGACGGCGTGAACGCGTCGGTCAAGGCGGTCATCGGCGAGAACGCCCCCGTGACGATTGCCGTGCCGCAGGCGGATTCGTTTGAGATAGGCGACCTGACGCTGGCGGGCGGCACGATTTCGTTTGCGGCCGTGGGCTCGGGCACGAACACGCATGCCGCCGTGCTGGCGGTGACCAATTCGCTCGCCCTTTCGTCGCCCGTGACGATCGCGTATCCGGCGGGCGCGGCGGCGTTCCGCGCGGCGCCGCTCGACGACCTGGCGGCGGCCGTGACCGTGCTGACGCTGCCGGTCGGGAAGGGGACGCTTTCCGCGAGCGACTTCACGCTTGCCATCGAGGCGCAGCCTGACGTCTGCGGCGCGCTTCCGCATAGCCCGTATCTAGCGGTGCGGACGGTCGATGGCCTCCAGCGGCTCGTGGTGGCCTACGACCAGCCGGTTGTTGTTCAGACGTTTCCCGATTACTCCAATAACGGAGGGTCGTCTTTCCTGGAGGCGAACAAGGGTCGGTGGTCGGACGGGCAGCTGCCGGGACCCGGCAAGCACTACTTCGTGCCGGCGAATGTCCAGCTCATGACGGTGAACAACGTGCCGTTCACCGGCGAGTCGTTGACGGTGCGCGGAACGCTGGCGATCTGCGCGCAGCGCTTCACGGTGACGGCCATTTCGTTTGTGGGCGGGGCGGTCATCTACGAATACTCAAGCAATCCTGTCCTTGACGGGCCGGTGACGACTTACGGCACGGATGCCGTCCGCGTGCGCCCGTCGCCGGGCAACACGCTCACGTTCACCGGCGAGCTTTCGGGCACGGCGCCTTTCCGCCTCCTCTACTACGAGGCAAACGGCGTCGGGAGAAACACCGGCGTGAGGTTTTCGCACGACAACACGCCGTATGCCGGAAAGTTTGAATTCGGCGTGGCGAACACGAGCGGACTCAGCAGCGACTACGCAGACGGGAACACAAGCGTGAAGCTTCAGGTTGCCGACCAGCGGGAGTTGGGCGGCCCGCTTCCCGCCTTTGCGTACGACGCGATCACGCTCAACAGCCGCATGGGCGTGGCGGCAGTCGATTCACTGGTGTTTGACGAACCGACGCGCGGGCTCTATGTCTACGGGGCCGGGCGCGTGGACGTGCCGGCCGGGAAGCAACTGGCATTCGCCCAGCCCATTACCTGGCGCGGGAGCCTGATGAAATACGGCGCGGGCACACTGGCGTTCGGAGGCGTCTCCGCCCCGAGGTTCTACTATCAGAGCGCGATTCACGACACGCCGATGACGACGGCGGACAAGATCATGCGGACGACCGTGCTGGAAGGCGGCGTGAAGGCGCTCACGACGAATGCCCTGGACGGCTGCGAGCTGGAGATCTGCTCGGGTGCGTCGCTCGTGCTGGACGCCGCCCCGACGAACGCGGACCTGCGGGCGTACGGGTTCGTCAACGCGAAGTGGGGCACGCCGTTCGTGCTGCCCGAGGGGATGACGACGGTGCCGGTGACGTTCGACTTCGGCGGCGGGGAACCGGATTTCGCGGTGCGCACGCTCGGCATCTGCACGGTGAGGTCGGACGCGACGGGCGTTTCGAATGCGCTGTTCGCGCCGGTGCCGCCGAGCCGCTACGGCGCGCGGGTCCTGTCGGCGGTCGACGCCGCAACGGGCCTGACGACCTACTCCGTGCAGATCGCCCGGAGCGGCCTCACGATCATCTTCAAGTAAAACAGAAAAGGAACAGGCAAATGGCAATCGAGCAGACGGGCATCAGCTACTACGGGCTGAACTACGTGGAGCACGCGGAGGCGGACTTCTCCGAGATGAAGGCGCACGGGGTCACGCAGGTGATCCTCGCCGTCACGGAGTTCGACTTCGACTTCTGGCGTCCGAACATCCCGAAGATCGTCGAGAAGGCGCACGAGCTGGGGCTGCGCGTCCTCATCGACCCGTGGGGCAACGGCAAGTACTTCGGCGGCGAGCAGGTGTCGAAGTTCCTGCAGGACAACGTGGAGAACCGCCAGGTCTCCGCCCTCACCGGCGAGAGGCTGCCCTACGCCTGCTTCAACACGAACAGCTACCGCGACTACTTCCGCAACTTCTGCACCACGCTCGCGCGCGAGACGGCGTGCGATGGCTTCTTCTGGGACGAGCCGCACTACGCCTTCCCGAAGGGCATCGCCTCCATCACGGGCGGCGTGGCGGACGACTGGACGTGCTTCTGCCCCGTCTGCCGCAAGCGCTTCCTCGACTACTACGGCTACGAGATGCCGCGCTACATGACGAACGACGTGAAGCAGTTCCGCTGGCGCGAGGCGCTCGTGGTGCTGAGCGGCACGTCGAAGGCCATCAAGGAGATCCGCGAGGACTGCGAGATCACCTGCTGCGTGCACGCCACGCAGAACGGCTACTACGTGAGCGAGTACCGCGGCTACGACAACTGGGACCTCGTGGGCGCGTGCCCGTACTTCGACGTGTTCTCGACCACGATCGTCAACTGGGCTCTCCCCGAGGACTTCTTCCGCGAGATCACGCGCCGCACGGTGGCGATCGCGAAGAAGTACGGCAAGCAGTCCGAGCGCTGGCTCATGGGCTACTACAAGCAGCCGAAGGACTTCTCGCAGATCGACCGCTGGGTGGACATCGCCGTGGAGGAGGGCGTGGACCGCCTCTCGGCCTGGACCTACCGCGGCGGCTACGGCACGGTCGTGGGCGCCCCCGACGCGCTCAGGCTGTGGGATCGGATCGGCGAGAACTACAGACGCGTGCTGGACGCGTAGGAGGGTTGCGCGAAGCGCGGCCGTATGGAGAGCCGCCATCTGGACGGCGCATGACCGCGAACATCGCTTGAATTTCCCCACGCGTCTCCTACAAAAGGTGTGCGGGGGACTAGATTTTTTCCGCCATTTCGTGTAAAATACACTCTCACATACACCCGAATAGGAGACCGAATGAACAGACGAGACTTTTTGAAGGGCGGCGCGGTGGCCGGACTGGCCGCAGCCTGCGCGACGGCCCGCGGCGAGGGCTGTTGCGGGAACGGCATGCCGAAGCTGACGCCGCCCGCGAAACCGGCCCAGCTGAACCTCTGCCTCCAGTGGTGGCTGATCCCCACGAAGGACGACATCAACGCGAAGCTCGACTATCTTGAGGCGAACGATTTCCAGGCTGTCGAGATCACCTCCAAGCTCGACTGGCTCCGCGAGCAGGGGCCGAAGCTCGTGGACGCGCTCAAGGGGCGCAAGCTCTTCCTCACCACCGCGTGCGGCCCCTCCCGCTTCGACTACGCCGACAAGGCGAAGAACGACGCCGAGGTGGAGCGTTTCATGCCGGTTCTCGAGATCCTCGGCCAGATGAAGGCCATCGGCCTCATCATCTGTCCGGCGCGCGGCAAGCCCGAGGTGGGGTTGAAGGAGCTACGCGAGGACTTCGTGACCAACACGGGCAAGCGCCTCGCGGAAAAGGCGGCGGCGTGCGGCACGTCCATCGTGCTGGAGCCCCTGCGCCGCGGCGAGACGCCGTTCCTCCGCCAGGTGGCGGACGGCGCGAAGATGGCGCAGGAGATTGGCGCGGGCTGCACGGTGATGGGCGACTTCTGGCACATGATGTGGGAGGAGCCGAGCTACTTCGCCGCGTTCGTGGCGGCCGGCAAGCTGCTCACGCACGTGCACATCGCCTCGCTCGGCAACCGCAAGGTGCCGGGCACGGACGGCGCGCTCGACAACTACGTGGACGGCTTCAAGGGGCTCAAGTTCATCGGCTACCGCGGCGCGGTGTCGATGGAATGCGGCTTCCCGGCCAAGGGCAAGGACGCCAAGGGCAAGCCGATCATGCCCAACGAGGCCGAGCGGCATGTCCTCATCCAGAACATGGTCAGGCTCCTGCGCCAGCAGTGGGCGGAGGCGTGAGGAAAGACCGATGAGGAAGGACAGAGGACAGATGACAAAGGACAAAGGATCGCTGTTCCAGCCTTTGTCTGCTGTCCTTTGTCCTTTGTCCTAAAAATTTTGAAAACCAATAAGGAAAAACAAATGAAAAGAAGAGACTTCATCAAGACGGGCGCGGTGGCGGCAGTTGCGGCTGCGGCGCAGGGCGTGCACGCGCAGGGCGCGGGGCGCGAGATCCGCGTGGCGGTCGTCGGTTGCGGCGGACGCGGCACGGGCGGCGGCTACAAGCAGCTCAATGAAAACGACTTCTATCGCCAGGGCGCGCTCGGCAACCTCCTGGAGGCGGCGAAGATCCTCCGCGGCGAGGGCGTGAACGTGACGGTGAAGCCCGTCGCCTTCGCGGACTACTTCCTCGAAAAGGCACAGGGTGCGGCGAAGAAGTTCGGCGTGGACGAGAAGAACGCCTACGGCGGCGCGAACGGCTACAAGGAGATCATGAAGCGCGCCGACGTGGACGTGGTGATCCTCACGACGCCGCTCAACTTCCGTCCGATCCACACGATGGCGGCCATCCAGGCCGGCAAGCATGTGTTCGCCGAGAAGGGCGTGGCCGTGGACGGCCCTGGCGTGCGCCTCATGATCGCGGCGTCGAAGCTCGCGGCGGAGAAGAAGCTCACGATCGTGTGCGGCACGCAGCGCCGCCACCAGAAGGGCTATCTGATGGTGAAGAAGGCCCTCGACGAGGGCAAGCTCGGCACGATCCTCGGCGGCGAGGTGTACTGGAACGGCCGCGTGCCGTGGGTGCGCGCCCGCCAGCCGGGACAGTCGAACAAGGACTACCTCTGCAACAACTGGCTGAACTTCGCCGAGCTCTCGGGCGACCACATCTGCGAGCAGCACGTCCACAACATCGACGTGGCGAACTGGTTCCTCGGCCGCTATCCGAAGACCGTGGTGGCCTTCGGCGCCCGTTCCCGCCGCGTGAGCGGCAACCAGTACGACTGCTTCAGCGGCGACTTCGACTACGGCGACGGCGTGCACATCCACTCCATGTGCCGTCAGGTCGAGGCCTGCGCGAGCAACGTGAGCGAGCTGTTCCGCACCGAGAAGGCGGTCCTCACCGGCACCACCGCGAAGACGCCCGACGGCAAGCGCATCGAGCTTGACGAGTCCAATTTCCGCGGCGAGAGTCCCTATGTGGTGGAGCACATCGACATGCTGAAGTCGATCCTCGGCTGCGGTCCCTACTACAACGAGGGCGAGGCGTGCGCGATTTCCACCGCCTGCGGCGTGATGATCCGCATCTCCGCCTACACGGGCCAGATGGTGGCGCTGAACCAGCTCCTCTCGAACGAGAAGAGCCCCTGGTACAACTTCGCCTGCACGCCCACGCCCGAGGACTTCGAGAAGGCCGGCGACGTGGCGATGCCCGAATGCGGCGACAACGAGTGGGCGCTCCCCGGCAAGCCGTGGCGCGACCTGCCGAAGGGCACGCCGACCTCGGACAAGGCCACGCAAGGCGCACCGCTGGGGTACAGGGTGTAGTTGATAATGACGAATGACGAGTTGAGAAAGGGAGATGATTGATTCGGTTTGGCTGAAGGCGCGCGCCGACGACGTGCGGCGCGTGGACGCGATCGACCCCGCGTTGTACCAGAAGTACAACGTGAAGCGCGGGCTTCGCAACACAGACGGCACGGGCGTGCTGGTGGGCTTGACGACCATCGGCAACGTCCACGGCTACGTCGTCTCGGAAGGGGAGAAGCAGGCCGTCCCCGGCCAGCTCTTCTACCGGGGAATCGACGTGGTCGACCTCGTGCGCGCCTGTGAACGCGAGAAGCGCTTCGGGTTCGAGGAATGCGCCTACCTGCTGCTCTTCGGCGAGCTGCCCACGGCGGCGCAGCTCGCGGAGTGGCAGGGGCTGCTGGCCGAACACCGACGTCTTCCCGACGGCTTCAAGGAAAAGGCGATCGTGCACGCGCCGGGCATGGACCTCATGAACTCCATCGCCCGCGCGGTGCTGACCGCCTACACCTACGACACCACGCCGGACCTCCTCGACATCGAGACGAACCTCCGCCAGGCCGTGGAGCTGATCGCGGGCTTCCCCACGATCGCCGCGTACGCCTACCAGGCCAAGGCCCACTACCACCTCGGGCGCGCGCTCATGATGCGCTATCCCGACCCCACGCACGGCACGGCGGAGAACATCCTCACGCTCATCCGTGAAGACGGCACCTACTCGCGGCTCGAGGCCGAGACGCTCGACCTCGCGCTGATCCTCCACGCCGAGCACGGCGGCGGCAACAACTCGAGTTTCGTGACGCATGTCATCACCTCCTCGTTCTCGGACATGTACTCCACCGTGGCCGCCGCCACGCTCTCCCTCAAGGGCAGCCGCCACGGCGGCGCGAACCTCCGCACGATGCGGCAGATGGCCGAGATGAAGCGGAACATCCGCACGTGGACGGATGCCGACGAGGTGGCCGACTACATCGCGAAGATCGTGCGCCGCGAGGCGGGCGACGGAACGGGGCTCGTCTACGGCCTCGGACACGCCGTGTACACCATCTCCGACCCGCGCGCCCAGCTCCTCAAGGAGAAGGCGAAGATGCTCGCCGAGGCGAACGGCCGCATGGACGAGTTCGTGCTCTACGACGCGATCGAGACGCTTGGCCCCGGCATCATCCAGCAGATCCATCCCGGCGCGCGCGACGTGTGCGCCAACGTGGACCTCTACAGCGGTTTTGTCTACGACATGCTCGGCATCCCGCATGACCTCTACACGCCGCTCTTCGCCGTCGGCCGCGTCGTGGGCTGGTGCGCGCACCGCATGGAGGAGCTCGTAAACGGCGGGCCGATCATCCGTCCCGCCTACAAGCCCGTCTACAAGCGGGCCCGGCCCTACGAACCGATGGAGGCGCGCGGGTGACCGCCGCCGCCGAGGGCGGAACGCCACCGGGACGGATCTATTCCGTCACGGCACTGACCAAGTCGATCCGAAAGAACCTGCTGTCCAACAACGCCAAGCTCGCCGGGTTCTGGATCGAAGGCGAGGTCTCCGGCAACAAAATCTACGGCTCCGGACATCGGTATTTCGCGCTCAAGGACGCGAACGCGACGATTTCCTGCGTGCTGTTCGCCTTCAACGTCGGCAACTGCGACGAGGTTTTCCTTGCCGCGCTCCGGCAGGGAGAGTCGGCCGTCAACGGTCTGAAGGTGCAGGCGCAGGGCGAGCTCGACCTCAACATGGGTCGTGGGCAGTACTCCTTCAAGGTGAAACGCCTGCGCATCGCCGGCCAGGGCGACAAGATGGCCGCCTTCAACGCGCTCAAGGCGAGGCTCGAGGCCGAAGGCCTCAACAAGCTCGACCACCCCGACCTCCGGCGCCCCCTGCCGTTCCTGCCGCATCGGATCGCCATCGTCACGTCGCCTTCCGGCGCCGTGATCCACGACATGTGCACGGTCCTCACGCGCCGTTTCCCCAACCTCGAGATCCGCCTTTTCCCCGTGAAGGTGCAGGGCGAGGGCGCGGCGGCGGAGATCGTGGGCGGAATCGAGTTCTTCAACACGAGCGCGTGGGTGCCCGACGTGCTGATCGTCGGGCGCGGCGGCGGGTCGGTGGAGGACCTCTGGGCCTTCAACGAGGAGCCCGTCGTGCGGGCCGTGGCCGCGTCGCGGGTTCCCGTGATCAGCGCCGTGGGGCACGAGTCCGACACGACGCTGTGCGACTACGTGGCGGACCTCCGCGCCGGCACGCCGTCCATCGCCGCCGAATGCGCCGTGCCCGTGAAGGCGGAACTCCTGGCGCGCGTGCAGGAGCTCGCGGCGCGCCTTGAGAAGGCGCCCCAGCAGGCGCATGAATCGCTTGTGCAGCGCATCGACGACCTTTCTTTCCGCCTCGGCGCGCACCTGCGGGAAGTGTCGGCCGCGTTCGAGCGCCGTCTCCAGCGCGTGGAGCTGCGCCTCTCCCCGGCGATGTCGGCGGCTTACCAGCGCGCGGAGAGCCGGTTGAAAAGCGCCGCCGCCGGCCTGCGCCATCTTTCGCCGTACGGCGTCCTCGAGCGCGGGTATTCGATCACGCTCAACGCGGAGGGACGCGTGGTGCGCGGCGTGGACGGCCTTGCGCCGGGGACGCGTCTCGCGACGCGCCTCGCGGACGGCACGGCGACGTCCGTCGTCGAGTCGGTCGACCGCGAGCCGCAACGGGAGAGCGCGGCATGACGGGCCTGTGCGCATGGCTGGCCGCGCGTTTCGGGCGCGGGGGCGAGGCCGCGGCGCAGGGACCGCTGCGCTTCGACGTGGCGGCGGCGTCGGACCGCGGGCTCGTGCGGCCGGAGAACGAGGATTCCTACCTGATGCGTCCGGACGACTTCTTCCTCGCCGTCGCGGACGGCATGGGCGGCGGCGCGGACGGGGCGCTTGCGAGCGCCTGGATCAGCGAGGCGTTCAAGGAGTTGCTGGCGGATCCCCCGGCGGGGTTCCGCAGGCGCGTGAAGGGCGTGGGGGCGGCGCTGGACGCGGCCAACGCGCGCATCCGCGCGTACATGAAGGAGCGCGGCATCAAGATGATGGGGTCCACGGCGGCGGCGCTGCTGGCGGACCCGGCGCGTCCCGCGCGCGCCGTGATCGCGCACGTGGGCGACAGCCGCATCTACCGGTGGCGGAGGGGGAAGGGCTCGCTGCTCACGCGCGACCACACGGTGGGAGACGAGCTCGGCCGCGCGCACGTGAGCGACTCGGAGGCGGCGGCGCTCAAGAGCCGGAAGAACCCGCTTTCGCACATTCTCACGCGGGCCGTCGGCACGGGGTTCAAGGTGCGCCCCGACTGGCGCAAGATCGACCTCCGCGCCGGCGACCGCTACCTGCTCTGCACGGACGGCGTGCACGACGTCCTGAGCGACGAGCAGGTGTCCGCGCTCCTCGGCCGCGCGAAGACGCCCGCGGAAGCGGTGAAGGCGTTCGCGCGCGACGTGATCGCGCGCGGCGCCCCCGACAACTACACGCTCGTCTGCGCCTTCGTGAAAAAAGGCGGCTGACCGTTCAACATCCAGGAGAAACGAAAATGGCAAAACTGACCGACATCTCGTGGGAGGCGTTCGAGAACCTGCCCCTCGAGGCGAAACGCCCCTATCTGGAAAACGCCACGATCCCCAACACGCCCTACCACACGCTTTTCGCGCAGCAGTTCGACCGCGACCTGCTGGAGCGCCTCGCGGCGCTCGCGAACCGCATCCGCTTCATGGCGAAGAGCAAGGAGGGCGCGCTCTACCTGAAGTCACTCCTTCCGCACAAGCGCGCGATGCTCTACTTCTCCCAGCCCAGCTCCCGCACGTTCCTCAGCCACCTCGCCGCCTGCCAGATCCTGGGGCTCACGACGGGCAGCGTGCGCGACGCCGCCACGTCGAGCGAGTTCAAGGGCGAGTCGCGCGAGGACTCCATCCGCACCTTCTCCAGCTACTTCGACATGATCATCATGCGCACGCCGGAGAAGGGCCTCGCCGAGCACATGGCGTGGGAGCTGTCGAACTCGTCGCGTCCGATCCCGATCATCAACGCGGGCTCCGGCAAGGACCAGCACCCCACGCAGGCGCTGCTCGACATCTACACGCTCCTCCGTTCCTTCGAGACGAAGGGCGGCCTGCACGACCGCACCGTCACGTTCTGCGGCGACCTCCTGCGCGGCCGCACGGTGCGCTCGCTCAGCTACCTCCTCACGAACTTCGCCAACATCCGCCAGGTGTTCGTGGCGCCGCCGCAGCTGCAGGTGCCGGCGGACGTGCTGGAGATCCTCGACGCGAAGGGCGTGTCGTACGAGGTGTCGGAGGACCTCCGCGCCGCCGTGAAGGTGTCGGACGCCGTCTACATGACGCGCATCCAGGACGAGTGGGACCAGTCGAAGGGCGAGTCGGCGCGGATCGACACGCATCTCTTCAAGTTCGGCGCGGAGGAGCTGAAGCTCCTGCCGCCCGACGGCATCATCATGCACCCGCTGCCGCGCCGCGACGAAATCGCCACGTGCTGCGACCACGACCCGCGCGCGATGTACTGGCGCCAGATGCGCAACGGCATGTGGGTGAGGTCGGCGCTGATCGCGATGACGTTCGGCTTCGAGAAGCAGATCATGTGCTTCGGGGCGTAGGATGCCGACGGCATACGAGATGCGCGCGGCGGCGTGGCGCAAGATGAAGGAAGGCGCGCTGCTGCCCCTGCTCGCCGGCTTCGCGCTGCTCTTCCTGCTGGGTTCGTTGTTCGACGCGGCGGTCAACCTGTTCGGCAAGTGGCAGGGCTGGATCACGGCGGTTCCGATTCTCGACGTTGTGGACCAGCTGGGCATCACGCTGGAACCCGACCAGGAGAAGGCGTTGGCGGCCGTCACCATCTCGCAGGCCACGCCTGCCTACCAGGCGGCCACTCTCGTGGTGAACGCCCTTTGGGAGGGCGTCCTCGCGTTCGGCGGTTCCGTAATCGCCATCGCCGCCATGCGCGGAGGCGCAACGGCGTTCCAGGCTCTGTCCGGATTCCGCTGGCCGTTCCGCACCGCCGGACTCGGGTTCCTGCGCATGTTGCTGGTTTTCCTCTGGTCGCTTCTGCTCGTCGTTCCGGGCATCCGCGCGGCCTACTCCTACCGGATGGCGTTCTACCTGCTCGCGGACCATCCGGACTGGGCGCCAGGGCAGGCGATCGCCGAGTCAAAACGCCTCATGCACGGCCACCGGTGGCGGCTGTTCTGCCTTGACGTCTCTTTCTTGGGCTGGTTCCTGCTCGTAGGCGTCACGCGCGGACTGGCCGGCATCTTCGTGATGCCCTATTTCGCGACTGCGAACGCCGCGTTCTACGAAGACCTCCTCGACCGGGACGGGCGCTAATACGCGATGTGGCAAGGCCGCCTCGGCCTTGTTGCGTGTTAGAGCTCGATCTCGGCCGTGACGGGGAAGTGGTCCGACGGATAGAGCTGCGTGCCGGGACGCGGATCGGCGTGCGTGGCGTAGCGCTTGACCTTCACGCCGGGCGACACGTAGATGTAGTCGATGCGCGGGCCGCAGTCCTCCCACACGTAACCGCCGTTCTTCTTCTTGTCGGCGTCGGGCGACCCCTTGCGGGCGTTGCGGACGTTCGGCTGCAGCTTCATCGCGTCGACGGCGGGGTACTCGCGGTCGCGCCACTTCCAGCCGGAGAACGTGCGCCAGGGACCCTCGGGCGGCGTCTCGGAGACGTAGAGGGCGTTCTTCAGAATCTTCGAGACGGCCTGCGCCGGCTCCTCCGTCTCGCGGCAGTTGTGGTCGCCGGTGAACACGATGGGCGTGCCGGCCGGCGCGAACTCCTTCATGCGCTTGATGATGAGCAGCATGCCCTCCTTGCGCGCGAGGGCCGAGACGTGGTCCGTGTGTGTGTTCGCGAAGCAGAACTGCTTGCCGGTGCGGCGGTCCTTGAGGAGCGCCCAGCTGCAGACGCGCGGGCAGGCCGCGCCCCAGCCCTTGAGACCGGGGACGTCGGGCGTTTCGGAAAGCCAGAACGTGCCGCCCTTGACGCATTCGAAGCGGTTCGTGCGGAAGTAGATCGAGGAGGCCTCGTCGCTCTTGCGGTCCGCGCCGCGGTGCTCGCCGTACTTCGCGTAGTCGGGGAAGTTTTTGTCGAGGAACTCGGCCTGGTCGGGCTTGACCTCCTGGAGCCCGAACGCATCGAGGTCGAGCTTGCGGATGAGGGCGATGAGGTCGTTCTTGCGGTTCGCCCACGCGTTGGGCGTGCCTTTGTCGCCGGACGAGAGGCGGATGTTGTAGGAGGCCACGCGTACGGTGGCGGCGGGCTGGGGCGCGGTTGCCGCCGGGGCCTGGCCACGGGATTCGGCATGTTGGGAGGTTCCGCAGCCGACCTGCAGGAGGGCGGCTGCGACTGCGGCGATCAAGGGAAGCTTTTTCATGTTGTTTTTCCTTCTTGTTGACGGCGGAAATTATACCATAGTTTTCCGAAGAGTCCAAGTGGCATGGCGTCTTCAGTTAGGCAGAAGAGAATCAATCGATGATCGGAAGTTTGCAAAAAAGTCTAGACCATTGGACGAGACGGGGGGGAATTCGGGTATAATAATGGCAATGTTGCCTGGAGGAAGGAAGAAGCCATGAACAACAAGAAATTGATTCGAGCATTTTTGTTGCTGTCCGCGCTTGTCGCCTGCGGCGCCGCGCGCGCGAAGACGGTCGCGCTGTGGCCGCTGGAGGTGGACTCGAACAACATTGGCCTGCGCTGCGTGGTCAACCCAGCGAACGACCTCAGCAAGGTCGATACGAATTTCGTAAACACCGTCACGGACGTCGAATGGGAGTTGCCGCCCAACCCCGATACCGACCGCCATGCCCTTGTGCCGCTCAATCGCTCGGCCGTGCACGAGAAGTGGAGAGGGACGCCAAACGGATTCCTCTACAACACCTACAGCGGCCGTCACCTGCGGCGTGACAAGGCATTTACCATCGAGGGATACATGAAGGTCCTGGAACTGCCCGCCAGCAACACATGGGCCTGTATCCTCTGTGCCTACGGCGTGGCTGCGCCAGGCGGCGCGGACAACAACCGTTGGACGTTCTCCCTGCGTCGCCGGCCCGAGGAAAACTACGCCTGCAGCTGGATTTTCTGGGGAAACAATGCAGGCACGGATGCCGTGGTTAGCCGGTATGTGGACGAAGAGGCTTCCTACGCAATCACCAACACATGGCTCCATATCGCGATTACCCACTCGCCTCTTGTGAACGGAAAAGACAACTGGGCATTCTATATCAACGGCGAAAAGATCGGCGAACTGACCAAGACCGGGAACGTGATCGACACCTACACGAACCACCGTTTTGATCTCGGTGCCCGCAGCGGCAGTCAGGGCAATCCGATCAATGCCGTTTTTGACTACTGGCGCATTTCGGACAAGGTTCTGGAACCGTCGGAATTTCTCTGCGCGGGAGGGAGCGGTACGGCGGCACCGACGAATTCCACGGTGGCGTATTGGCCGCTCGGCGTGACCGAGACGGGCGGCATCGACTGCCGTGACGCGGTGGGGAATGCGCCGCTTACAGGCGGTTTTTATGGAACGGTGTTCCATGAGAACTGCATGACGCCGATCGAGGACTGCGCGTTCGCGGGCAACCCGCCCAATACCACGGTCACGCTTTCGGAGGGCAACGTGGGTTCTTTCCAGGGGTGCGCGACGTCCGCATGCTTGCGACAGGACACCGTGGGTGCCAGCCTCAACGTAACGAGCAACTTCACGGTGGAAGGCTGGTTCTGCCCCCGTATCTGCGAACGTGCAACCAAGACGCTTGGCGGGGAGGCCTGCTGCTATCTTTTCGGCACGCGCCTCGACTACGGCAAGGGCTGGGCGCTCCAGTACCGCGCGAAAGGGATCGACAAGTTTCAATTCGATCTCTACTGCGTGGACGGAGCGACCAATACGCTGATCAACAACGTCAAGTTGTCCGGATCGTTCGACATGAACAGCTGGTACGATACGTGGCGACATGTGGCGCTCTCGTACAACGCGGCGGGCGGCGCGAACGGCAACGGGCTGTGGACTCTTTACATCGATGGCGTGCAGATCGGTTCTGCGGCAAACAGCCGCGCGCCGACGGCCATCACCGATTTCCGTCCTTTCATCCTGGGCGGTCGTGCAGCGATCGCCAATCATAGTTTTCAGGGCAAGGTCGACTGCGTGCGCGTGAGTGCGACGGTGCTCTCTCCCAACCAGTTCCTCAATGCCACCAGCAACCCGGCGGTCGCGACGGATGTCGTGGGCTTCTGGCCGCTTAACGTCATCAACGGCGTGTTCCCCGACCTGCGCGACGTTTCCGGGAAGAGCAACCATTTCGCCAGTCTGGACAACTATCCGATCTCGCTTGTCACGCCGGATCCGGACAACCAGCCCACGATTTCCAATCCTGATCGGACGCCCACGTTCCGCGGCGATCCGTCCAAAGTGAAAGGAAGCACCCGTTTCCGCGACCCGGATGCCTCCACCGACATCCACAAAGCCAACCTCATCACGGGTAGTAAGGCCCTCATGACAAGCCTTGCTGCCGGTGATTTCACGTATGAGTTCTATTACTTGCGGCGAAGCACGGCCAAAAATGTCAGCGGAGACCAGGAAGTGTTCTTTATGCCCGCGGGTTCAAACAATGGTGCGTATATCAGGTTCTTCAGAAAGAAAGAGGGCTTCTTTATTTGGGAGACACTCTATGTTTCTTCTGCCCTGGCAGACACGTGCGTTCTGCCCGATACTGACGGAAGTGGTCTGAAATACGATCAGTGGCAGCATATTGCGCTCGTCCATACCATCGAGCCCGTCGACGGCGTAGCGAAATCCGTCTGGCGCCTCTACCTCGATGGCGTATTGAAGGGGACGGCGTCGCAAAACGCGAAGACCAGTGCCATCACGGTGCCGAGCAGATTGTTCGTCGGTGGACGTCATTATACTAACAAAAACTCAGTCATTGGCAACCTTTCGTCAATCCGCCTGAGCAACCGCGCGCTCGATCCGTCGGAGTTCCTCTGCGCCACGCCTGCGGCGGGCGAGAAGCCGGAGCCGACCGTCGGCTACTGGCCGATCGACTCCGTCCAGCCTGGCCTGGCGAACCTCGCCGACGAGGAGTACCCGCTCGTCGCGGACGGCACGGCCGCCGGGCAGGCCGATAAGGCGCGTCTCTCGATTCCCAACAAGAGCGCGCTCACGAATGTCGTGACGGGGGCGGCACGGCAGAACCATGGTTCTTACGCGCTGGGCGCGGGCGGCACGCTCGCGGCCGCGAGCATCGGATTTGACATGGCGGGGCCGAAGCCGTTCACGGCGGAGGGGTGGCTGAAGTGGACGCCGGCCGAGGGAACGGCGGACGAAGACCTCATCACCGTGGGCGATGCGCTGACCGGTAACGGTGGCCTGCGCATCTTCTTCGACAAAACAGGCGAGACGCCGAAGCTGCGCGTGTTCGCACGCGGCGCGTGGCCGTGCACGCCGTACGTGGACGGCGCGTTCGATGCGGACCTCACGTTCTTGGTGGGCACATGGGCGCATGTGGCCATCGCCTACGATATCAGCGACGGAGAAGGAACTTGGACGCTGTACATTGAAGGGAAGCAGGTCGGCCAGGTGAAGAACTTCTACCACCCGACGTCCATCGACTACAGCCGTGGCGGCGACTTCACCCTCGGCTCGGCGGCGCATCCGCTTTCGGCTGCGGTCGACATGTGGCGCGTGAGCACGGTCGCGTACGCGTCGGAGGACCTCCTCTACGCGCCGCCGGCCGGCATGACGATTCTCTTCCGGTGAGTTGCGGCGTGGGGAAGAACGGATAGTGGTTAAGGTAACTAAGATTTTTTCTGGCGGCGGTTCTTGCTGCCGGCGCTTCATGGTCGCGGGCTGGCGAAGAGACGCTGATGTGGGACGATCCGGCGGCGCATGTGACGATTCGCGGGACGCTCTCGTTCACACGGGAGAAAGATGCGCTGTCATTCGTGAAATGTCCGGAGGGCTTCCCCGAGGACCGTCTTGCGCTGATGAGCGCGCGCGGCGAGATATGCGGGTACCTCACGCGCCGCGCTCCGAGACCGTGTCTCGAACCATTCCCCTGTCGGTGCGTTAGGTGTGGCGCTCCATATGGGGAGCCGCCGTCTCGGCGGCGCGAATTTCGGCTTGCGGGAAAAGGCCGGAGTGTGTTATGATAGCGCAATGTTTGGAAAAGGACAGAGGACAGAAGACGGCGGACAAAGGATGGAAGCACAATCCTTTGTCATTTCGTCCTTTGTCCTCAAACAAGAGTGTACATCCTGCGCGCCGCGAGAGCGGTGCGCGCCGAAGGAGAAGGAGAGCGGAATATGAAGAAGTTGATTGTTTACTTGGCAGCAATGGGAATTGCTGGGGGGACGGGGTTGTCGGTCAGGGCAGCCAACGGCACGTGGAACTGGTTCACGGAAAGCTACACGAACGGCCTCTCCATCGAGGCTGCCGCCGACTGGAACGACACGGCCAACTGGGTGGAAGGGGTGGTGCCCGAGGGGGAGAGCCCGACGGCATACATCGTGCCGTCTGACCGCACTTCGTCAATGGCCTCTTTCCCCGCGCGCTGGATCAAGGTGCCGGACGCGGGCGTCACGCTCGGCTACCTCTCCACGCGCCAGGCCGCGAAGGTGTACCTTTTGGGCGGGCCGATATCGTTCGGCGACACGTCAACCTACAATGCCTCGTTCAGCGCCCTGCGCGACGAAGTGCAGAACTCAAGCACATGTCCCGTGTGGATCTACAACGCCATCACGTTCCCCAACCTCACGGCCAGGAACACCGGCACGCTCGTGAACCGCGTGAACATCTGCGCGCCGGTGACGTGTCCGCCCCCCGCGCGCATCCAGATCTCCGCCGACTACCGCCACTACATGAACCGCTACGCCACGTCCACGTCCGAGCAGGTGGTCGACGAGGGGGTGACGGGCCGTCTCTCGCCCGGTTCCGGCGGCGTGCGCCTCTACGCGCGCATGAGTGCACCGGAACAGACCGGCGTATGGATCACCACCGACCAGTCTCCCTATCTCCGCCGCGTGGGCGCGGCGCACGACCTCACGCCCGGCTGCGCCGTGACCGGCCCCGGCATCCCGGACGGCGCATGGCTGAAGCGCATCTTCGCCGCCGACCTGATCGAGATTTCCGCCCCCGCCACGGCCGACTCCGGCGACGACGGCGCCACACTCACATTCGGCGCGTTCAACCCGACCACGATCCAGCACATGGATTCCTTCGCCAACCAGGGTGCCGCCAACGCGGAAGTCGCGCTTTACGCGACCAAGTTCCGGAAGGACGACGTGTTCCGCGTGGAGATCACGAATCTCGTCTGCATCTCCAGCTATGCCGTAACCTTCAATCTCGACACGGACACAACCGCCTCCAACAACTTCGCGACGAACAAGACGTACTATCCGGGGACGGTCGTTCTGCACAAGACCCCTGCGAACGACAGTACCCTGATCCGCCTCCGAAAGGCGCACGTCGAGTTCGCCGGCGGCGGCTGCCGCCGGATCGACATCAGCGACAACGCCCGCATCACGGCGCCTGCCGGGACCACGGCAGTCGTGAAGATCGTCCACGGCTGGACGGCGCCCCTCACAAAGGACGGCGCGGGCACGCTCGACATCGCCTCGACGAATTCGACCCATTCGGGCCTCGTGGTGGAGGAAGGGAACTTCATCTTCCGTCCGTCGTATTCCGGCACGGCGACGATGGGGACGCTCGCCGTCTCCAACAACGCCACGTTCACGCTCGCGGCAGGGACGTCGCTCAAGGTGACGTCGGCCCCCGCGCTCCAGGCGGGCGCGCGCATCGTGATCGAGGAGGGCGCGCGGCTCCTCTTGCCGGGGTCGTACGTGTTGCCGTCCGGCGTGACGTTCGACGGCGCGGGGACTTTGGTCTCGGCCTACAGCACGGGCGGTCTCGACGGCGGGCCGATCCGCTCCACGCCCCCTGCGGGCGCGGTCGTGGGAAATCCCGCGTTCTGGGTGACGGCGGAATCCCTCACGAACGCCGTGCCGTCGGGGACGCTCGTCGTCGAGGACGGTACGCGCTTCGTCACGCGCCTCAACGACTGCCGCGGTGGCGCGGAGGACGGCTACCATTTCTGCACGAACGTGTACAACCGGCCGTGGCTCGTCACGGACGGCGCGGTGCCGTACATCCAGTTCAAGACAGGAACCAGCGGCGGAAGCGAGAGCGCGAACAACTACGGCCTCGCGTGGGACGTGCCGCTCACGAACATCCGCGCGGTCTTCGCCGTCCTCTCTTCACCCTCATCGGGCATGGGATGCCTCCTGGGCGCGACGAAGCGCCTCACGCCCTGCGACTACCTTCGCGGCAGCACGGGCTCCGGTTCAAATATCTTCTATTGGAACGGCTCGGGTTCGAGTCCCAACGTCCATGACGCCCCCATCTACCGCAATGGAGTCGAGATAAAGTACAACTCCAACTACAATGGCTGCTCCGACACGACGATCATTGAGGTGGATACGCTCGGCGACACGTCCGCCGACGCCTTCAGCATCTGCCATTCGGGACAGTGGGGCAAACGTTGGGACCTCTGCGGTGGTCGTCTCGTGGAGTACATCATCTACACGAACGCGCTCACGTACGCCGAGCGGCTGCAGGTGAGCGATTACCTGATGCGCAAGTGGCGCGGGGAGCCTTCGCCCCACAAGTTCGCCGACCAGCGCCAGCGCGTCAGCGCCGTCACGTTCCCGCAGGGCGACGCCGCCTACGGGATGTACGTCGCGTCCGGCGAGGCCGTCACGGCGCTGGGCGTGGAAACCGGTGGCGTTCTCGGAAAGACGGGCGGCGGCACGTTGCACTTGATGGACTATTCGGATCCGACCGGCACGCTCCGCGTCGAGGAAGGCACGGTCGTGGTGCAGTCGGTTGATCCCGCCGCGTTCGCCCTGCCGCCCGGGGCGTACCTCCACCTCGACGCCTCCGCCGACGCCACGCTCACCAAGACGACGAGCGGCGGGATCACGCGCGTGACGGCCTGGTCCGACCCCGACGGCGGACTCACGGCGACGCTGAAGGCGGCTGCTTCAACGAACGCGCCGCGCCTTGTGGAGAATGTCCTGAACGGACGGCCCGTCCTCGACTTCGGCGCGGCGCAGGGCAGCCAGGCGCAAGGGGCCAAGAATGATCCGACCATGCGCTTCCCCCTTTCACGCGACATCCGCACGGTGTTCTCCGTCCTTGGCTCGAAGGGCGGCGGCAACACGATTTTGGGCGGAACCGCCGGGCGTAATGACGCGCTCTCTCTTCGAACCAGCAACAATACCGCCATCGGCATCTGGCGCGACGTGCAGGCGCATCCGGGCGATCCGTCGCTCCCGCTCGTCACCACGAGCGGCAACACCAGCAGCCAAATGGGCAGCATCGCGGATCCCACGAAGACGGAATTCCACAAGAACGGCGTGGTGGTGAACCAGAAGACGGAGCCGATGGGCGGAGGATACGACCTTTATTCGGTGAAGACGATCACCGCGCACAGCATGGAGTCGGACACGCTCGGCGGCATCCACTACGCGCAGTCCTGGGGCGGCGTGGAGCTGGGCGAGATCGCCTACTACGAGCGCGTCCTCACGCCGGACGAGGTCGCCGACGCGGAGAGCCATCTTCTCCTCAAGTGGTTCAACCACGGGGGACCGTACCGCCGTCCAGCGGCGGTGGGAACGCTTGCCGTCTCCGCCGGTGCCACCCTCTCCCTGTTCGGCGGCGCGCCGATGACGGTTTCCGCGCTTTCCGGTTCCGGGACGGTCGACGGCGACGTGAAGTTCGCCTCCGGCGGCGGGTTGACGGCCGTGGTGGCGGCGGACGGCTCGATCGCCTCGCTGACGGTCACGGGCGCGTTTGACGCGTCGGCCGGCGGCGTGGTGACGTTCACTGGCGCGACGGAGAACCTGCAGATCGGGAACTATCCCCTCGTCACGGCGGCGGAGTTGACGTTCGGCGGCCAATGGACATGCGTCTCGCCAGACGCCTCTCGGACCGCCTTCCTGCGCAAGGAAGGCAACACGTTGACGCTCGTCGTCGCTTCGCGCGGCACGATTCTCATCTTCCGCTGACCGCTACGGGCGAGACGCCCGTTGTCCCAGTGGTAGGGCGCGGCGTCCTCGACGCGCCGCCAAGATGGCGGCGTTCCATATGGGGAGCCGCCGTCTCGGCGGCTCCCCTTGCATGAAACCAAACGGTATGATACAATATAGCACCATGAAAAAACACCTTCAGGGCATCAACCCGTTCAGGTACGGGTGCGTGGTCGAGGATAGCTTCTACTGTCCGAGACCGTCGCTTGAACGTCAGCTCGCCGGATTTATCCGTTCCGGGCAGAACGTCGTCGTCCACGGCGAACGGCGCATGGGCAAGACGTCGCTGATCAACGCGGTTGTGCGCGGCATGCGCGGGTGGCGGATGCTCTACGTGGACCTGTTGCACGTCCAGACCGTCGGCGACGTCTGCCGCCGGATCGTCTCGTCCGTGCGCAACCTGGAGCGGAAGGCATCCCTCTTCGAGAAGGCACTGAAGCTTCTGCCGAGGTTGCGGCCGGTGATGAAGGTGGATCCCGCAACGGGGGAATTCGGGTTCGGGCTTGACGCGCGCGCGGCGGAGGATCCGTATGCCGTGGAGGAGGTGCTGGACATGCTCGCCAAGGTCGCGGCCAACGGTCGGACGGTCGTCGTGTTCGACGAGTTCCAGGACGTCGGCAATCTCTCGGGCGCGCAGACCGTGCTTGCCCTCATGCGCGGACGCATCCAGTTCCAGGGCGACGTACCGTACGTGTTCACCGGCAGCGTCAGAAGCAGGATGGTCGAGTTGTTCGACAATCCCGACAGCGCCTTCTACAAGTCCGCGCTCACCCTGTGCGTCGGGGAGATCGACAGGGATTCCTTCGCGAGCTTCCTCCAGAGCCGCTTTGAAACCGGACGACGGCGCGTCTCCGACGAGACGGTGAGCGCCATCATGGACACCGTCGCGGACGTTCCGGGCGACGTGCAGCAGCTGTGCGAGGCGGCCTGGGGCGTGACGTCGGGTAGCGTGGGGGTCGAGGACATCGAGGCGGCGCTTCAGGTCGTGTTCATGCGCGAGGGAGACAAGTTCGAAAGTTTCTGCGAACGGCTTTCGCCCGTGCAGTTCAAGTTGCTGATGGGCATCGCGCGGCTGGGCGGCCGCGAAATCCAGTCGCGCGCGTTCCTCGACGAGGCGGGAATCGGTAATGCGGCGTCCGCGCGGAAGGCCGCGATCAGGCTTTGCGAACTCAGGTACGTCTATTCGTTCAGGGGCGAGTACCGATTCTCCAGCATGTTCTTCAGGGCTTGGCTTTTGCGCCGTGACTATTGAACTAGAAATATGGGCGCATCTGCGTTTTTCACCAAGGCGCATTGAGATTGGAAACAACCAGAACAACTGGTAAAAACAACTTTAAAGAAGTGCGCGGGCTAACTCGCCCGCGCTTTTTCTGTCTTCTGCCCATCGTAGCTGATGGATTTTTGGTATGCTTGCGCCATCGCCACCGCGAAGGAAATTCCATGATGGATGCAACAGAACTGAAAAACCACGTCTATGACATTGTGGGCGCACTGCATTCCGTTCGCGACGAGCTCGGGCCCGGCATCAACGAATACTGCTACCAAGAAGCGCTTGCGATGGAATTGTCCGACAGGGGCATCCCGTTTGTTCGCCACAATCGAGCGGTATTTCTACGACACGGACAACCGCGAGATCCTGACCTCCGACGGGAAGCCGTTCCAGGATCGGCAAATGGGCTCGGGCGAGTTAGCCCGTGCGCCAAAGGCAAGTTGTTTCAAATAGTTGTTTCCATTCATCAGAAGGCTCGGCGGTGAATTACGCAGATGCGCCCCCGCAATCCACCCCCAGTATTTTCTCCTTGCGCCAGACGCATGGATTTGGCATAATTGACGCGCATTTATGGCGTAAAAGAGGAGTGAAGATGGTCTGCAAAAAAACGATTGGTCTTTTTTCGGCGTTTCTCGCCGTTGCCTGCGCCCATGGCGCCGCGCTGGATATCGCGCCGTTCTCGCACACCTGCGCGTTCACGGTGTCGGGGTACACCGGCGCAAGCGCGTTGGAAGACTTTCCCGTCCTGATCCGCATCTCGCAGTCGATCGCTGGATTCTCGTACGCCGACTGCGCGGCGAACGGCGCCGATCTGCGGTTCACGGACGCCAGGGGCGAACTGCTGCAGCACGAGATCGAGTCGTGGAACACGTCGGGGGAATCCGTCGTGTGGGTGAAGGTGCCCCGCCTCTCCGGAACTACGACCGCCGTGCACATGTACTACGGCGCAGGCGCCTCCGCGACGTTGCCGGCGGTCACGGCGAGAAACGTGTGGACGAAGTACGTCACGGTGATCCACGGCGGTTCCGGCATCAGCGACTCTTCGCCCAAGGCGCTTGCCGTCGCGAACGGCGGCGGCGTGACCGCCACGGCGGGCAGCGGCGTCGTGGGCGGCGGCTTGAACAAGTCCGCCCGAAACACGATCGGCGTGAACATTCCCAATCTCGTGAAGAACAACAAGCTTTCCGACCCGGGGCTTTTCACCTTCTCCGGATGGTTCAAGCGCGATGCCACGGGAACAACGTCGATTCTGGCGGCAAGCAAGAACGCGTGGAACGGGACGGGCTTTCTGCTCCTCTGCGAAGCTGGGAAGCACATGGACGTCGCCGTTCAAACCACCCATCAAGGCACTGGCGGCAAGGGCGCGCTCGTCATCGGGCAATGGGCGCACGTGGCGTTCTCGTACGACGCGGTCGGCAAGCTGAACACGTATTTCAACGGCGCGCAGATTTATTCGAACGCGTCGGCGAAGGCGCTGAGCCATGAAGACAGAGCTTCCTGGTCTGTCGGGTCGTACGCGATGAAGGCCTCGACCGACAGCTTCGCGGGCGACATGGACGAAATCCGCTTCTACGACGGCATCGCGTCCGCCGACTGGGTGAAGGCCGAGAACGACTCCGTGACGAACGCCAGCTTCGCGGTGGCGGGCGCGGCGACGGCGAACACCGCCTGGGACTGTGCGGGCGGCGTCGTGTCCGCCCGCCAGACGCCCGACGGCATTCTGGTCAACGGCACGCTCGCGCGCATCGACTCGTCGGCTTCGCGCGTTTCGGTTTCGCTCAAGTGGGGCGAGACGGAGGCTCTGGAGGGCGGGACCGTCACGGTGGGCGTGTTCACCGAGCCGGTGGCGCTCTCGGCGACCTTCCCCGGCACGACGGCGGACGCGACGTACCATTTCGCCTTCGTGCTGACGCCCAACCAGGGGAACGTGGTGACCTCGCCGGAGTCGACGTTCCGCAGGATCGGAACCGAGGCGCTCTGGCGTCCGCAGTCGGCCCATGACACGTGGGACACCGAGTCGTGGCAGCTGGGCGCGCAGATAACCGGGTTCTCGGACGGTTGGCCCGTGGCGTTCGACGGCGCGGAGCAGAACTACATGGCGACGGTCAAGGTGCCCAGCGCGGTGTCGTCGTCTTCCATGACCGTGGGCGGCGCGAAGAACTATGTGTTCACGGGCAACAGCCTCATCCTGGCCGACGTGCTGGTGAAGACCGGTTCCGGCACGCTGAAGCCGCAGACGGCGTTTGCGGAACCGCTCAACTTCGTCGTGCGCGAGGGCGTGGTCGCGTACGACGCCACGTTCAACTTCGGCAGCATCGCCACGGCGGGCACGTCCACGCTCGTCGTCGTCGGCGGGGAATCCGCGGCGCGCCTCTCCACCACCAAGGAGTTTTCCTTCGGCAGGGGCTCGGGCACTTCCGCGAACGTGACCGTCAAGACGAACGGCACGGTCGTCATGGAGTCGAGCGTATGGCTTCGCTTCGGCACCAGCCCCGGCTGCACCTGCGACGTCACGATCGAGCGGGGCGGCCTTTTGGAGAGCGGCTGGCTCATGTTCGGCTCGCAGGCGGCCGTCTGCAACGCACGGGTCGCCGGCACGGTCGTCGTGCGTTCGATGCCTCTTGGCGTGGGCGAGGGCAGCGACTCCTCGCTCGTGCTCGAGCCGGGCGGACGCATCAAGGCGCGCGGCGTGCAGATGTGAAACAACAACCCCACGTGGGGCGGACACACCGGACACGCCACGCTGCACGTCCATGACGGCACGCTCGAGCTCTATCCCGTGGCGGCGTACACCGACTATCCGATCATCAACACGACGATGCGCGTCACGTACGAGGACGCCATCACGTTCGACATCCCCGCCGGCGGCTCCTCTTTCCTCGCGGCATCGGTCACCAACGTGACCGCGGGCGCCACCGGGCACTTCGTGAAGACGGGCGGCGGCGACCTCACCGTCACGGGCGACGTGGGCGGTATCACCGGGGCGATCGACGTCCTCGCCGGGCGCCTCATCTTCAACCAGGCGTTCGCGGAGGGCGCGGACGTGACGGTCAACCTCTCGGAGGAGGGCGCCGTGGGCTGCAACGTCGCGGGCGGCGCCGTCGGCATCCTCAAGTACATTCCGAAGGACTCCCGCGGCACGCTCATAATCCACGACAACAACGCGAACGAGACGATCGACCTGAGCGAATACCCGTACCTCAAGGTGGCCGTTTGCGCGGGCGGCGGATTCAGCGGCACCGTCATCCCCTACGGGAACCACTACGTGTTCGACATGTTCGGCAGGGAAGGCGCGCTCAACGTGCCGCTGGCGGACGCGGACGGCGTGCCCGCGCGCATCACGCTGACCGATTCCCTCGGCGGCGGCGCGCTCGTGCTTGCGGCGGACAACTCCGGAATGTCAGGCCCCATCGAAGTCTCCGGCGACGTGCGCCTCCGCCTCGCCCATGCGCAGGCGGCCGGCACGGGCAACATCACGCTCGGCGAGGGATCGTCGATCGACATCGCCGCAGCAGTCGGCGCGAACTTCCTCTCGACGCGCGTGACGCAGGACTCGCGTCCGGCGTTCGTGTTCATCAGCGCGGGCGGCGAGGCGACCGACGTGGATCTCTCGCGCTTCCCGGGATGCCGCCTCGGCACGGTGGGCAGCGTCTCCGTCACGCAGACCGGCGCCGTGACTCCGCGCGACGGCGAGTACGTCCTCGGCGGCGGCGACACGCCTCACACCTCCAACTACTCCGGCCTCACGCCCGGCGTTCTCGTTGACGTTACGGGAGAATCCAGGAAGGTCGTGGTCGACCGCCCCGGAATGATCAACCTCTCGAACACGGCGAACGCCTACTCTGGCGGCACCGTGGTGACGAACGGCGGCAAGGTGTACGTGGCGGGTACGGACGGCTTCGGCGCCGTGCCTGCCGCGTTAGACGCGCACAACATCGAGGTGGACGGCGGCGTCGTGCGCCAAGGCAACATCAACACCACGCTCGACGCAAAGCGCGGCCTTTGGGTGGGCGCGGGCGGCATGACCCTTCATCCCTGGGGCGGCTACACGCTCACCATTCCCGGCGGACTGGGCGGCACGGGCCCAATCTCCATCACGGACAACGGACATCTCACGCTCCCCGGCCCGTACAACACCTACAACGGCGCGATAACCATGAGCAGAACGGCCTCGATCCTCACGATCGGCGGCGCGGACGCGTTCTCCTGGGTGTCGACGGGCGGCATCTCCACGATCGGAACGGTCGCGTTGAACGCTTCGGGCGACGCCACTTTCGCGGACACGGTGAGCGGCACCGGCGGGCTGAAGAAGCAAGGCGCGGGCACGCTCACGCTCACTCGCGCGCACGCCTTCACCGGCGCCACGACGGTCGAGGCGGGCACGCTGCGGCTCGCCGACGGCGGACGGATCGCCTCGACCTCCGCGATCAACAACGATTCCGACATCTTCGTCGACTTCGCGGGCAGCGCAAAGGACGCCTTCGGCAACGCGCCCATCTACGGTCCCGGCACGGTCAGGTTCGCCGCCGGCAGCAACACGACGATCGACAGACCCTTGCCGGGCGTGGGGAATCTTGCCGCGGAGAACGGCGCGACGCTCGACTACAAGGTTGCCGGATCCGCGTCCGTCACGGTGGATGACGCCACGCTCGCGCTTTACGGAACCGGCGGCGGCACGGCCGTCTCGGGCTTCGCCGACTTCAAGCGGAACGGCACCGTGGAGATGGTTGGCGAGGACGGGAACGAGATACAGCTCTCGTCCGCGGAGACGTACAAGGGCGGCACCGCTTTCTGGCGGAAACGCGTGAGCGTGACGCGTCCGTGGGTCGCGAGCTTCACCTACAAGACCGTCGCCCCGCCGGCCAGCCCCGCGGACGGCTTTGCGTTCTTCCTCCACAACGATTCCAGGGGACTCAACGCGGCAGGGGGAACCGGCGGCGGCATCTGCGCGAACGGCATCACGCCGTCCATCGGCGCGGCGTACAACATCTACAATGCCGACACGGCGGGATGGCTCGTCAACGGCGCCAAGACGAGCATGACGAACCTGCACACGTCCGCCGGCGACATCTCCATCCAGGACGGCATCGACGTATGCGTGACGTATGACGGCGCGGGCAAGCTCGTGCATCACGTCTACTCGGGTTTCAAGTACGCGGCGCGCACGAATTCCGTCAACCTGCAGGAGGCGCTGGGCGCGCCCACCGCCTGGATCGGCTTCTCCGGCGCGACGGGCGGTTCCTACTGCGACCAGCGCATCGCGAACTTCCGCTTCTCGCAGGCGGACGTCGCCGGCGCGGTCGACATCGAGCCGTCGGGCGACGCCTCGAAGTGGCGGCTCAACGGCAACGCCGCGTACGAGGCGGTCGAGGGCACGCCCGCGTTCCGGCTCACCGACACGTCCAATTACCAGACGAGCGCCGTGACGCGCCTCGAGCGCGTGTACGTGGGCGCGCCGTTTAAGATCAGCGGCACATACCATTTCACCGCCCCCGCCGGCAACGCGGCCGACGGCGCGGCCGTGTTCCTGCACGTCAACTCGCCCATGACCGTCGCCGCGCACGGCGCTTCGCTGGGCGTGGGCGGGGCTGGCTTCAACAATGCGCGGTTCACCACCGCCTTTGGATGGGGGATCAAGATCTATCCTTCGCCTGCGATCGCGGCCATCACGAACGGGGTGATCGGCACGGCCGTCGCGGACCTCAACGGCATCGATCCGAAGAACATGAATCCGGTGGACTTCACGGTCTCGTACGTGCCGGGACGGCTCTCGTTCGAAGTGACGCAGGACGGCAAGACGGCAACGTTCTCGCAGGACGTGAATCTCGTGCAGAAGTTCGGCGAGAATTTCGCCTACCTCTCGTTCTCCGGCGGCACCGGCGGGTACAATGCACGGCAGTACGTCTACGATCTTTCGCTGGAGTATGAGGCCGACGATTCGTACGGCGCGGCAGGCTACGGCGACGTGGCATTCAGGGGCAGCGACACGTTGCGCATCGCGGCCGGGACCAACGAGGTCGCCGAGGTGAGAACCGTCACGTTCGTGGACAATGCCATCGTGGGCGTGCGCGCGTCCGGCAATGCCAACCTGCCGTACGTCTTGCGGGCGGACCGCATCGAGTTCGACGTTACCGGCGACGGCGCCACTCCCTCCATCAACCTTGCGGCGAACGGTTCGGCGGCGGGCACGCTCCAGATCGGCGCGATTGCGTACGGCGCGAAGCCGTCCCTGCTCAAGATCACGGGCGCGGCGAGCGGAATCGACGGCGCGAAGGTGAGGATCGAGATGCCACTGTTCAACGGGATCGTGAAGCTCCTTGACCTCACGGACGCGACGGGTCTTTCGCTTGAGGACTTCGAGCTCGTCACCGAAACGCGGCCGCCGGTCAAGCTTGACCTGAAGGACGGCATCCTCAGCGCGATTCACGACTCCGGCACTCTCCTGTTCTTCCGCTGAACCTGCACCAGAGGTGAAGAAGCCCGCCGCCAAGCCCGTGGCAATGAAAAGAGTCGGAAAGTTTGAGAGCTTGAAACATTATAAAGGATGAAAATGGCCATGAGAAACATATTCGTGATCGGAGCCGTTGCGACCGTGTCGGGGCTTGAGGAAGACCAGTGCGTCTGCGGACGGTTCCGCGCCGTGAACGCCTACGGCGAGGCGTGGTCGGCGCCGCTGGCCGGTCGGGCGTAGACGGAGCCGACCGGGCGTTTCGCGCGCATCGTCGTCACGAACCTCGCGGAGGGGGTGGCGCTGGCGGACTTTCCGCTGTGCGTCAAGCTGCCGGCGAGCGTCGGCCTGCCGGACGACCCTGCGGGGCTGCGCTTCGTCGGCTCCAACGGCAACGCGCTGGCTTTCGAGATCGAGACGTGGGACGCGGCAGGCGAAAGCGTCGTGTGGGTGCGCGTGCCCAGCCTCGCGCAGGGGACGACCCTCCGCGCCCTCTGGAGCGCTACGACGGCGGCGCACGGCGCGGCGCACGCCGACACCGTGTGGAACTCCGAATACAAGGCCGTCTACCATCTGGCGTCGGGGAACGACTCCTCTCCCAACGCGCGGCATTTCGAGACCGACACGCTCAGCGTTGACGCGGCCGGTGCGGTCGGGCGCGGACGTTCGTTCGCGGGAACGGCTTCGAAGCACATGACACGGCATGCGCCGTGGTTGGCCGACCTTTCCGGCGCGTTCACCATCTCGGGATGGATCCGTCCGGCCGCGGATGCGACCGGGCAGGCATACATGATGCAGATGTACAACGACTATGCGCAGTTCGCCATCCTGTACAACTGGGACGGCGGGCGCGTGCTCCAGTTCTTCCATGGCTACGAAATGAACGCATACGGCAGCGGCGCCCAAGGCGAAGACATGCGCTACACGGCGTCGCCGATGACGATCCCCGACGACGGGGACTGGCACCACTTCGCCTATTCGTACGACCAGGAGGCGTTCAGCGTCTATCTGGACGGCGAGCTTCTGCGCTGCCTGCCGCGCGAATACGGCCTGGGTAGCGGGCAGCCCGGCCTGCAAAACGTCAACTTCGAACTGGGCCAGACGAGGGGAAGCGGCAATCGGTTCAAGGGCGATCTCGACGAGATTCGTTTCGAGTCCGCGCGGCGTTCCGATGCCTGGCTCCGCGCGTGCTATCTGAGCCAGAAGGGCGCGTTGGTCTCGGTGAGGCCTGAGTCGGCCGGATTCAAGATCATCTTCCGCTAGCCGCGTTTTCGCTTGCGCGGGGTGGGGGATTATGGTATTATCGGGGCGTTCATTGGCGACACTATACCGTTCAGGTGGATTGTCGCCCGTGATGTCACCGGAATGTCACCTAAAGGGAGCTAGAGATGAAAAGTGTGAAAATGCTCGCATGGGCGGTTGTGGCCGCGACAAGTGCGGCCCTCCCGGCCATGGCCGCGACGGTCACGGTCAACGCGCCGGCGGGCACGTCGACGAACGTGACGCAGGTGTTCAGCGGCGCGACGACCGTCGCCGTCAACACGGGCGCGACGGGCGGCACGGTGCGGCTCAGCCCGCACAACGCGCACACGGGCGGCACCACGCTCTCCTCCGGCACGCTCGACGTGCAGCAGGAGTCGCAGCTCGGCGGATCGCTCAAGCTTCTCGGCGGCAACTTCCGCTACTCCGGCCCGGCGGGCGCCGTGTGGACGACCGCGATCACGAACTCCGCGCCGAACGCGGCCGTGTCGCAGAACTGGCGCATCGACAGCGACCTCACGATGGCGGGCAACGTGTGGTCCACCGACGGCCTGTTCGTGAAGACAGGTCCCGCCACGCTCACGCTGACCAAGCCGTTCTACCTCGGCGCGGAGACGACCAACCACGGTTCGCGCGACACGCTCATCGACCTGAGCGACGACCGTGCGCCCACGACTGGCATGTCCGGCGCGACGATCGCCGAGGGAACGGTCGTCATTGACACGCCCTACGACGAATCCGTCACCAACAAGTTCAGCAACAACGGCGGTGCCTCGATCATCGCCGCGCGCACCACGAACGCCGTCAACGAGGCCGCGCTCATCGTCTCGAACGGCATCACCCGCACACACGCCGCGCTCGTGGTCGGCGGGGGGTACGGCAAGGGCGCCGTCGGCGGTTCCTACGTGAAGGGACGGCTCGAGGTGTCGGGCGGCACGTTCATTGTCGGAAACACCGCGGCGAACATTCTCTACACGTGCGTCAACAACATTCCGAACGACTTGCGCGTGGAGGCCGTGGTGGACGTCTTCAGTGGGCAGCGGCTCTACTGCAAGGGCTACTGCCCCGCCTACAACAAGAACACGTACTCCCTGACGTGCGTCCACGACGGCGGTTATTTCTACAATCAGGACAACAGCATCGTCGCAGGCAATACCAGCACCGCCCCAGCCGACGCCTCCACCACGAACGAGGTCGTCATCACCGGCAGCGGGTCGCACCTCCTTTGCCAGAACTTCGAGAACGACCGCCAGAACGCCGGCATGACCACGAACCTGCGCCTGGCGGACGGAGGTGCGCTCGAGATGCGCAACTTCGTCAACTCCGCAAAAGGCAAGTTCAACGTGGTCTTCGACGGCGGCATCTGGCAGCACCGCAACCACAACAACGCGACGCCGCACTTCCCCTCGTCCATGACGAGCCTGAAGATCGGCCCCGGCGGCCTCATCGTCCGTTTCAACGGCGGAACCGATCTCTTCCCCGTCATCTGGGACAAGGGGCTTGAGCCGCTCGACGATTCGGGCACGGACGGCGGCCTCTCCGTCTCGCTGGGGAGCGCGGCCGTGCCGCTCCTCATCCGCGCCGCGAACACCTACTGCGGCCCCACGTACATCTCCGTCGGGCGCGTGTACCTCGGCGGCGCGGGACGCCTCCCCTCCGGCACCGCGCTCACCGTCACGACGAACAACGGCGGCCTCATCATCACGAACGGCGTCCAGACCGTCGGCTCGCTCGCCTTCGGCGCGGATGGCGCGGCCTCCTCGCCCAAGCTCGGCTTCGACGGCGAGAGCCGCCTGGACGTGACGGGCGACGTGACCACCGGGAACCTGAACGCGCCGCAGCTCCATCTCCTCCAGACGCGCGGCGTGACGAACCACGTGGAGAACGGCCTTTCGACGCTCGGCACCTACACGCTCGTGACGGCGTCCGCCGCCTCGTTCCAGTCGCTTCACTACATGGCGGAGACGTTCACGTATCCCTACAAGCCGGAAGGGGTGGAGTACACCTGCTACGTGGTGGTCGAGGACAACCGCGCGAAGCTGAAGGTGTCCGTCACGGCCGCGCGCGGCGCGGCGATTGCCGACGGCACGACGCTCGTCCTGCCGTCCACGGAGGACAACCCGCTCGCGCCGACGGCGGAGCAGCTCGCGGCCGCATCGATCATTCTCGCGAACCCGCAGCCGAGCGGTACCGGCTCGGGCACGGTGAACCTGGGCGCGCTCGGCGGATTCGCGCCGGGCGGCCGCCTCGTCGCGGGCAGCGGCACCACGCGCGTCTCGGACCTCTCGTTCGTGCAGTCCGCCGACGACCTCGTGCTGACGACCGGCTCGCTCATCTACGACGGTCCTTCGGCGGCGATTCCCGGCTTCACCGTACAGGGAAACACCGCCTACCGCTCGCCCGTGCTGAACGTTGCGAATCCGGACGCGACGCTCGCCATCTCCGCCGTGAACGACATCTACGGCTCCTTCACGAAGATGGGCGAGGGGACGCTCCACTTCGGCGGCACGGGATACTTCCTCTGGCGCACCGACCATCGCGATTTCAGCGGCACCGAAGAATCGGGCGTGGCGCCGAACGGCGACGGCCCCAACTACGGGTTCCGGGCGTTCAACGTAAACGAGGGTGCGGTGACGATCGGCACGGTCGGCGATCCCACGGACGCCCCGACCGTCGACGTGCCCTACGAGCTGTCCGTCGGCTCGCGCTCGCACCAGGCGGGGCAGGGCGTGCAGACCGCCGGCTCGCTGACGCTCAACAACGGCATTCTCGCGGCAACCAATACGCTCATGATCGGCTATTACAACGGCAACCCCGACGATCAGCCGGATACGCACCTTTACCCGACGGTCACGATGAACGGCGGCGAGGCGTACCTTGGGCAGCTCCGCCTCGGCCACGGCGCGTCCAGGCAAACGGATTCCCCGTCCTACATCCAGCACGGCGGCACGAACACCATCGAGGGCGCGATCTACCTCGGCTACCAGGCCGTGCACACGCAGGGCGTCTACCGCGCCACGTTCCTCGTGGACGGCGGCTTCATCTCCTGCAACGGCCACATCTACACCGGCAACGCCGATGGCACGATGGGCGCGGACGTGATCATCACGAACGGCGGCACGGTCGTCTCGCGCGGGAACGTGACGCTCAACTACAAGAACACGCGGGAGACGAACACGCTCGTCCTCGCCTCGGGCGGCACGATCCGCTGCCAGAATCTGTATTCGAGCTCGCTCTCGTATCCGGCGGTGGCGTATTTCGACGGCGGCATCTACCAGCCGTACACGAAGACGGACACGACTCCGCACATTTACAACTTCCAGCATGCCTACCTTGGCGCGAAAGGCCTCATCATCGACGCCTCGCACGAGCACGAGTACGACGGTACGGAGAACCGCTGGGTCTCGGTCTGGCAGACGTTCGAGCCCGATCCCGCCCTGCCGGAGGGCGTGCCGGACGGCGGCCTCACGTTCACCGGCAAGGGGTCCGTGGCGACGTACGACCCCACGTTCGCCGCCGGCACCTTCACGGGCGGCATCCACGTGCGGAACGGCGCGCGCTACGTGATCGCCGACGTCTACGCCGCGCCGTTCGCGGCGGACTTCGCCCCCGGAACGATCGCGAGCACCTGGGTTTCCACGAACATGATCGGCAGCCTCACGCTCGGCGAATCCGGCGCCACGGAGCCCGTGACGCTTGAGTTGCGCGTGGATCTGGAGGATGCCGTGGGCGTGGTGGTGTCGAACGCGCTCTCGGTCCTCTCGCCCGTCGCCGTGACGACGCGCAGTGGCCAGTACGACCTCGACTGCGTCCCGCGCGTGGGCACCTACACGGCGCTCGTGTACAACGCCTCGAACGCGGACGTGGACCTCTCGCTTTTCCGGGCGCCTCCCGGGACGCGCTTCACGATGACGGCGCGGCAGGAGACGATCGCGGGCGGCGACCTCGACGGCATGAAGGCCGTGGTGGTGACGTTCGCGAGCGCCGCGAACGCGGCGGACGGCGGGCCCGTGTGGACGAGCGTCTCGGCGGGCGGCGCGTGGGCGGATTCCGCCAACTGGAACAACGCGGCGCCGCCGTCCGGCGAAAACGCGAAGGCCGTGTTCAACCCGGCGACGCAGGCAAACGTGCCCGTGACGCTCGCGGGTGACGTGACGGTGGGCTCTCTCGACTTCGCGGCGTCGAAGGCGAGCTACGGCTACAAGCTTTCCGGCGGCTCGATCACGCTGGGCGGCGGCGGACACGGCACGCGGATCATCAACACTTCCGGCATCAACACGGTGGAAACGCCCATTACGCTTGCGGACAACACGTCCTTGGAGACGATGAACGGAAACGAGCTGCGCATCAAAGGCGGCGTGTCGGGAGACCGGGACGTGACGGTCAACACGCACGTCGTCACGAACGCCGGCCAGGTGAACCTGGATGTGTCGCCGAACTTCACGGGCAAGATCACGACGGGCAGCGGGCGCGTGGTGATGGACGACCTGTCGTTCATCCAGTCGCCCGACCAGCTCACGATCGGCCTCGGCACGCTCCTCTACACGGGGCCGGACGTGGAGATCCCCGGATTCCAGCTCAAGGGAAGGAGCGGACAGGGAACCGTGTTCGAGCACAACTCGAACGTGACGGTCAACACGCTCACGAACGTCGGCACGAGCGCGTTCATCAAGCTCGGCACGGGCAAGCTGCACTTGAACGGCACGGGGACGCTGACCGTCAACACGTCCGTGGCCAACAGCGGAGCGACGCTGCGCAGCACGGTGTACCCGAACGGCGACGGGCCCACCAGGGTGCTCCGGGGCTTCTCCGTCTCGGCCGGCACGTTCGAGATGGGCGAGGTGGACGACCCGGAGAACGCGCCAACTCTCGTCATCGGGAATAAGGAGATCGGCATCGGCACCCCGACGTCCGTGAAGAACGGTTCGGCCACGTTCATCATGAACAACGGCAAGATCACCTCGTCCGCCCAGATCTACGTCTGCTACTACTCGACTGCGGGCAACATGCTGACGTTCCGGCAGAACGGCGGGCAGATCGTATCTTCCGGCGGCCTTGGCTTAGGGTACATGGGCAACAGCAACATGGACGTCGACACGCTCTTTGAAATGAACGGCGGCACGGACTACTTCTCCTACTTCAACATGGGGATGGGCAAGACGGTCACTCCCGGCCTGCGGAAATGTCGGTTCGTGATGAACGGCGGCACGCTCGCGACCAGCGGAGACGCCGCGTTCGCCTTCCGCACAACGGAACGCACGAACGACGGATTCGTGGAATTGAACGGCGGCCTCTTCGCGGTGACGGGCACGGTGAACTTCGCCAGCTACGCGGGTGACTACGCCGAGGCGCGCCTGAACACGGGCGCGACGTGGGAAGTGGGCGGCGCGCTCACGCAGAGCGCCGCGGACGCGACGGGCATCCTCTACGGCAACGGCGGCACGCTGCGTCCGCTCGGCCTCACGGCGGCGGGGCAGACGGTGAGCGCGCTCACGCACATCTACGCCTCGACAAACGGACTCGTCGTCGACACATCCAAGTTCGCGTTCGACGCGGAGTTCACGCTCGCGCAGGCGATCGAGACCGATCCCGCGCTCGGCGGGACGGCGGACGGCGGCCTCGTGAAGCGCGGGAAGGGCGTGCTGGCGCTCAGCACGGCCGACCACACGTTCACGGGCCCGGCGCGCGTGGAAGGGGGCGTCCTCAGGGTGGATGCGGCTGCGGCGCTCGCGAACACGATGGTCGAGCTGGCGGGCGGCGGACTCGCCGTCGGGAGCGGCACTGCCACGGTGGCCGGCCTCGCGGGCGGCGGCATCGTGCAGGGATG
>JAFRSR010000143.1 GCA_017427485.1 Kiritimatiellia bacterium
GGCAGAATCGCTGGGAGGGCGAGCGTCCTCGCGAGCCGTAAAGAAACCGAAGTTCTCCTTCGCCAATCTCCTGTGCCACCTACGCCCGATCATCATTGTGGACGAGGCGCACCACATGGTGACAGACCTCTCGCAGAAGTCGCTGGTGCGTCTGAACCCCAGCGCTGTTCTGGGCTTGACGGCGACGCCGGGACGTGACAACAACGTCCTTTACAGCGTCTATGCGCAGGAGCTTTTCGACGAGGAGATGGTCAAGTTGCCGATCGAGCTGACGGAGTACAAGCTTGACTGGGAAAAGGCCGTCGTGTCGGCGATGGCGAAAAGGCAGGAGCTGGCGAAACTTGCAGCCGCCGAGACGGCGGCTCTCCATGCGACCGCGTATGTCCGGCCGATCGTCTTGTTCCAGGCGACGCCGAAGAACGGCGACGTACCTGTCGAGAAGCTGAAGGCGTATCTCACGGACACGCTGAAGATTCCGGAAGAGGAGGTCAAGATCGCGACGGGTGACCAGAAGGAGCTGGACGATGTCAATGTCATGGATCCGGCGTGCAGGGTCAATTACGTCATAACCGTCCAGGCGCTGAAGGAAGGGTGGGACTGCCCGTTCGCATACGTTTTCTGTTCGCTTGCGAACGTCGGCAGCAGCAAGGACACGATCCAGCTGCTGGGGCGCGTGATGCGCATGCCGTATGCAAAACGGCGGAAGACGCGCGAATTGAACCGCGCGTACGCGTTCGTCATGAGCAAGGAGTTCGGCTCCGCCGCCAAGGAGCTGACGGAAGGACTCAAGAAGAAGGGCTTCTCGGAGGTCGAGGCGTTCAAGGCCGTGCAGGAGAATCTGCCGGAGACAGGGGGCCTGGGCGATTTGTTCTCCGTGCCGACGGATGTGGTCAAGTTGGACAAGGCGACGCTGGATGGCCTGGTCTTGCCTGCAGGAATCAAGGTTCAGGATTTTGCGAGCGGCGACGGGGAGATACAGCTTTCAGGTTCCGAAGACGACGGATTGATTGAGCAAGTGGCCGTGCAGCTTGCGCAGAACGGCATGCAGGAAAAGGCGCACGAGCTGAAGCTCAAGCACCAGAAGAAGAAGGAGCAAGTCGCAGCGCCGATTCCGGCGAAGCACCATCCGTGGAAGTTCCCGAGGCTTGGCGTCGAGATAGACGGGGACAGTCTGTTTTCGACAGATGCCGTCTATGAGACGATTGGGGACTCCATCCTAGGTTTTCTGCCAGAGGCGCTTTCCGGGGATGAAATATCAATAAGCGGCAATGACGGGAGGACATTCATCCTGAAACTGGACGGAAACGAGATGACCGCACGGTTCGCGGCAGATGCACATACCGAGTATCTAAAAGGTTTCTCGGGAAAGATTGAAGAGGCCGATGTCGTGAACGTGCTGGATGGCATTACCAAGGATTGCGTGTTGTTGTTGCAGTCAGAAAAGCGGCATTGGTTGACTCAGATCGTTTCCGATCTTCGGGCCAATCATGGCATGACATGCGAGCAGATGGTTTTGGTGCGCTTCCAGATCAAGCAACGGCTGGAATGGCATTTGAGCGAGGCGCTTGGCAAGGCACGGCGCAAGGCGTATCAGCAGACGTTCGGCCTGGGCGGCGATTACAAACTGTCTTTGGATCTGCCCGGCGGCTTTGTGTTTGACGAGAACATTTACTCGGGCAATACTGATGTTTACAGGGGTAGTTGGCGGTTTAAGAAGCACTATCTGGGGACTTATGCCATACCGAGGTTTGACGGCAAGAAGCCATTTGGCGAGGGAGAGGAATTTGAATGCGCAAAGCTGATTGATTCTTCGCCCAAGGTTCTTTATTGGCTTCGAAACAAGGATTCCGATTCAGCTTCGTTCCGCTTGCCAATGGGCGGCAGGACGGAGTGGTTCTATCCTGACTTCATCGGGGAGCTTGTGGACGGACGTTTTTTTGTGTTGGAATACAAGGGCGAGCTTACTGGGCAATCCGCCGATATAGCCGAAAAGACGGCCATCGGAAAACTCTGGGCCGCGCAAGATGCATCGCACTATGTCTATGCCACGATATACGGTTCAGAACCAAGAGGACGCACAGTAGCCCAACAGATAGAAGATGCGTTAGGCTAAACGACACGCTCCACAAGTGCTTCCACTGGGACGGCAAATGACAAAGTCAAGCATCATGCTCTTTGGGGGTCTGGCGCTTTCGCTGGCCGGACACGCCCTTGAACGCGCGGCGTCCAATCCATACGGCGTCTGCGCCCACTTGACCAAAAACGAGTTCGAGGATCGCGAAAGGATCGTCAATCTCGTGGCGGGGCTGGGTGTGGGGTCCATCAGGTTCGACTGTCCGCTGCGCTCTGTCATCGGCGTGAACGGCGAGTGGCACTTCGACCGCGTCGACGCCGTCGTGGATGCGATCTGCGGGGCCGGACTCGAACCGCTGCCCATCCTCGCATTCCCCGGCACGATGAATAAGCGCGGCAAGCCCCCTGCGCACTGGCCGCCCGATTCTCCCGATAACGAGGCGTATTGGACGAATTACGTGTACCAGACGGTTTCGCGCTACAAGGGTCGTGTCCGGACATGGGAGATCATGAACGAACCCAACATCCACGGCTACGACGCGCCACGCTACTTCGCCGTTCTCAAGAGCGCATACACGGCGATCAAGCGGGCCGATCCAACGGCGAAGGTCGCGACAGGCGGCTTCGCCGGGATTCCTGCGGAAATGCTGGAGGAGTTGTATGCCCTTGGCGCGGCCAGATATTTCGACATCATGAACGTGCATCTGTACGCGACGCATGACATCCGATACGCCCCCGAGGGCAACTTCGACGCGCGGCTGGAAGCGCTGAGGAAGCTCATGTCGAGCCAGGACGATGGGCACAAGCCCGTCTGGCTCACCGAGACGGGATCGCCGACCCACCGCGAATCCGCTGCGGCCGAGGGCAAGAGATGGAACGCGGACGTCCTGAAGAAGGCGATTGACGAACTTCATCTTCCCCCTCAGGCGCGCAGGGTGCTCGTCGTCGGCGAGGTCCCGGTTTCCGGCGAATTGGAAGCGGGAGGCGTCGATCTGGTCCGCGACACGCTCGGCAGCGGGTATTCCGTCGCTCCCTGCCGTCCCGGCGAGGTCGCCGTCCGCGTGAAGGCAAAGGAGGCGGACATCCTCTTCCTTTCGTTTAACTGGCTTCATTTCCAGGTGGACTACGACACCGTCGAGCAGTTCGTCAAGGACGGGGGAACCCTCGTCGTCTGCGGGGGCACGCCGCTGATGAACGAGCTGAAGCCACGAGAAGGAGGCGGGTGGCAGTCTCACTGCGATCTGGCGGGGACGCCGTCGGAGGACCTCCCGCGCAGGTTCAGGTTCCCTGTGGGGAACTTCTTGGATGCCAAGGTCAACCGCTCGACGTTGAAGTTCCCGTCTGCAACGCCACCGCTTGCGCTTGCAGGGCGCTATTTCCTGACAGGAGACGGCTTGAAGGAGGGTGACCGGATCACGCCGGTCATTTCGGCACGGGCACCTGACGGGCGCGAGTTCATGCAAGTCGCCGTCCTCAAGTTCAATTCGGACTGGAAGGGCGCGGTGGTCGTATCCTGTCTGCACAACCGGTTCTGGTTCCCGCGCACGGAAGAACAGCAGGCCATCGAGTCGGCACGAATACTCGGCCTGGTCGCGGCAGAGGGCGTGGAACGTGTTTTCCTGTACGAGTTCAAGGCGAACGAGACCTCGCCCGACAATTCCCAGGATCACTTCGGCGTCGTGCATTCAGACCTCAGCCCCAAGGCGGCGTTCCATGCCTGGCAGCAGTTCGTCCGCATGCGGCCGGCGGGGTCCACGAGCGTCCCCGGTGAATGGCGGTCCGAGAATCACGCGCTGTATTTCCCCACATGGGTGCGCCCAGACGGACGAGAGGCCGGCATGATGTGGTCCGTGGCGGGGAAACGCACGCGATACGTCGATGGCGGAGAAGTCTCGTTCATTGACCTGTACGGAAAGCCGATCACCTTCCCCCTCGAGGGAGCGCGTTACAAGGTGACGTTTGGCAGTTCGCCGGTTTACTTCGTGCGCAGTTCGCCCCGGTGAGCTACTTGAAGATGATCGTCATGCCGCTGGCGTTGACGAGCGCGCCGAGGATCGCCGAGCCGGTGTCGTTCGCGCCCGGCTCGTAGACGAAGCGCGCGGTCGCGCCCGCCGGGACGGCGAGGCGCAGTTCCGTCGCGCCGGCGGCAGCCGTGGCCGTCGCGGCCGGTTCCGCCGCGTCGCCCACGTAGATCGCGAACGTGCCCGTGCCCGTCACCTGCACGGGCACGAGGAAGCGCGCGGTCGCAGGGAATGCGAACGTCGCCGCCACTTCGCCCGAGGGAAGCACGATCGTCTCGCCGACGAGGGTCGCCGCCGGCGCGGCGGCCGTCACGGTGGCGTTCTTGTAGAGAAGAGAGGCCATCGCAGGGCGGATGTCGTATTCGTACGCGCCGATGTCCACCTCGCCGTCGTAGACGCGCTGGGTGCCGACGAGATCGGTGGCGGCATCGCCCGTCATGTTGGCGAGCAGCGCCTGGTCGCCCGCGTTGATCGCGGGCGAACCAGCCAGCGGTCGGTAGCCGTGCGCGGTGTCGAGCATCGCCGTCTCCAGCGTGCCGGTGATGACGTTGGCGGACGTGGCGGCGTCGATCTGCGTCCGGTCTCCGCCCACGCACCAGATGCAGTTGCGTACGTTCTTCAACGAAATGTGAGAGTTGTTTTCCGCAGCTACGTTCATTGCGATCATGATGGAGTTCTCGAAGCGTGCGCCAGTCATCGTGCTCATCAGCTCGCCGTTCGACTGATGATTTGAGTTTCCAGGGTTGTAGAAGGTCGTCGAGTACATGCCGCCGCAGTTGCGGACTGCCGTGTTGCCGATGCCGATGAGAAGGCAGTTTTCAAAGCGCGAATACATCGACAGGCTCGCACCGGAGGTGCAAGATCCATTCATAACCTTGCATCGGCGCAGGATGCCACCGGCCACGCAGCCTGCCGTGCGCCCGCAACCGTTGGAGAGAACGCAATTCTCGATCAAGGCCGTGCCCGAAAGCCCGTTCTCGCAGGATGGGGCGAGAATGTTTCCGCCGACGTTGTTGTCGTAGACATTGCCGGTCGTGTGGAACGTCGCGCCTTTCCGAAGCGTGAAGCCGCGCACGGTCGAGCTTGGAAGCATCGTCAGGCAACGTATCGCGTTGTCACCAAGGTTGTTACCGTTCCCCGTGCCGATTACGCCGGTGATGAACGTGACGTCCGGCCCCTCGTCCGCCACCAGCGTCACGCCCCTGCGCACGATCCCGCGCGCCGGGGAAAAGCCCTTTGTGTTTTCGACGAGATAGAACGCCTGACTGTATGTTTCGGAACCGGCGTTGTAGTCGCCGCGCGCCGCATGCACCGTCTCGCGCCTGCGGGCGAGCGGCAGGGTGGCCGCGAGTGTCCGCTTGGCGGTCGCCGACGTCAAGCCGTCGTTGGCGTCGTCGCCGTTGACGGCGTCGACGTACAGGTCGCGCAGCGGCAGGACCTCGACGTCCGAATAGGCGCCGGGCACCGGATCCCCGTTCACGTATTTGAGCGCGTTGCCCTCGAAGTCGCCGACCGCGAACATCGCGGCGCGGTCGGCCGTTCCGTCGCCGTCGCGCGCCGCGCCCGATTCAGGCGTGAGGTGCAGGTCGCCGGCCGCCGCGTCCACGAACAGCTCCGCACGAGGATAGCACGTGAGCCAGTCTCTTTCGATCAGCGACGTGTCGCCGACGTTGCCGGAGGGCGGGATCATGGCCGTGCTGGCGTTGTCAAGGAAGCCGCCGAGAAACACGCAGTTGAATGCCGGGGTGTTCATGTCGACGGGGCGATACGCGGTCGAGGTGCCTGCGACCTTGTTCGACTCCGCGAAGGTCGTGTTGTACGGCATGCAGTGGAAGAGCGAGCAGATCGTCGAAGTATGCGTCTGGAGGTTGTTCGTGACGAGGCAGCCGGACAGGACGGCGCAGTAGGCGACGGCGCCGCGGTCCTGGCACGTCGTCCCGACGCGGTTGTCCGTGAAGACGCACCGCTGCGCCCAGCCGGCGCACATCGCCGCGCCCTGCCGCGCCACGTTGTTCGAGAACACGCAGTCCGTCACCTGCGAACTGCGGAGGTTCGGGAGCGAAAGCCGCGTGGCGTTCGCCCAGGCCGTCGATGTCACCCAGAAACCGGCGCCCCTGCCGCCAAACTCGTTGCTTTCGTGGTCCGCCGTGCCGCCCGTGATGGTGAATCCCTGGAAATGGACGTTGTAGCTGTAGCTTCTCACCGCCACGCAACGCGTGGAGGCGTCGCCGACGATGAACGTCTGGGCCGCGCCGGATTCGGAGCGGACGGCCACGTGCTTGTCGATGGCGACGCGCGCCGGCACGGTGTGCTGGTCGAGGAGAGTGCTGCCCGTGTCGTACGTGCCCGCCTTGACGTGGACGAGGCCGTAGTCCGAGATGGCCGCTGCCGCTTCTGTGATCGTCGTGTACGGCTTTGCCGCCGAACCGTCGGAATCGCCGCCCGCGTAGGCGGCGTCCACCCACATCTCGTCCGTCGCGGCCTTGGCGCTGGGCGAGACCTTCTCGCCGACGGCCGGGGGCGTCATCCACGCGCCGCGGTCCGCGCCGAGGTCGGGATAGCGGTAGAACGAGCTCCACGAGCCCGAGACGGAGAAGCCGAAGAAGGGCGTTGAGTCGCCGATTGTCGGAACAAGGCGGACCTGCCGCATGTCGGCGTCCACCGCAATAAGACCGCGCGGGAACGAAACAAGTGTGTCCCCATTTTGGACCGCGACGCCCTGGCCGAGCTGGATGTAGCCGCTCGCCGGCGCGGCGACGGGTTCGGACTGCGACTCGATGGCGCCGATGTCGACATGGGCGCCCACCTTGCGCGGGTTGCCGAAGAAGTCCGTGTCGAGGTATTCCTCGGGGACGAACGTGGCGGCGATCGCGCGCGCGTCGTCAAGGCCCGCGTCGTAGAGGTCGCCGTCGCTCAGGAAACGCCACGCGTCGGCGTCGGCGGCGTAGTAGTGCTGGATCTCGGACACGCCCGCCTTGCAGCCGGCGGCGGCACCTTGAGTTCCGATGCGTCCGCCGGTGGCGGTCTGGACACAGTTGGTGAAGTACGTGTTCCCGTGCGATCCCCCCGTCTCGTTGGCGCCGAGGAACGCGCAGTTCCAGACGCGGTGGGTGCGGGCGGGGTCATTGTCGTTCGCGGTAAAGCCGGCGCAGGTGTTGTCGATGAACGTGCAGTTGACCGCTTTCACGCCCTGTACGCTCGCGAAGCACGCCCCGTCGCGGGTCACTGGCCCGTTGTTCGCGATGACGCAGTTGTAGGCGCCCGTCGTCCGATAGAACACGTACTGGGCTTTGACGCTGTAGTTGCCGATGAACGCGCATCGGATCGGGACGATGCCGCGCGAGAGAGCCGCGCCCACGCCCGCGCGGCAGTTGACGACGTCGCAGTCGACCAGATACCCGGTCGAGCTGCTTGCGCCGCACACGCCGCCCGCGCTGTCGAAGGTGTTGTTGCCGGCTGCCGCGCCGGCCGTCGCGCCGTTGCGGATGGTGAAGCCCTCGATCAGGACGTTTGCGACGTTGCTGACGTAGATGCAGCGGTGCGCCGTACCGTCGTTGGCAACGCCCGAGGTGGTGTTCGCCAACTGTCCGACGATGTGCGTCTTGGCCTTGCCGTTGCGCGAGACGAGGTGGATGCGCTTCGTGATCTTCACGACGACCGGATTGTTGTAGGTCGTGCCGGAGTTCGTGGTCGTCCACGCCGTCGTGTCGGAGTACTCGCCGTCGTCGACGATCACGGTGTCGCCGTCAGAGCAGAGGTTGACGGCCGCCTGAATGGTCTTCTTCGCCGTCGCCCAGCTCTTGCCGTCATTGGCGTCGCTGCCGGACTTCGACACGTAGTTGGTCGTGCCGGTGTACAAGCCGGCGAGCGTGATCGCGCAGGCCGACGACGCGCACAGCGTTGCGGCGGCGAGCGTGGCAAGCAGTCGGCATTCAAGTCGGGCGAAAGGCAATTTCCTCATGAGTCACTCCTTTGCAAAAAGTTTACAGCCGATAGTATAGCATATTTTGCTGTAGTGCGGGCGGCAATGCCGCCTCTTGCCTTCTCCGCATTTCCGCGACCTTCTCGGTTCTCGGAGGGGGGGTGACGCGGGCGACGGATTATGGTATACTTGACGGCATGAACTGCAAGACAACTATCCTGTTGGCGGCGGCTCTGGCCGTCGGGTGTGCGTGCGCGGAGGGGACGAACATCGTTTCGTTCAGGGACGCCGCGAAGATCAAGACGTGGGACGCCTGGGGCGACGCCGGCAAGACGCCGACCACCTGGACGTTCAAGGAGAAGCGGTGCGTGACGCTCGAGAAGATCCGCAAGATGTCGAGCGGGCTCCCGCCTGCCGGGTACCTCGAGACGCGTCCCGCGAAGGCCATCCGCTCGAACATGTGGTCCGTCGGCTGCGAGACGATGGACCGCGACTACGCCGACTGGGACCAGTACAAGTTCCTCCTCGGCGACCTCGGCGTGACGCGCGGGCGCCTCTTCAGCGGGTGGGCGAAGACCGAGCAGGAGAAGGGCAAGTACGACTTCACCTGGCTCGACCCGCAGGTGCGCGAGATGGCCGCGATGGGCGTGAAGCCCTGGATCTGCATCGCCTACGGCAACCCCGTGTGGGGCAGCGACTTCCGCCTCGGCATGAAGGTGCGCCAGGTCACGGACGACCCGGAGGCGTTCGCCGCCTGGATCCGCTACGTGAAGGCGCTCGTGGCGCGGTACAAGGACGTGGTGGACGAGTGGGAGATCTGGAACGAGCCGTTCGGCCAGCGCGAGGAGTACGCGCTGATGGTGTACGAGACCGCGAAGGCCGTGCACGAGGTGCAGCCCGGTGCGAAGTGCCTCGTGACCGCGATCCGCTGGAACAAGGACCCCGCGAAGAACGACTACGTGACCGTGCTGGAGAAGCTCAAGAAGGAGAACGCCCTCGGCCTCGTCAAGTGGTGGATCTACCACCCGTACACGCCCGTGCCGGAGGCCTGCTACTCGTGGGCGCTTGAGCTGCGCAAGCTCGTGAAGTCGTATTCGTCCGAGTACGACATCCTCCAGGGCGAGACGGGATGCCCGTCGCAGCTCGAGTTCGCGCACGCGATGCACTCCATCGAGTGGACCGAGTACGCGCAGGCGAAGTGGGACCTCCGCCGCGCGATCGGCGACTACGTGCGCAACATTCCGTCGAGCTGCTTCACCTTCATCGACCTCCAGTACACCTTCATGCTGCAGAGCTTCGGCCTCGTTCGCTCGAACACGCTCAAGCAGCCCGTCTACCGCCGCCCGAGCTTCTTCGCGATGCAAAACGTCTACTCCTACTTCGACGAGGACGTACACCCGATTTCCGTAGAGACGCGCACCGTGAACGACAAGGAGATGACGGTGGCGAAGTTCGAGCGTAACTCGCGTCCCGTGTGGGCCGTGTGGTTCTCGGGCGCGCGCCCGAACGACAAGCTTGAATACGAGTTCGCCGACCTCGGGTTCCTCGGCAAGGTGAAGGACTACGTGTGGGTGGACCTCATGCGCGGGAAGATCGGCCAGCTGGAGACCTTCGGTCACGTGCCCGTGTGGGACTCCCCCGTCCTCCTCGCCCCGAACAGCCAGGTGCCGCGCCGCACCGTGTGGCAGGAGATGAAGCCGGCGGAGATCGTGGACGCGCTGTACCGTCCGGACCAGGGCCTTGTGCCCGGTCGCAACGGCGCGCCGCGCAAGATGGACGTCTCAAACGAGTCCTGGACGAAGATGAAGACGAAGGACTTCCTGCCCTGCTTCGACAAGTACGGCCAGTTCAAGTACCGCGAGTGGCCGGGGAAGACGCACTCCGACGCCGAGCTGAAGGCCGTGGCGGCGGAGGAGGAGAAGGACCTCGCCGCGCATCCCGGCCCCGCGGGCTGGAACAAGTACGGCGGCTGGGCGGCGGGTCCGCAGCTCAAGGCCACGGGACGCTTCCGCACCGAGAAGCGCGACGGGAAGTGGTGGCTCGTCGACCCGGAAGGGCGTCTCTTCTGGAGCTGGGGCGCGGTGCGCGTGACGCCGTCCTCCGCGATGACTCCGCTCAACGGCAACCCGCGCACGCCGCGCTGCGGCGGCGACCTGCCGCCGCGCGACTGCCTCTTCGAGGGCCTGCCGAAGAAGGGCGAGCCGCTCGCCGCGTTCTACGACACGTACGACGATTTGCTCAAGCGCTTCTACCTCATGCGCAACGAGACGCGCTGGTTCGACTTCTCGTCCGCCAACCTCCACCGCAAGTACGGCGCGGACTGGTTCGCGAAGTACTCGGACTCCTGCCACCGCCGCCTCCGCAGCTGGGGCGTGAACACGATCGCCAACTCGAGCGACCTGCGCATCTGCCTGCAGGACCGCACGCCCTACGCCGAGCGCGTGGAGGTGGACTCGCGCACGATCGCGGCGAGCTGGGGCTCCTGGTTCAAGTTCCGCGATCCGTTCGATCCGTCCTTCACGACGGCCTGCACCGCCGCGCTCGCCGCGCACGGACGCGAGGCGCACGATCCCTGGTGCATCGGCTTCTTCATCGACAACGAGATCCAGTGGGGCTCGAAGGAGACGGACCTCGCGCAGTGGACGCTGTGGAGCCCGGACGACCAGCCCGCGAAGGTCGAGTTCGTGAAGCGCCTCGCCGCGAAGGGCATCGACCCGAAGAAGGACGCCGTGCCCGAGGAGGAGCTGAAGGCGTTCACGCGCGTGCTCGCCGAAGAATACTTCAAGCGCACGCGTGACGCCGTGAAGGCGTTCGACCCGGGCCTCCTTTACCTCGGCTGCCGCTTCGCCGGCAGCGCGCGTCCGTGGGCCGTGACCGCCTGCGCGGCGTCCTGCGACGTGGTGAGCTACAACATCTACAGCGAGGACATCTCCGCCTGGCGCCTCCCGCAGAACCTCGACGCGCCCGTGATGATCGGCGAGTTCCACTTCGGCGCGCACGACCGCGGCCTCTTCGGCGCCTCGCTCATCAACAAGGGCTCGCAGGAAGGGCGCGCGGCCGCGCTGAAGCGGTACGTCGAGAGCGCGCTCGCGAACCCGCAGGTCGTGGGCGTGCACTGGCACCAGTTCTCCGACCAGGCGACGTCCGGCCGCTTCGACGGCGAGTATTTCCAGGTGGGCTGGACGGACATCTGCGACCGCCCCTACGCCGAGACGGTCGCCGCCCTCCGCTCCATCGACCTTTATCCAACCCGCGCCCGCTGAGCGGTGCGCACCAACAAGAAAGTGAGTGACACAATGAAAAAAGTACTTCGTTTAAGCGTGGTGGCAGTGCTTCTTTCCGCCTCTTCTGCGGGTGCGCTGACGGTGGAGAAGTTCCACCGTTCTGGAGCGACCGCGGGCGACGTGACGCTGTCCTATTCGGCGGCCGACTCCGACCGCGCCGTGCTTGTGGCGTGGGGATCGTCCGACGCGGGCGCGTCGTTCACCTCGTGGGCGAACCGCAGCTACGCCGAAGGCGTCGCCGGCGCCGGCTCCACGTCGTGCCGCGTGGCGCTACCGCCCGCCGCGCTCTCGGCCGCGTACATGCGCTTCTTCCTCGTGCCGGACAACCAGCAGCTCGACTACATCGAGACGGACGGCACGCAGTACATCCAGACCGACTACTATCCCGGTCCTGCCGACACGGCGATCACCGTCGACTTCCATCCGAAAAGCGTCACGCCCTACCAGCAGCGCGTGTTCGGCACGGCGACCGGTTTTGGTCTCACCGTCCACGCCTACATCAACGGCAGCGGCGGCTGGTCGTGGAGCTACAGCAATGCCGGCAACTGGACGGCGAGCGGCATCAACGTCGAGTTGAAACGCACGCAGATTCTGCTGGATGGCTACACCGACAAGTACACGCTGACGATCGACGGCGTGCAGAAGAAGACGATGACCATCTCCAGCCAGGTTCCGGCCGCCAATCGCACGGGCACGTCCACCACGCCGCTCAACATCGCCGCATCGGCCCCGAACGTCGACCAGCGCCTCAACGCGAAGTACTATTCGTTCACCATCTCGCACAACGGCACGCTGGCGCGCGACTTCAGGCCGTACGTGAATCGCGGCGTCGTCGGCATGCGCGACGCGGTGACGGGCAAGTTCTTCCCGCGCACCGCCGGAAACATGCTCCTCGCCGTGCCGCCTTCGGGAACCGCAGCGAGCGAGACGTCCGCCGCCGTCGCGATCCCTGCCGTCAACGTGACCGCATGCTACCGCTCGGACGCCGACATCGGCACGCTTGACGTCTCCTTTGCCGCGTCGTCCTCCGCGCGCGAGGTGTGGTACGTCTGGGACGAGACGGACAAGGGCGCGACGTTCTCCGCGTGGGCGCGCAACGAACGCATCGGCACGCTCGCCGCCAATGCGACGTACGGGCGCTACCACCTGCCGCCCGGCGCGAAGGGATTCTCGAAGGGGCGGATCTTCGTGCTGCCGTCCGGCGGCTCCTACGACTGCGCCTACATCCGGGGCGACGGACGCCACTGCATCGACACGGGCATCCTCGCCGGCACGAACGTGTGCATCTCGGCCGACCTCCGCCTGCTCGCGCTGGACGTGCAGCAGCGCGCGTTCGGCGTGGACAACAGTCTCTTCACGCTGGCCGCCTACATCAACGGCAGCGGCCTCTGGGCCTGGTCCGCGATGGACGACACGGGCAACTGGACGGGCACGACGCTCAAGCCTTCGCTGGACCACCGCACGCAGGTCACGCTCGACTGCCCGAACGACCGCTACACCGTCAGCCACGACGGACAGCAGGTCCTTTCGGTGGCGCTTTCGTCGGACACCCGAGTCGCGACGAACTGCACGAAGATCGGTAACGTGACGCTCGGAATCCTGGCCTCCAAGGCGAAGAACGGGCTTTTTAACAACTTCGCCTACGCCGAGCTGTACGGCGCGTCCGTGCAGACGAACGGCATCGCGGCGCGCACGTACTCGCCCTGCGTCGTGAACGGCGAGGCGCGGATGCGCGACGCCGTGACCGACGCGACGTTCGGCAACGGCGTCACGAACTACGTCTCGCAGTTCATCCCCGGCGGACGCCTCGACGCGCCGTCGGCGCTTGCCGTCGGCGACGCGCTCGACCTCGACGCGCTTGCTGCCGCGTCCGCGCAGGACGACGTGATGGCGGACGCGGCGTTCTGGATCCACGACTTCAGCGGCGACCTCAACGGGAACGGCCTCGTGGACGACGCCCTGAGCGAGGGCCGCGACTTCCTCGGACGGACGGATATCAAGATCAAGGCCTACAGCCACGCCGACCACAAGCCGGTGTTCACGAACGAGCTCGTGCGCATGCCCGGACGCAACGCCGCGCGCCAGATGAACACGCTCTACTTCCCCCAGCCGATCGAGTACACGAACGAGGCGCAGACGGCCGGGCGCGCCTATCCATCCACCTATCAGGTCCAGAACGCGCTGACGGGCTTCGACGACCACTACACGCTGATCCTGCGCGTGCGCCCCGATTTCACCACGCCCTGTAACAGTTCGCAGTGGCTCGTCCAGTTCGCGCACGGAGCCGGTAAGGGCCTGATGTTCGGCTTCAACGGCACCGGCACCGCCCATTCGCGCAAGCTCACCGGCTACGTCGGCGGAACGGGCGTCGATTTCGGCAACATCCTCTGCACGAACGGCTGGTGCGACATCGCGATGATCGCCAACGGGCGCAAGCTCACGTGCATGCTCATGCGCGACTGGAGGCAGACGGGCGAGACGACGGGCGCGACGCAGGTCAAGACCATCACGATTCCGGTCCAGCGGGAGCTTACGCCCGGCCACGCGAACATGCTGCTCGGCGCGGAATCGACGACGACGGGCGCACGTCCCTATCCGATGGGCGCGAACGACAACTCCCTCAAGTGCTTCCGCGGGAGCATCGCGCAAGTCGCCGCGTGGCGGCGCTCGCTCTCCACCGAGGAGGTGTACCGCGCGCTCGGCTGGCCGAACACAGACCGCTGGCGCGTGGGCGTGCAGGACGGCCAGGCGGGCCCGGACTTCGAAGGCACGCGCCCGGCGGACGGCTTCGATGTGGACGGCACCGCATGGCCGCTCAAGGACGGCCTCGCCGCCCGGCAGTCCGTCACGTTCAAGTTCCCGCTGGAGAACCTCTACGAGACGGCCCTGCCGCAGTTCCTCCGCTGGAAGTCGGTCGAGGGGTCGGCGCAAGGACGCCTCCAGCTCGTTGTGAACGGCCGCACGCTGGAAACCCGGAACGCCTTGCCGGGGAAATGGAGCTACTTCTATGTGCCCACGAACGCGCTCCGGGCCGCGACGAACACGCTCACCGTCACGCGCACCGACGCGGGCGCGGGGGCGATCGTGCCGGACACGGTCGCGTTCGGCGGCGGCTGGCAGCTCGGCAAGCTCGACGGCGGCTATTCCGAGTACGGGCAGGAGTGGTCGACGGGGCGCGACTACTACGCGGCGAGCGGCAACCTGCGCGACCTGAGCCGCGTGTTGCAGACGGGGCGGTCCCCCTCCGTGACGAACCTGAACGTGCATTTCTACATGCCTGCCGAACTGGCGTCGGCCTGCCGCTGGCGCATCCACGGGGCGATCACGGGCGGCGTGTATCCGCCCACCAGCCTGGTGCCTGGCGGCAAGCTGCCGATGCGCGTGGACTTCAACGGACGCAACGTGATCGTGCAGAGCGTGACGCGGGGCGACAAGTTCGCGTTCGAGGTGGAGCCCGAGGATATGCCGGCGGGACTCAACCACATCGTCTTCATGAACTCCTCGCCGAACCTCGGCGACAACAAGGCGTACTACTTCGGTTTCGACGCGATCATCCTCGAACCGATCCGCCCCACTGACGGCACGATCTTCTTCCTGCGCTGACAACACTTACTGAAAGAAAACCACATGAAAACAAGGATCATTTGGGTTGGGGTGACGGCGGCGTGCCTGAACGCCGTCGCCGCCGAGTGGCTCGTGGACCGCACGGCGGGCGACGACGCGGCGGCGGCGGCCGACGCGACCCGCGCGACGGCGTTCAAGACGATTCAGGCCGCCGTGGACAAGGCGTCCGCCGGCGACGTCGTGACGGTGCTGCCGGGCGTCTATGACGAAGGCGGCAAGCCGTTCACGGTCAGTTCCGTGGTGTCCTCCAACCGCGTCTACATCACGAAGAACCTCACGCTCCGCTCGCGCGACGGCGCGGTCGCGACGCACATCGTCGGCGCGAAGGACCTCACCGTGGCGCTGGACGCCTCGCCGTGGGGCATGGGGCCGGCGGCGGTGCGCTGCATCGCCGTGGCGAACAACGTCACCGACGTGAAGATCGAGGGTTTCACGATCCGCGACGGCGCGACCGCGTTCGGCGGCGACTCCGCCCCCGTACGCGGCGGCGGCGTTCTTAACGTCCTGGCCCAGCCGGGCGTGGAGAAGGCCGGCTACATCGTCGTGCGCGACTGCGTGATCCGCGACAACACGGGTACGCGCGGCGGTGCCATTTACGGCGTGACGGCGGTGAATTGCACGTTCACGGGAAATCGGGCCTCCACTTACGGCGCGGCGGCGCGTGAGTGCCGCCTGGACGGCTGCGTCCTCTACCGTAACACGACCTTGGGGAGCTCAGCGGTTGGCGTGATGGCATACGGTTACACCGCCGTGAACTGCACGTTTGCATACAACGAGACGTTGAGCGCATTTTCCAACATCGACGGTGCGTCGACCAGATTCGCGAGCAACTGCGTCGCCGTCGCCAACAGCGGATGCGGTGTGGACAAGAACATCTACACGTGCATTACGGACATCACCGGGAAACCCAACGGCTGTCTCTACGTGAACGAGAGTTCTTCCCGCATATTCGTGGCGCCGGCGGCAGGCGATTTCCGTCTCCGCGCCGAGGGCGAGGCGGTGACGAAGAATCCGCTGGCCGACGGCTACTGCGGCGCCGTGCAGGAGGCCGTCTCGTGCGCGGGAAGCGGCCGCATCACGTTCAGCGCGGCCGCCGATGGCACGATGTCCGTGGACGGCGTGCCCGTGCGGTCGAGCACGTACGCCTACGCGGCACCTTGGCCGCGCGCCTACGCCGTCACGTTCGCGCCGAACGAGGGGAAGGGGCTTGTCTGTTATCAATACGGCAACCTGAGCCGCTGGCCGACGGCGGACGAAGTCTATTACGTGCTTCCGCCCGTTTCCGGTAGCGCGTCGGTCGTGCCCGTCGTTGGCAACGTGCGGTACGTCTCGCCGGCCGGTGACGACGCGGCGGATGGTTCGGCGGCGACGCCGTGGCGGACGCTCCAGGGCGCGATGGACGGTCTGGAGCGCGATTCTGTCGGCAACGCGGTCGTCTATGCCCACCCCGGCCGCTATGACGAGGGCGGTGCCGTCCTGCGCGGCGTCTCCAACCGGGTGGTGTTTTCCACCACCACGAGCGTGCGACTCAAGGCGCTGGAGGGTCCCCAGAACACCTTCATCGTCGGCGCGGAGGATCCCGCGCCCGTCGTGGCGAACGACTACGGTCTCGGCCCGAACGCGACGCGTTGCGTGGCCTTCCCGAAGGCGTCCCATTCCGTGCAGGGTTTCACGCTCACGGGCGGCCGAACCTCCGTGAATGCGGACAATTCTGACTCCCTCGGCGTGCGCGGCGGCGCGGCGGTGGCCCTCGGCGAGCAGAGCAACCAAACCCACAACTCCGCCCTGCTGGACTGCGTGGTGTCGAACTGCGTCGCCAGCCGCGCCGCATCGATGTTCGGCGGCTCCGAGGAACGGTGCCTGCTCGTGGACAACGTGTCCGTCGCCGGCGGCAACGCCATCACGCGCACGGGAAATTTGCGGAGCAGCATCGTGACGCGCAACCGCTCGGCAAACGCGATCGTCGGGCAGAACACCGACGCGCGCAACTGCACGGTGGTGAGCAACTACTGCGTGAACGCCCAGCTGGCTACGACGGCCAATGTCGCGTCCAACGTGGTGTTCGCCGCGAACGCGGCGGCGACCGACATCGAAAGCTCCAAGGGCGTGGGGTACTGTGTCTACGAAAAGTCGTCCTTCTCCCCGCCGAGCAGCGTGAAGGAGGCAACGCTGTTCGCGGACTACCTGAACGGCGACTTCCGTCCCTACGCGGGATCCGCGGGGACGTATTTCGGCCTGGCAAATGCGTTTTCGGAAGGTTCGTGCTTCGCGGACTTCAACGGCAAGCCGTTCCCGATCGGACCCAACGGACGGATCACGGCGGGCGCGGTGAGTGATCTCGTTCCGTCCGTGAGGGTCGTCTCGCCCGTTCCCGGCGGAACCGACGTCGAAGGGGTCGTGGCGGAGTTTCCCGTCACGGTCACGGCCACGCGCGCCGACCGCCAGCTGCTCGGCTTCGAGGTGAACGGCGCCACGCAGGCCGTGTCGGGCGCGTCGGTCACGGTGACGGCGGACGACGTGGCGGGGTTCTCGTCGTACGTGGTGAAGCCGGTCTACAACACGGACTGGTGGGTGGACGCGGTCAACGGCGACGACGCGAACACGGGCTGGACCGCGGCGTCCGCGAAGAAGACGCTCGCCGGCGCGATGTCGCACGCCTGGGCGGGCGACACGGTCCACGCGCTCCCCGGCGTGTACGACGCGGGCACGATGGTGCAGGACAATCCAATCCTCACGACTGCGACCAGGAACAAGTCGGACGTGGTGATCCCGTCGCGCGTCGTAATGCAGACGAACGTGACGCTCGTCGCGGAAGGGGCGTTGGACGAAACGGTGATCCAGGGCACGCTGGATCCCGAGACGGCGGGCGGTTACGGGCTCGGACTCGGCGGCGTGCGGTGCGTGTACCTGAACGACGGCGCAAAGGTGAAGGGCTTTACGATCAGGGGCGGTCGTACGGACGGCACGAACGAGATGGACGACAACAACTATGGCGGCGGCGTGCTGGGTCGCTCGATTGCCGGCGTGACGGTCGAGGAATGCGTGCTCACTAACTGCGTTGCCACCCGCGGCGGAGCGGGCTACAAGGTGACCTTCCGTCGTTGCCGCATCCTCGACAACCATGCGACGGGCAACTCCCCCGTCGGACGCGAGGTGGCGCTCTACGGCTGCTACGCCGCCGGCAACCTCGCTCCGGGCGGCGGCGTCTACAGCGGCCTTGTGCAGTACCACACCGATGTCGTCGGCTGCACCTTCGCGGCGGACAACGGGCTCGGGACGATGACGGAGCGGACGGGCGACTGCCGCCTCTCGGTCGGGCAGTACAAGGGCTACAAGTTCTGGAACAACGTGGTGGCGATGCCGAACAGCGACAGCAACAAGCACGTGATCTCCAACGCCTACGGCAATGTGTTCTCCACCGCGCTGAACCTGGACGTCGTGCAGGGCGAGGGCAACGTCTACGCCAGTTTGGACGAAATCGCGCTCGGTCCCGACGGGGTGCCGCGCCACGGGTCGGCGGCGATCGACGCGAGCAACTTCGAGTACGCGCTCACGAACCTGACGGGCGAGACGGGCCTCAACGGCGTGCGGCGCGGCCTCGGCGGCGGCGTGGACGCGGGCGCGTTCGAGTTCGACTGGCTGCCGCGCTTCGCGCAGGATCTGGGGCCGAAGAACCTCGTCGTGACGGAGGTGGACAACGCCGTCTTCGAGAACGGGGACGGTCTGGTCGAGATTCCGTCTGGCAGTTTGGCGCTCACCTGGACGCCTGCGCCGCGGCAGAACATGAACTGTCCGTGTTCCTTCCAGGTGAACGTAACCGGCACGGGCACGCTCACCGTCATGAAGGACGGCGAGGCGTTCGGCACGTACGCACAGGGCGTCCATGACGTCACATTCTCCGGTTCGGGCGCGATGGCGTTCACGTTCTCGTACGAGCCGGGCGCGAACGACGAAGGCGGCGCGGTACTCTCCAACTTCTTCGCCAGCATCGGCATGACGATCTTCATCCGGTGAAAGCGTCGCGATGAGAAAGGTTGCGCTTGGGCGCATAAGGGCGAAATGTGGTATAATACTCGTGTGACGAAAGTGTGTCAAAGACATGACTGAGAGACGTTTGAACAATTCGATTTTCCTGATGCATTTGGCGGCGAATGCATACAAGCGGCGGCACGGTCTCACGAACGACGAGTTCTTGGACCGTGACAGCCATTTCCACATTCTTCATTTCATTTCGGAATGCCCTGACGTGTTTGACTCGATGACTGAGCCTGAAATGGCCGACGAGGTAGACCAATATGTTGCACATTCTGTTTGAGCCATTGTATCACGGAACAATTGTTCCCTTCAAGCGGATTGACGTCTCCCGGGGAAAGGGACGCCGGGACTTTGGCCGTGGCTTCTACATGGCCGTGTCCGCAGGCCAAGCCATAGGCATGATGCACAAGAAGTTCCGAGAGGCTTTGAGCCGGCGGCGGGATGCTCGGGTTTCCGATTTTCAAAAGACGCTTTATCGCATTCGGCTCAAGCCGGAAGTCGTCGACACGCTCAAAGTCAAGACCTTTGCCGCTGCCGACATGGAATGGCTTGACTTCATTCTCATGTGTCGTGCATCGGAGGGCGTTCCGCATGACTATGATCTCGTTGTCGGGCCGACGGCCGATGACGATACAATGATGGCCTTGAAGTTCTACCATGACGGGGCGTACGGCATGCCCGGTTCCGCCACGGCAAAAAGCCTATTGCTTCAGGTGTTGGAAACGGAAAATCTTGGAGTCCAGTGTCATGTCGGAAAGCAGTCGGTGGCGGATCGCGTCGTGGCGAGCATGGAGGAGGTCGACTGGAGGATGATGCCGTGACAGATCAGAAAATTCAGACTGCGATTGCGGCTTGTGCTGTAGGTCTCACGCGTCATATCATGGCAGTTGAGGGGCTCGCACAGGATGACGCCTATCGAAAACTCTGTTCAACAGAGACCTTCAAGTTGCTTTCAAATCCAGATACAAGGCTTTTTCTAGAACCAAACGAATATCTTTGCATGTGTCTTGACATTGAACGAGAGCGTGGGGTCGATACGTTGTACGCCACCATAAAACCCGAGGTGTAGCCATGGCCCGTGTGCCGCTGTTCTGCATTGCATTTTTCGCGGTCGTCGCGTCGGTGGTCGCGGCACCCGCGCCGCAGCTGCGGGAGCGGCTCGTGTCGGGCGCGTACGGCGCCTTCGACGAGATCGTGTTCGCCACGCGGTCGATCAGCACGGACCCGCACTGGTACGCGAACATCTCCTATTTCGGACGTTCGGCGGACGCGCCCGCCTTCAGCCAGAACGGACGCCTCCTCGCCTACAACGTCAAGACCGGCAAGTACCGCACGATCCTCTCCGACCTCGCGGGCAGCGTGCGCGACCCGAGCGTGCACTACGACGGCAAGACGATCCTCTTCTCCTACCGCAAGGGCGGAACCGGTACCTTCCACCTCTACACGGTCAACTCCGACGGCACGGGGCTGAAGCAGCTCACCTCCGGCGAGTACGACGACTTCGAGCCGACCTGGCTGCCGGACGGCGACATCATCTTCGTCTCGACGCGCTGCCGTCGCTGGGTGAACTGCTGGGTGACGCAGGTGGCCACGCTCTACCGCATGAAGCCGGACGGCACCGGCATCCGCATGATCTCCGCGAACACCGAGCACGACAACACGCCGTGGGTGCTGCCCGACGGGCGCATCCTCTACATGCGCTGGGAGTACGTGGACCGCCGCCAGGTGACGTTCCACCACCTCTGGACGATGAATCCCGACGGCACGCAGCACCAGATCTACCAGGGTAACACCTATCCCGGCAGCGTCTACATCGACGCGAAGCCCATCCCCGGCTCCGAGGACGTGGTGCTGATCGACTCGCCCGGACACGGCCGCCGCGACCATGGCGGCATCGTGAGCGTCCTCTCCGTGAAGGGCGGGCCCGACGACCGCGCGAACGTGAAGGCCGTCGCGAAGGGGAACTTCTACGACCCGTGGGCGTTCGGAAAGGACCTCTTCATGTTCTCGGACGGGAAGAACGTGCTCCTCTGCGACCGCGAAGGACGCCGGGAGCATCTCTGCCGCCTGCCGTCCGACTGCGGCGGAAGGGGCCCGACCGTCATGCTCTACGAGCCGCGTCCGCTCCTGCCGCGTCCGCGCGAGCGCATCCTCGCCGACCGCACGGACCTGACGAAGAAGACGGGCGAGTTCTACCTGGAGAACGTGCTGGAGAGCCGCAGCATGCAGGGCGTGAAGCCCGGCACGGTCAAGCGGCTCATGGTGTTCGAGGTGCTGCCCAAGCCGATCAACTTCTCGGGCGGCATGGAGCCGCTCACGTTCGGCGGGTCGTTCGCGCTGCCGCGCCTGCTCGGCTGGGTGCCGGTGGAGGCGGACGGCAGCGCGTACTTCACGGCTCCCGCGCTGAGGCCGCTCTTCTTCGTGGCCGTGGACGCCGAAGGGCGCGCCGTGAAGCGGATGCAGAGCTTCACGCAGGTGATGCCGGGCGAACGCCAGGGATGCGTGGGCTGCCACGAACGCAAGACGGCGAACACGGTGCGGCGCATGAAGTCCGTCTCGCAGGCGCTGGCGCGCGGGCCGAGCGAGATCGACCCCGCGGGACGGCTCTTCGACGTGGCGGATTTCCCGCGCGACGTCCAGCCGATCCTCGACCGCGCGTGCGTGAAGTGCCACAACCCGGACGTGCGCACGGCCGGTCTCGACCTCTGCGGCGACCGCGGGCCGATGTACTCGATGGGCTATCTCGGGCTGCTCCTGTGGGGACAGGTCCTCGACGGACGCAACCTCGCCGAAAGCGACTGGCCGCCGTACGCGCGCGGGAGCGGGGGAAGTCCGCTCATGAAGAAGATCGACGGCTCGCACCACGGCGTGAAGGTGAGCGAGCGCGACCGGCGCATGATCATGCAGTGGCTCGACGCCTCCGCGCCGTACGCGGGCACGTACGCCGCGCTCGGCTGCGGGTTCGTGGGCGGAAGCAAGTCGCTCCGGCCCTACAACCCCACGTGGGGGCGCACGGCCAACGTTCAGGCCAACCAGACCGTCCATAAGCGGTGCAGGACGTGCCACACGACGCCGGGGACCGTGAGCGACAACGCGGTGATCCGCTTCCACAAGAAGGACGATCCGCGCAACCGCCGTTCATGGCGCTTCTCGCGTCACATCGTCTTCAACCTCACGCGCCCCGAGAAGTCGCTCTACCTGAAGGCGCCGCTCGCGAAGGAGGCGGGCGGGCTCGGGCTCTGCACGAACGCGCAGGGCAAGGCCGTGTTCGCGAGCACCGACGACCCCGGCTACAAGACGCTGCTCGCGCTCGTCGAAGACGCGAAGTCGATCCTCGATTCCGACCCGCGCTTCGACATGCCGAAGTTCTGTCCGAACCCCGAGTACCTCCGCGAAATGAAGCGCTACGGCATCCTGCCGCCCGACGCCGATCCGCAGAAGTGCCGCATCGACCCCTATGCGACCGACCGCCGCTACTGGTCCCTCGACTGGACGGATCTGAAGTGACGACACTTTTAAAGGAGTAAACGATATGAAAAGAAGGTCATTCCTCGGTTTGGCGGCCGCCGGCGCGGCGTTGCCGCTCTTCAACATCTGCCACGCGGCGGGTTCGCGCACGATCGCCGCCGGACGCAAGATACGCGTGGCGCTCATCGGGTGCGGCCTACGGATGCGGAGCGTCCTCTCCACGAAGTGCGAGGACGTCGAGATCGTGGCGCTCGTGGATCCGGACAGCCGAGCGCTCGCCGACATCCGCACGCGCATCTGCAAGCGCTACCCCGGTTGCGGCTACGAGAAGATTCCCGCGTTCCCGTCGTACCACGAGCTCTTCGAGAAGATGGGCGACGGCATCGACGCGGTGATCATCGCCACGAACCAGCAGCAGCACGCGCTGCCCGCTCTCCTCGCCATGCAGCGCGGCATCCACGTGTACGTGGAGAAGCCGATCGCCTACTCGATCGAGGAGGCGGACCTCCTCCTCGCGTTCGCGAAGAAGTACGGCGTCGTGTCGCAGTGCGGCCACCACGGACACTCCTCGCCGATCATGGCGACCGCCGTGGAGTACATCCAGAGCGGCGCGATCGGGCAGATTCGGGACGTGTGGTGCTTCGACGACCGGATCAACTCGCAGGCCGTCGTGCCGCCGGACGCGCCCGTGCCGGAGGGCCTCGACTGGGATCTCTGGGTGGGGCCGGCGCAGATGCGTCCGTACAAGACGTGCTACGGGCCGCACCAGTGGTACGACTGGAAGGGCTTCGGCAACGGCAACATCGGCAACATGGGCAATCACATCATGGACGCCTCGTTCTTCGCCCTGCGCCTGAACGAGGTCGATCCCGTGAGCGCGGAGCTCTTCGACCAGCGCGAGGGCGCGCCGGGCTCGTGGCCGCTCCGCCAGACGATCGACTTCAAGTTCCCCGCGCGCAAGGGGCTCGACCCCGTCACGATCCACTGGTGGGACGGCATCAAGGACGGCATTCCAGTGGACACGAAGCACCAGAACAAGATCGGCATCGCGCTCAAGCGCGAGTACCAGAACCTGCCGCCGATCGTCGAGGAGCTGGAGAAGAAACACAACGTCCCGCTCGGCCAGATCGGCACGCTCTGGATGGGCGAGAAGGGCATCCTGTGGCTGAACGAGTTCGGCTCCGCCATGCAGTTCGTGCCCACGTCCCTGCGCAAGGAGGTGAAGAAGCCGGATCCGTGGATTCCGCGCGTGAAGGGGAGCCACGTGCACGAGTTCTTCGCGGCGATCCGCGAGGGACGGCGTGCGAACGCCGACTTCCGCTTCGGCGTGCCGCTCGTGAAGACCGTCCTCCTCGGCAACGTGCTCGCGCAGACGGGCCTCGGCAAGCTCGAATGGAACGGCACGCGCGTCACGAACAACGAGGCGGCCAACGCCTTCGTGAAGACGACCTACCGTCCGGGCTGGGAACTCCCCCGCAACTGATCCCCATTTGGGCAAGATGAGTCTCGTGTGGGCAAGGCCGCGCAGGTGTGGTATACTATTGACCCATGAAAGACCAGGCACTGCCCACCCAGAAACAGTGGATCGCGATCCTCGACTACGGATCGCAGTATACGCAGCTCATCGCCCGCCGCATCCGCGAGCGTGAAGTCTACTCCGAAATCATCCGGTGCGACACGACCGCCGCCGACCTCGCCGCCCATCCTCCCGCGGGCGTGATCCTTTCGGGCGGCCCCAACAGCGTGTTTGAGGAGGGGGCGCCCACGGTCGATCCCGCGATCTTCGAGATGGGCGTGCCCGTGCTCGGCATCTGCTACGGCATGCAGCTCATGAGCCATACGCTCGGCGGCAAGGTCGTGCCCGGCGCGGAGCGCGAGTACGGCAAGATGCCGATCGAGGTGATGCCCGGCAACCCGCTCTTCGACGGCATACCCTCCACGATCACGGCGTGGATGAGCCACGGCGACCGCGTGGAGGCGATCCCCGCGAACTTCGAGCGCGGGGCAGTTTCCGCCACGTGCCCGTTCGCCGCGATGTTCGACAATGCGAAGCGCCTCTACGCGCTCCAGTTCCACCCCGAGGTCGTGCACACGCAGTACGGCACGGACATCCTCGCGAACTTCGTCTTCAAGGTGTGCGGCTGCACGAAGAGCTGGAAACTCACGACGTGGGTGGAGGACACGGTGGCGCGTCTCCGCGAACAGATCGGCGAGGACGAGGTGGTGCTCGGCCTCTCTGGCGGCGTGGACTCCTCCGTGGTGGCCGTGCTCCTCAACAAGGCGATCGGGCGTCGTCTCCACTGCATCTTCGTGGACAACGGCCTCCTGCGCTGGCGTGAGGCGGAGCAGGTGGAGGAGATGTTCAAGAAGAACCTCGGCCTCGACCTCACGGTGGTCCACGCCGAGCAGCGCTTCTACGACGCGCTGAAGGGCCTTGACGAGCCCGAGGCGAAGCGCAAGGCGATCGGCAAGAACTTCATCGACGTGTTCGCCGAGGAGGCGCGGCGCTTCCGCCACTGCCGCTACCTCGGCCAGGGCACGATCTACCCCGACGTGATCGAGAGCCGTAGCCCGCGCAAGGGGCCGAGCCAGACGATCAAGAGCCACCACAACGTGGGCGGGCTGCCCGACGACCTTAAGTTCGAGCTCGTGGAGCCGCTGCGCGAGCTCTTCAAGGACGAGGTGCGCGCCGTCGGACGCGTGCTCGGCATGGCGGACGAACTCCTCGACCGCCAGCCGTTCCCCGGCCCCGGTCTCGGCGTGCGCATCCTCGGCGAAGTGACCGAGGAGAAAGTGCGCCTCCTGCAGCAGGCCGACGCGCGCGTGCAGGAGGAAATCCGCAAGCTTCCGGACTACAAGACGATCTGGCAGACGTTTGCGGTGCTCCTGCCGTGCCGCTCAGTGGGTGTGATGGGCGACCAGCGCACGTACGAGTACACGTGCGCGATCCGCAGCGTGAACTCGCTCGACGCGATGACGGCGGACTGGACGCGCATCCCGTACGACGTCCTCGCGCGCATGTCGAACCGCATCATCAACGAGGTGCGCGGCATCAACCGCGTGGTGTACGACATTTCCTCCAAACCCCCGGCCACAATCGAGTGGGAATAAGGCCCGCTTCAGCACTGAAAGGAACGAACATGAACCTGACACGCAAGACTTTCCTCGGCACCGGCCTGCTCGCGCTCGGCGGCTGCCGGATGTTCAACATCGCGACCGTCAATCCGCGGCGTCCGAAGCCCAGCGAGCGCGTCAACCTGGCCGTGATCGGCTGCGGCACGCAGGGCTTCGCGAACATGAACGGGTTCCTGCAGGACAAGCGCGTGCAGATCACGACGGTGTGCGACCCCGTGCTGAGCGCGGGGAAGTACAGCTACAGGAGCGAGAAGACGTACGGGCGCGCGCCGGCGAAGATGTACGTGGACGCATTCTACAAGAACGAGGACTGCCGCATGGTGGCGGACTTCCGCGACGTGCTGGCGGATCCGTCGGTGGACGCCGTGCTGATCGCGACGCCCGACCACTGGCATGCGATCCAGTCCGTGATGGCGATGAAGGCCGGCAAGAGCGTCTACTGCCAGAAGCCCATGTCGCTCGGCGTCTCGGAGGGCCAGGTGATGGCGCGCGTGGCGAAGGAGACGGGCGTTACGTTCCAGGTGGGGTCGCAGCAGCGCAGCTCGAGCGAGTTCCGCGTGGCGGCGGAGCTCGTGGCGAGCGGGTACATCGGTGACTGCAAGGCGTGTGAGATCGGCCTGCCCGGCGGCAACCAGGGGATGTACGGGCACCAGAACTCCCTCTGCCGCGAACTCTGGCCCGTGCCCGACTACTTCACCCCGAAGGGAATGTGGGACATGTGGCAGGGCCCCGCGCGGCACTGGGAGGGCAACGCCTTCATCCAGGGTATCCACGACCCGATGTGCTGGCGCTTCAACTCGCGCACGGGCGGCGGGATGATCACCGACTGGGGCGCGCACCACCTCGACATCCTCCAGTGGACGCTCGGCATGGACGACAGCGGCCCCGTGGCGATCGAGAACATGGAACACGACCGCGATCCGAACGACCGCATCTTCGACTGGGCTGCGAACTACTCGTTCGACGTGGTGTACGCGAACGGCTTCCGCGCGCACGTCTCGAACAAACTGCCGAACGGCCTCAAGTTCCACGGCAAGAAGGGCGATCTCTTCGTCGCGCGCGGCAAGCTGGAGCGTCCGGAATCCCTCAGGAAGTGGAACGAGAAGAAGGACCTCAAGGAAGGCGACGTGCATCTCTACCGTCCCGAAGGCGGGGTGTCGCACGAGATGGACTTCATCAACGCCGTCTATTCGGGCGGGCGCACGGCGTGTCCGTGCTCGGTGGGGCACCGTTCCATCACGATCGCGCATCTCGCGAACATCTGCGAGCGACTGGGCGTCTCGGGCCTGAAGTGGGATCCCGCGCGGGAGCAGGTCGTCGGAAACGACGCGGCGAACAAGATGCTGCAGGTGGACCACCACAACGGCTGGACGCTCGGCTGAGCGGGAAGGGGAACCCCATGGGCTTCTTCAAGGCATACGACATGCGCGGCACGTTCGGGGCCGATTTCGACCTCGACACCGTCTACCGCGTGGGACGCGAGCTCCCCGGCGTGATCGGCGCGAAGCGGTTCCTCATCGGGCGCGACTGCCGGCAGACGTCGCCCGCCATCGCCGCGGCGCTGACGCGGGGCCTAACGGACGCGGGCGCGGAGGTGACCGACCTCGGCCTCGCCACGACGCCGATGGTGTACTTCTTCACGGCGGAGGACGACTTTGACGCCTCCGTGATGATCACGGCCTCCCACAACCCGCCCACCGACAACGGCCTCAAGGTGTCGAAGCGCGGCGCGCTGCCCGTTGGCTACGACAGCGGCCTCGCCGAGGTCGAGCGGCGCATGGGGACAGTCCCCGAGGTTTTTGCGGGGACAGTTCCCAAGAAAGCGGGGACAGTGCCCGAGGATTTTGTGGGGACAGTCCCCGAGAAAATGGGGACAGACCCCCAACGACTTAGGCGATATGTTGATTGGTTGCGTGCTCATGGGCTGAAATTTGACAATTTGCGGGTTGCGGTCGATTGCTCGGATGGCATGGCCTCGATCTTGGCGCATGAGCTTTTCCCTGGGGCGGTGTTTATTAATGACACACCAGACGGCGCGTTTCCACACCATGCGCCGAATCCGCTCCTCGCGGCGTCGCGGGAGCAGCTCGCCGCCGTCGTGCGCGAGCAGGGACTCGACTGCGGGGTGATCTTCGACGGCGACGCCGACCGGTGCATGTTCGTGGACGAGAAGGGCGCGTTCATCCAACCCGACTACCTCATCCCCGTCCTCGCCTCGACCTACTCCGAGCCGAACGCCTCCGTCATCCACGACGTGCGCACCTCGCGCGCGGCCATCGAGGCCATCCGCGCCCAGGGCGCGACGCCCGTCATCGGCAAGGTCGGCCACGCCTACGCGAAGGTGCTCCTGCGCGAGGTGAAGGCGGTCTGCGGCGGCGAGCTGGCCGGACACTACTACTTCCGCGACTTCCACGGTTGCGACTCGGGCGAGCTCGCGGCGCTGCGCATCCTCGGCGCGTTCGCGTCCGCAAAGGCGCGCGGCCTGACGGTGAGCGCGTTCATGGCCCCGCTCCTCGGCAAGTACGCCAACTCGGGCGAGGTGAACTTCAAGGTGGAGGACAAGCCCGCCGCCATCGCGCGCGTGCTGGCGGCCGCACGGGAGCTCGCGCCGGAGACCGGACGCACGACGATCGACGGCTACCGCCTCGAATACGACGCCGGATGGGTCTGCGTGCGCCAGTCGAACACGGAACCCTATCTGCGCCTCATCGTGGAATGCGACACGCGCGCACGCCTCGACGACTGGCTCGCCCGCCTCACCGAAGCAATTGAAGGAAAGGAATGACATGAAGAAACAGCTGTTCGTCGTTTTCGCCTGCGCCGCCGCCGTGTGTGTGGCCGGGCCGCGTACCACGCCTGAGGAGTTTTTCACGAAACACCTCGACACATCCATTCCCGCGCTGTCGTCCATTCCCGCGAAGATGGCCGCGGGCGATCTCGCCGGCGCCGAGAAGGTCTTTGCGGGCCACGTGCGAGCCTCGCTGCGGAACGACGCGCTCAACAAGGACTGGCTCGGACGGAAGTACAAGGGCAAGGAACTGCGCGCGCTCAAGCGCCGCGCCGACGAGATCATGGACTACCGTCTCTCCTCCTGCGGCATGCCGCACCACTTCACTGACCACAAGGTGGACTGGGACCTGAATCCCACGTTCAACAAGTACAAGGAGTGGACCTGGCAGCTCTCGCGCCATCCGTTCTGGACGCTGCTCGCCGAGTACTACACCGCCACGGGGGACGAGAAGGCCGTCACCGTGTGGATCGACATGATCTCCAGCTGGTTCGACCAGGCGCTCGTGCCGGAAAAGGCAAGTCCCGGCGCCACGCACTGCTGGCGCACGATTGAGGCGGGCATCCGCATGAGCGGCTGGAGCCGCCAGGTCGCCGCGTTCGCGAAGTCGCCGCAGGTGACGGACGAGTTCCTCACGCGCTACTTCATCTCCATCTGGGAGCATGGCTGGCGTCTGCGCAACAACTCCACGAACGGCAACTGGCTCCTCATGGAGCTGCACGGCCTCCTGCGCATCACGCTCCTCTACCCGTTCCTGAACGACGCGCCCGAATGGAAGGCGTACGCGCTCAAGCGCCTGCAGGAGGAGTTCTCGCGGCAGGTCTATCCCGACGGCTTCCAGTACGAGCTCGCCACCGGCTACCACGGCGTGGTGATCTCCAACTACCTGGGCGTGTTTGATCTTTACGAGCAGCTCGGCCTCGAGAAGCCCGAGTTCATCCGCAAGGGACTCGAGAAGATGTTCGAGGCGTACGTGCGCATCTCCACGCCCTCGGCCGGCACGCCGGCCATCAACGACGGCTCGAACGTCAACGTCGCGCGCTGGTGCCGCAGGGCGTCGGAACTCTATCCCGACCGCGCCGACTTCCGCTGGTTCGCGACGGGAGGGAAGGAGGGCACGCCGCCCGACTACCTTTCTACCGTGTTCCCGTGGGCCGGCGCGGTGGTGTTCCGCACGTCCTGGGCGAAGGACGCCGTGTGGGGCTACATGGACGGCTCCCCGTTCGGGCGCGGACACCAGCACGAGGACAAGCTCAATTTCGTGATGCACGCCTACGGCAAGGTAATGCTCACCGAGGGCGGCAACTACATGTACGATTCCTCCGACTGCCGCAAGTACGTTCTCTCCACGCGCGCGCACAACACGATCCGCGTCGACGGCTTTGAGCAGAACCGCCGCCGCACGTACCGCTGGAA